>JAGOWQ010000018.1 GCA_018060185.1 Leptotrichiaceae bacterium | reverse complement strand
CTTTTCCAGTAATCATCATTTTCAACCCATCAAATGTCATTTTAAAATAGTTTACAAATATTCTAATTGAAATATCAACTTTTTCTAAAAAATTCATTTTCTGTTGCTCTAATTGTACTCCTAATACGTATGTACTCGTTTCTGAGTTATGAGTTAACATAACGCTTTCTTCTATTATTTTTTCATTTCTTAAAATTTTTATTGGAAATTTATTTTTTTCTATAAAATTATTTTCAACTTTGGTTCTATTTACTAAAGATATTTCTTCTACAAAATCGTTCCAATTAATTATTTTTTTTCCATTAAACTCTAATATTTTATCCTTTGGTAGTAATATATCTTTTGCTTTAGAATAAGACATAATTTCTTTAATAATAGGTTTTGCATGTGTTGGTGGAGTAATATTAGTTATAGAAAGCAATATAAATATTCCTATTATTGCTGTCACAAAATTCATTATAACACCTGATATTAATACAACAAACCTAGATAAAGGTGATTTTGTAAAAAATCCATTTTCATTATTTTTTTTTATATTTTCTATTTCTTCTTGATTTAATTTTTTTTCATTTTCTTCATTTTTTGTAGGTATCTCCTCATATTGCATTCCGCCTATATTAACAAATCCTCCTAAAGGTAACGACCTTATAGAATATACTGTTTCACCTAGTTTTTTTGATAATATTTTTGGACCCATTCCTACTGCAAATTCATTAACAGGCATTTTATAATATTTTGCTGTTAAAAAATGACCTAATTCATGTACAAAAATTATCATTCCTAAAATTATTATTGTAAATATTATACTCATTATTTCGTGCCTTTCTTTAATCTTAATTTATTTTTATTAGATCTCAATATTTAATAATAGATTAATTATAGCATATACTAATTTTTTAGTCATTAAAAATATATTATAAAAAATAATAAAATACCTCCTATACACATTAAGTGCATTTGGAGATATTTTAAAATTTATAATATACTATAATAATTTTTCCTCTTCTAGTGAAGTATCTATATCTTCATACCCTATACCACTTGGAATAGATGTAAGTACTTTATCAGTGACTTTTGAAAGATGTGCATCCATAGCATAAGCCGCTCCACTAACAAAATCAATTACTCTTTGCCCTACTTCAAATTCTAAAAACTCTAAACTAAATGTGACAACTTTTCTTTCTTTTATTGAATCAGCTATTAATCTAGAATCTTCAAAGGTTTTTGGTCTTATTATTGAAACATAGCTTACTTTCATTTTTCCACCTTCCTCTTTTTTATTTCCACTACCAAATAAATTCATAACTTTTTTTTCTTTTTCTTCTTCGTGTTCTGTTTGGATATATGTTCTATTATTTGACTGCTTTACTGGTTTTACATATTCTTCTTCCATTTCTACATCATCATCTTCAACATCGTCTCCGAAAAATCCTAAAAATCTCTCTTTAAATCCCAAATTTAAACCTCCTATTTATTTATTCAAATAATTTACTTCCTATTCTAATAATTGTCGAACCATTTTTTAGCCCTTCTATATAATCATTAGACATTCCCATGGAAAGTTCTGTTACATATCTATATTTTTTTTCATATTCTTCTTTTAATTTTAACATTTTATAAAAATATTTTTCTATTTCTAAACTTTGAGCTTCAAAAGGAGCCATAGTCATAAATCCTTTAATTCTAATATTTTCCATGGAAAAATATTTTTTATATTCCTTTTTAAAATCTTCAATATATATCCCTGTTTTTGATTCTTCTTTAAAAATATTTATTTGAATTAAGCCTTCAGAAACTATATTCTTTTCCATTGCTTTTTTATTAATTTCCTCTAAAAGTTCATATGAATCTATAGAATGTATTAAATTTACACTCTCAATTATATACTTTATTTTGTTTTTTTGCAACCTTCCAATAAAATCCCAATTAATATTTTCATACTTTGCTTTGGAAAATCTCTCTAATTTATCTCTATAAAGCTGTGCTCTATTCTCGCCAAAATATTTATATCCCATATTTATAAGTTTCTCGTGTTCATTTAAATCAAAATATTTACTTACAAATAATATTTTTACTCTTTCAGGATAAGGAGAATGTTTTTTTATATTTTCTAGTATTTCATTATAATTTTCGTCAATTATTTCCTTTTTTAATTCCATTTTTACTCCTAATTTAATAGTTCCATAAAATCTAAACAAATTCTATAAACACATTATTTGCTAGTAATATTCCTTTTCTTGTAAGTCTTAATCTTTTTTTACCTTCTTCATTTTCAAATATTTCAAGCAATCCATCTTTTAACAAATTTTCAATTTTTTTATTGTTAAAATACTCTGTTCCTTTTTTTACTAATCTTAATCCTAACATACTTTTCAATTTTTCTTTTTCTTTTTCATCAACTATTTCAATAGTTTTTTCATCTATTGGTTTTTTTTTATTTTTTAAACTATAATAATATTTATGAAAATTTTTAACATTACTAGTTCTTATACCATTTAAATATTCTGAAGCACTTAAACCTACTCCTATGAATTCTTTATTTTCCCAATATTTTATATTATGCTTTCCATACATATTTTCTTTAGAAAAATTTGATATCTCATAATGAATATATCCTAAATCAGTTAAAAAATCAATTATATACTCAAACATATCAGCTTCTAAATCTTGATCCATCTCAAAAAGAATTCCTTTTTGTAACTTACTCCAAAATAACGTACCTTCTTCCCAAATTAAAGAATAAATAGAAATATTTTCGGGAGACAACTCTTTTATTAATTCTAAATCTTTTTTCAAATCATCTAGACTTTGATTAGGTATTCCAAACATTAAATCTACAGAAATATTTTCAAATCCTACTTCCCTTGATTCTTTGAATATTTTTATAGCATCGTTTCCTGTGTGATCTCTTCCTATAAATTTCAATATGTGATCTTGAAAACTTTGAATGCCTATACTAAGTCTATTTATACCTATTTCCTTTAAAGATTTTAAATTCTCTCTTGTAATATCATTAGGATTTAATTCCAATGTTATTTCTGAGTCTTTCTTATATTTTAAATTTACCATAATATCTGAAATTAAGTTGACAGGTAGTAAAGAAGGTGTCCCACCACCAAAATAGATAGTATCATATAAATTTTCTTTAGGATAAAGCTTTATCTCTTCTATTAAAGCTGTACAATATTTTTCATACTCTTTATTCATATTTATAAACGTACAAAAATCACAATAATCACATTTTTTTGTACAAAAAGGAATATGCAAATATATAGCATCTGCATATTTCTTACCTTTATTTTCTATATTTTTTATCATTTTTTACCTTTTTATAATTTCAATATTGATTCAAAATCAGTCATGGACTTATCTAATTTTTCTTTTACATTTTCATTAGAATCTGCATTAACACTGAAATAAAATTTAATTTTAGGTTCTGTTCCAGAAGGTCTAGCTGTAATATAAGTATCATCTTCTAGTACAAACTGTAATACGTTTTCTTTTGGTAATTTAATATCTTTAATCTCTCCTGTAACTAAATCATATTCTTTATGAGTCTCAAAATCTCTTTTAATTTTTATTTTTTTATTAATTAATGTGTCTTTTACATTTTCTCTTAATTCTGACATTAATGTTGCCATTTTCTCTAATCCGTCTTTTCCTTTTAATGTCACTGATTTTATACCCTCTAAATAATAACCGTATTCTTTATATAAATTTTGAAGTTCGTTATAAATGGAACTTCCTATGGAATTGTAATAAACAGCCATTTCTGCTATTATCATTGAAGTGACTAATGCGTCTTTATCCCTTGCATGAGTCCCTATTAAATAGCCGTAACTTTCTTCAAAACCAAATAAATAAGATCCATCTAGTTCTTTATTTTCAAATTGTCTTATCTTTTCACCGATATATTTAAATCCTGTTAATGTCTTAATAACTCCTACATTTCTTTTAGGTGCTATAGTATCTATCATTGGTGTCGAAACTACTGTAGTTATAGCTTTTGCATTACTATCTATATCTTTTTTATTATTTAAAATATATTGTAATAATAGTAATCCAACTTGGTTTCCATTTGGATAATACCAATTATTATCATCATCTTTTACTGCAATTCCTATTCTATCCGCATCTGGATCATTAGCCATAACTATTTTAGCGCCTGTTTCATCAGCTAGTTTAGTTCCAAGATTAAATGCAGCTATTTCTTCAGGATTTGCGTAAGTAACTGTTGGAAAATTTCCATCTGGTTTTATTTGCTCTTTTACTACTTCATAACTATATCCAAAATCTGTTAATATTCTCTCCATAGGTCTTCCACCTGTCCCATGAAGTGGTGTATAAACTATTTTGAATGATTCTTTTCCTTGTATTTCAGAAATTATTGTTTGCTTTTTTATTTCTTTTATATAATCGTCATCAATTTTGTTATCTAATTGTATAATTAATCCTTTTTCTCTTCCATTTTCTTCAGATATAACTTTTATTTCTTCTAAAGTACTAATTTTATTTACTTCATCTACTATTAATGTAGCATGTGGATCTACTACTTGAGCACCGTCATTCCAATACACTTTATACCCGTTATACTCCACAGGATTATGACTTGCAGTAACAACTATTCCTGCCATTGTCCCTTTATATCTTACTCCAAAAGACAACTCTGGAGTTGATCTCAAATCTTCATAAATATAGGCTTTTATTCCATTAGCAGCCATAACCCTAGCTGTATTTAATGCGTACTCTCTTGACCCTATTCTACAGTCATGTGCAATTATAATCCCCTGTTCTTTTGCCTCTTTTTCATTAAAAGTAAGCATGTAATTTGCCAACCCTTGAGTTGCTTTCCTTATTACGTATTTGTTGATTCTATTAGTTCCTATCCCCCTAACACCTCTAATTCCACCTGTACCAAAGCTTAAATCTTTGAAAAATCTATCCTCTATTTCTTTTGGATTATCTTTCAGCCCTCTCAATTCTTCTTTGTCTTTTTCATCAATTGAATCTGAATTTAACCAATATTCGTATTTTTTCATGAAATCCATAGCGTAATCCTCCTATTATATTCTCTTAATATAATTCTACCATATTTATAAAATTTAACAAATAGATTTTATAAAATTTATTATAATTTTTAAAAACCTTCTAAATGAAAAACAAAGTGGACTTAGCACTCAATTAATAAAAGCTAAATTATAAAAAATAATTTGAAAAAGTATAACTTTAAAACTTAATATACTCTTCGTTTTTAATACTGTCAATATTTTCTAAACATGCTTTTATCTTGTGCATTTTGATGTTTTTCCACAGTAATATCCACCTGCCGCTCCCGCTCCTGCCGCAGCCACAGCTAAGCATGAATTCATAGTAAAAATCATTGCTATCATTATTAATAATATTTTTATTTTATTCACGATCCTACCTCATTTATCTTTTATTTTAAATTCTAAAAAAGTATAACTTTAAAACCTTTTTTTAAAATTAGCTGTTTCTTTTTTTATTCTATCTATATTACAAACACACCATCAGAAAAATCTTTTTCTACTCTATCTGATTCACAAATAATAGTGTATATTTTAAATTTCATCCTTTCTTTTTCTTCAGTTATCTTTCTCCTAAAAACATGACTTATTTTACAAGCTCCATCTGTAACCATTAATATATCAGCTTTTTCATAATTCTTTTTAAAATCTATTATCTCCATAGCTCTTTTTAATGGTGTTTCAAAGTAAGTTCCGCCATCATAGCTTTTTCTCAAAAATTTTATTACTTCTATTATTTGATTTTCACTATTTATTGTAACTTCTTGATATTGATTTTTTGCCCCAAATATTATTATATGAAGTTCTCTATTTTCTTTTTTCAATATTTTTACTATAGCTAAAACTAAGGCTTTAGCTTTAATAATCGGACTTCCATTCATACTACCCGAAGTATCAAGACAAACCACAATTGTACCTTTATTACTAAATCCGTCTTCACTTTCATTTTTTTCAATTATACTATTTCCTTTTATTTCGTAAGTTAAAAGACTTTTTTCTAAATACTTAGAATAAAATAAATATTTTAAACTTTCATCTTCTAAATTTAACAATTCTGATGGAAGAAGTCTCGATAAATCACTACTTCTATCAATACCAAATATTTCATTTTTATTTATTTTGGCAACTTTATTCTTATTATCCCTACTTTTTTCTAACTTTCCTTTTCCAAGCCTTTTAAGAATATCTTGAATATTCTTATTTTTCTGCATTTCATTTGCGATTTTTTTAAAATCTTCTCCTGTTTCTTTTAATTCTTTATATGAAAAACCGCCTCCAAGGGAATTTAGAGTATTCTCATTATTTTCATAATTAAATATAATTTCTTCTAAGACTCTAATTATTTTTATAATTAACTTCATAATATTGTTAGGAAGTCTTTCATCTTGAATCTCTCTAAAAAAATCTATCATTTCACTTAATTCTTTTTTTAGATGAATTATTATTTCATTATTTAAAGGTATCTCTTCATATTCTTTTATAATTTTTCTAATGTTTAAATTTTCATATTTTTCAATATTTTCTTCTGATATTAGATTATTTTCAACGCCTTCTTTATATATATCATCAAAAATATCCATTTTTTTATTTTTTTCATCTAATTCAAAATCCCATAAAAGCCATTTTATAGCACCAATTTTATTTTTTGCCTTTTGTTTCATAAGACCTAGTTCAGATTTAAAACTTTCTTCTAGGTCATTTTCTGTATCAAAAAAATTTTCTTTTGAATAATCAAGACATTTTTTTATAAAACTATTAGTATTTTTAAAAACTAATCCAAAATTATTTTTCTCTCCTATATATTCTATTGCTGCTTCAACTATTTTTTCATTTTCTATAGCCCCATTACTATTTGAAGATATATAAACACTATTTAAAAATTTATTATTTTTTAAAAAAGTATCCACTGATATTTTTTTTACATATTTTGTTTCATTTAGTGTATTATAACTGCCAAGAGTTACTATCTCATCATTTCCTATATATATCCCTTCTTGACCAAAATCACTATAAATTATACTACCTAATTTAGGTGATATTTTTTTCCTATAAATTTTATTTACATAATATTTTATTGGTTTTGATATATGAGAAGTTAAAGAAATTTCAATTTTCATCTTTCTCTCCTAATTTTACGTTGTAAATTTTAAAGAAGTATATTTTCTTTTATTTGATTTAACAATATTTCGCTTGTTATTCTTTCTTCTTTACCTATTCTGCCATTTTTAAGAAATTTTTCTATTTCTTGCCTTTTTATTTTTTCATTTAATACTATTTCAGACATTTTTCTAATTATTTTCTGAACAATTTCTATATCTATAATTTTTTTATTTGTAGTTTTGTTAGTATATGCCCAAAATGGATTATCAAAAAATAGAACGTCATCTTTTATATTAAAAAGAATAATAATATTAGATTGAATAAATAGTTTATCCATATATATTATTTTTAACTTTCTATCACGATAAAAATCATCAACATTTCTATCAAGATTACCATCTTCAATATTTATCAATATTTTAAAAATATAATTTAAAAACATTTTCCTTTCTATTTTTTCACATTCTTTTGTCATTTCTAGTAGATTTATTTCTTTTTCTTCATTTAAAATTCCAAGTATTTCTAAATTAATTTCTTCTATACTATTTCCTTTTATTTCATCTACAGTCATACTAAATCCTCTTTCGTTATATTGTTTTTAACTGCGTCTAATACTATTTTTTTTACTTTTTCAACATTTTTAACATCATTCCATAAACAATTTATCATAACTAAAATATCTGAAAAATCAACTTTATCTCTACCATTAATATATGCAGATATTTTAAGTAATTTCATTATTTTCACAATTTTTCTATCTGATATTATTTCATTTTTATCATCCATAAATACTTTATTATATTCTCTTCTAATTTCAATTATAGTTTTTTTTATACCATTTGAAACTTTAATTTCTTTAGAATTTTTTCTAATTTCTTCTAATTCATCTAGTGTGAATTTTAATTCTTCTGGAATTTCAATTTCATTATTTTCTATGTCAAGTAACATTTCTATTTCTTCATCTGATATATAATCAACAATTCCTCTTACTAAAAACCTGTCATATAAAGCTGTTAGTTCCTCATTATCTAGAGGAACTTCATTAGAAGCCCCTATTAAAGAAATTAAAGGTATTTTCTCAATTTTAATACCATTATGAAAAACCTTTTCATTAATAATAGTAAGAAGTGTATTTAAAATCGAAGAATTAGCCTTAAATATTTCGTCTAAAAATACTATTTTACTTCTAGGGATATATCCCTCTGTGCTTCTCTCAAATTTATCTTCTTGTAATTTCTTTATTGAAAAAGGACCAAAAATCTCTTCGGGTGTTGTAAATTTTGTAAGAAGATATTCAAAGTAACTTTCCTTTTCAAAAATTTTGTTAAATCTCCTAGAAATTTCACTTTTTGCTGTCCCTGGCGGACCTATTAAAATTAAATTTTCTCCTGCCATTAAGCTCAATATCCCAAGTTTAATTATCTTTTCCTTACCAACTAATCCATCGTTTAATATTAATAATAATTTTTCTATTTTATCCTTTAAATAAACATTATTTTCCATAACAAACCTCACTTTTGTTTGTTTATACAAATTTAATATTAAAAATAAAAACTAGGAATACACCTAGTTTCAAATCTAAATTTAATATTAAAATAATCCTGGAATACTAACTCCACCAGTTATTATTTCCATTTCTTTTTCAGCCATTTCTTCTGCTTTTTCCAACACTTCATTTACAGCATTTATAATTAAATCCGAAACTATTGTTGCATCTTCTTCTTCAATTGCATCTTTTAATACATCTAAAGAAATTGATAAATCTACTATTTTCTTTTGTCCATTAGCTTTTAAAGTTATGCCCCCACCAGCTACTGACGTTTCAACAAATTTATCTTTTAATCCTTCCTGGATTTTTAACATTTCTTGTTGCATCACTTGAGCTTGTTTTATAATATCTTGCTGATTTCCTGATTTCCCACTAGCATTTTTCAATTTTCTTACCATATTACTATATCCTCCCAAAAATTCCACAATTATATATATATTATTTTATTATAAAAAAAAATGGTGGTGAGGGAAGGATTCGAACCTTCGAAGGCTGAGCCGGCAGATTTACAGTCTGCTCCCTTTGGCCGCTCGGGAACCTCACCACAACTTTATTAAAATGGTGCCGCTTGTCGGACTCGAACCAACCACCTGCTGATTACAAGTCAGCTGCTCTACCAGATGAGCTAAAGCGGCAAATAAACCTTACGGTTAAAATTAAATTGGCGGAAGTGACGAGACTCGAACTCGCGACATCTTGCGTGACAGGCAAGCACTCTAACCAACTGAGCTACACCTCCAAAAATGGTGGTCACAACTGGGCTCGAACCAGTGACCCCCTGCTTGTAAGGCAGGTGCTCTCCCAACTGAGCTATGCGACCATATTTAATAAAACCATCAAGTCTTAATTGGTACGGCTTAGGGGAATCGAACCCCTGTTGCCGGGATGAAAACCCGGAGTCCTAACCACTAAACGAAAGCCGCATAATTTTTAAAATCTCTTAAGACAAGAGCTATAATATCATATATCGTTTTTTTTGTCAACAATTTTTTTATTTTTTTTATCATTATTTAGAATTTGCTATTTATGACCATAAATGCTATAATTTGCATTATTAAATTTATATTTAAATTTTTAGGAGGGCTTTCATGGATTTTTTCAAATTAATAAAAAAATTTCTTATTTTTACTTTAAAAGAAATTTATTCTTTTTTTCTAAAATTATCATTACTGATTCTTTTCATTTTTATTTTAGGGGTATCTTTAGTCTCTTTTATTGCTACAAATGAAAAAAACAATAATGAAACAAAGATTAAAAATTATAGCTACGTATTATTTAACCCTTCAGAAGTTACAGAAGATAAAATAATTTCTCCTTCTATTTTTAGTAACATTGCTGGGTCAAATAAATATAATATTTCATTTACTGATATATTAAATAGTTTAGATGACATAAAAAATAATGAAAAAATAAAAGGGATTATTATTAATCTTGATCAAATTAACATTTCTTCTTCAAAAACAGAAGAAATTTTAAAAAAATTTGAAGAGATTAAAACAAAAGGTAAAAAAATATACGCGTACGGAGCATACATTCAAAATTCTAATTATACTATAGCTTCCGCGGCTGATGAGATAATATCTATTCCATCTTCTTCTGCTGAGATTTCTATTACTGGATATCATTATTCTGATTTGTATTTTAAAAGTTTATTTGATAAATTAGGTATAAACATGGAGATTATTAGAATGGGAGACTTTAAATCTTATGGGGAAAATTACAATAGCGATACAATGTCTTCTGAACTGAAAGAAGAATTAACTAGAATTTTAGATACTAGATATAATCATTTCATAGATAATATTTCAAAAAATCGTAAGATAAATAAAGAAACTCTGAATAACGATATAATTAATGGAAATAATATTAATCTTACACCTTTTAATGCTAGAGATAAGAACTTTATTGATAAACTAGAATATTTTGATGACTTTTTAAAAAGACTAAGTATAACTAATGAAAATATAATTGATATTTATGAATATTATTCAAATAATGAAAGTAAAATTACTAAAAATATTGAAAATAAATCTAATTCAAATGGAACTATTGCAGTAATTTACGCTGAAGGTTCCATTCTATATAATAATGTAAACGATAATAGTATATCTATTAATCCTAATAATATCGCTACAAAATTAGAAGAAGCAATAAAAATACCTAATTTAAAAGGGATTGTTTTAAGAGTAAACTCTCCTGGTGGTTCTGCTCTTGCTTCAGAAATAATTTACCAAAGTCTTTCAAAAATAAACATTCCAGTATATGTTTCTATGTCTGAAACTGCTGCATCTGGAGGGTATTATATCTCAATGGCTGGAAATAAAGTTTTTGCAAATAATTCTACTATTACTGGCTCTATTGGTGTAGTATCTATGTTTCCTAAAGTATCTAATACTCAAAAAAAATACGGTATAAGTTCAAATTCTATTTCTAAAGGGAAGTACTCTGACACTTATGATGTGTTCACTCCTCTTGCTAACGATACTAAAAATAAAATCGTTGAATCTATGACTGGAACTTATAAAGAATTTAAATCAAGGGTTTCAGAAAATAGAAAAATCCCTGATTCTGTACTTGAAAACTATGCTCAAGGTAAAATCTGGCTTGGAGAAGAAGCATTAAATATAAAATTAGTTGATGGAATAGCCTCTCTTGATGAAACTATAAAAATTCTTTCTAAGGATTTGAATCTTGGTGATAATTATAATGTAAAAAGTATTTACTCTAAAATGGATTTTTCTGAAACTTTTAAATTTTTATCAAGTTATATATTAGAAAAAGTAAATATAACTTCTACTTGGTCTGTTATTTATAATAAAACTAATATTGTAGAGGATTATAAACTATTAGAAAGCAATAAAAACAAAGCTATGTATTATTTACCATATAAATTAGATATTTACTAATAAAAAAGAGTTATCTAAATCTAGATAACTCTTTTTTATTTCAAAAATAATTCTAATAACTTTTTTGCTTCTCCATTATTAATATTTTTGTCAACTCTTTCAAAATCCTTAGGCAAAAGATTATTCAACCTATCTATTGCATTTTCCATTGCATATCCCTTACCTAATTCTGTTAAAAGTTCAAAATCATTTTCACCATCTCCAAAGCTTACTGCATCTTTTAAATCTATACCTTCTTTGTTCAGTAAATACTTAGCTGCATTAGCTTTATTTGTTGTCTTGTTGAAAATTTCCATACATTTATCTGATACAAAAGCTATAGTAATATTATTTTTTGTTTTCTTTATTATTTCTTGTTCAAGTTCAACTAGTTCTTCGTGCTCTCCTATAAAGAAAAATTTTAAAATATCTAACTCACCTAATTTTTCTTTTTCCACTTCTATAGCGTCAATTTTATCTAATTCAGGATATCTTTTTATAACTTCTTCTAATGTCCCTTTTGTTATTACCCAGTCATCTCCTGAAAATATGTTTAAATGTATGTTTTCCCCATATTTTTTATAATCTATTTCTAATATAGATTCAACTTCTTTTTTTTTAACCAAATTTTCATATATGACTTTCCCATTTTTGTTGTATATTCTTGCTCCATTTGATGTAATTAAAGGTATTTTTATTCCCAAATCATCCATAACTGACTTAGTATGGATATAATTCCTACCAGTAGCTATATAAAATTTTATTCCTTTTTCTATCACTTTATTTACTATTTCTACCGTAAAATCAGTTACTTTGTGCTCTTCGTTTAATAAAGTCCCATCTAGATCACTAACAACAGCTTTATACATTTTAAAACCACCTTTCCTAATCTACACCAAAAACAATTTTGCTAATTCATCAAAAAATTCTTCATCAGAAAACGGTTTTGATAAAAAGCTTTTAGCTCCTGCTTCTTTAGCCATTTTAATATAATTTTGGAAAGTTATCATTGTACTACAAATCATTACTCTTGCTTTAGGATCAAAATCAGTTATTAACTGTGTTGCTTTTAATCCATGTACTTTTGGCATGTTTATATCCATAGTAACAATATCTGGTTTTATTTTTTTATAAATTTCAAAAGCCTCTAATCCATCTCCTGCTTCATATACTTCGTATCCTTGTTCTTCTAGCAATTCTCTTATATCTGCTCTTATATATGATGTATTGTCTACAACTAAAGCTTTCTTTTTCATAATTTTCATTCCCTTTCTAAAAACAATTCTGTTATTTTATCTGCAACCCCATTATTTTCATTACTTTTTACTATCTCATTATTAGGTAACCTTTCAAATAATTTATATAAAGAATTTTCCATCAAATATCCTTTTCCTGCTTTTTTTAACATAGAGTAATCATTAAGTCCATCACCGAATGCAACAGCATCTTCTAATTTTAAATTATCTTTTTTTAACAAATATTCAGCAGCTATGGATTTATCACATTCCTTAGAAAAAATTTCCAAACTCCTTTCTGAGGCAAAGGTCGTAATTACTTTATTTTTTGTGGATTCTATTATAATTTTTTCAAGTTCTAATAATTTATCGTGATCTCCTAAAAAAAATATTTTTGTAAATTTTTTGTTTTTAAATTCTTTTTCTTCTATTTGAGCAGGAACATGTAATCTATCTGGTCTCTGATTAATAAAAAAATCTATAACATCCTCCACAACAAACCAATCATTTCCTGAATATCCATTAATTATAATATCTTTTCCTATAGATTTATAGTCAATTTCAAAAATTTTATTTAAATATTTTTCTTCCAAATTTTTAATATAAATTTCTTTTCCTTCACTGTTAAGTATTCTAGCTCCGTTAGAAGTTATTAAAGGTATTTCTAAATTTAATTTATCCATTACCTCTTTCGCCCCAAAATAGCTTCTTCCTGTAGCTATATAAAATTTTATTCCTTTTTCTAAAACTTTTTTAACTGTATTAATTGTGAATTCATCAACATCATGATTCTCATTTAATAAAGTACCGTCTAAGTCACTAATTATCGCTTTATACACTTATTTCATCTCCTTTGTATGATTTTATCATATTTTAAAATAAAAAGAAATATCTTTCTTTTTTTTAAATTTTATTATATAATATTGTATATAAAAATTATAATGAGGTGATATTAAATGGCTACATTTAAAGATTATTTAAAATATGAAGATAACGGTGAATATAGTGAAAAACAATTGAAAATTATGGATAAAATAACTCTTTCCAATGAAACTATTAAAAAAATAAATTCTATTGATAAAGAAATTAATATTTTAGTAGTAGCACAGGTTTATTGCCCTGATTGTCGTGCTATTATCCCCTTTATTGAGAAATTTTCAGAATTAAACAATAAAATTAAAGTTATTTATTCCTCGAGAGATGAAAGTTCTGAGTTATTAAAGTCAAAAACAGGATTTACAAAAATACCTACTTTATTTTATAATGACAAAGAAAAATTAAATTTATTTTTAATGGAATTTCCAAATGTAGTAAATTTAGCTTTTTCAAAAGAACCTAATAACTATGATGAAATTAAATATAATTTTAGAATAGGAAAATTCAATAAAGAAATTGAAAAAGAATTGTCAGACTATTTAATTTCAATATAAAAAAAATAATAAAAAAATATTTTATTTTTTTATTATTTCTATATCAATATTTGAATTGGATTTTCCACCTTTTTTCCCATGTACTACAACTAGTTTATTTTTCTTATATTCATTTATTTCAAGTGATAAAATAGTCATGTTATTTTTATATATATAAGAAAAAATATCGTTTAACCTGTAATTAGGAACTATAACAAAAAAATATCCATTATTTTTTAAAAGCCTTTTTATATTTAAAAACAATTCTTCTAAAGTAAGGAATTTCTCGTATTTACTTATTAACTCCGATTGATCTTCGGGTAATTTACCTGAATCAATCTTCCTATAAGGAGGATTAGAAAATATTATATCATATTCTCCTTCCACTTCTTTTATATCTTTATTTAAAGGGTAAATTTTATTTTCTAAGTTGTTATTTTTTATGTTTTCAACAAGATGTTTATAAATTTTTTCTTGAATTTCCACAGAAAAAATTTTAATATTTTCAATTTCAGATAGTAAAATAGAAATCACACCTTGACCTGCCCCTATTTCTAATACTTTTTTTTCTTTTTTTTCAATATTTATTTTTTTTTTTACATTTTTTGCTAATATTAGCGGATCTTCAGTTATTTTTATTCCTATACTTTCAATATTTATTTTTTTATTTACACTATCAAAATTTTCTATATACCCCATACTTTAATTACCTTCAACATAATTACTATTTTCTCTATTTTCAATTTCTTCTTTTTCTTTTCTACTAAATTCTATATCTGGTAATGTAAACTTTTGAATACCTTTTCCAAGAATATTTACGAATACTAGGTCACACGTCATATTCATACTTATTACATTACCTTTACCTTCAGGAGTAGATACTTTTTGACCTACAGCAGGATAATTTACTCTAACTTCAAGATACTGTTCATTTTCAAATCCTACACAACATTTTAACCTTCCACAAACCCCTGACATTTTAGAAGGAGAAACTGAAATCCCCTGATCTCTTGCCATTTTTATTGAAACTGAATCAAATTTATTCATAAAAGATTTACAGCAAAGTGTTTTGCCACACATACCACAATCCCCAATCATTTTTGCATAATCTCGAACTCCTATTTGCCTGAGTTCTATTCTTACTTTAAAAATTGCAGCTAAATCTTTTACTAAAAGTCTAAAATCAACTCTATCTTCTGAAGCGAAGTAAAATACTAATTTTTTTCTGTCAAAAGTATACTCTGTAGCTACTAATTTTAAATTCAATTCATATTTTTGTACTTTATTTTTAAAAACAAATCCTGCTTTGATAGCATCTTTTTTTAATTCATTATTTTTTTCCAAGTCTTTACTTGTAGCGATTCTTACTATTTTTTTCAATGGTTCTTTTGATTCGTTGATATAGTCAGATTTAATTGCTATAACTTTTCCTACAGCTAAACCCATATGAGTTTCGGCTATTACTCGTTCATTAATTTTAACTGAAAAGCTAGGATTGTTTTGGAAAAAATAACGTTTTTGGAAGGTATCAAAATAGACATCTATTGCTTCACTATCACTACCAGTAAATTTCTTTCCCATATTTTCCAAACGCACTTAAAATTCTCCCTTCATCATTCTGTTTTATTTGATAAAATTCAACTCTCTTTTTAAATGTTTTATTTACCTCTTTTACTAATTCTCTGAAATCAAGTCTGTTTTCTGCTGTGAAATAAAAAATTAATTTACTTTCATCGAATGTGTATTCCCCAATAACTAAATTCATTTCTGGTAAAATTTCTCTAACAATTTTTTTACATTTAAAATATGCTTCATCTGCTTTAGCATCCAAGTCTTTTAATTTTTCTACCTCTTCTTCTTCTAGTTTTCTCTTCACCTCCCTTATTTTAATTTCTTCGTTTTCAGTATTATCTATTTCATACTTTTCTACTGTACCAATAACTATACCTATTTGCTCTCCTCTTATAGTATCTACTATAACATGATCTCCTTTTCCATACTTTTTAAAATCATCTATTAAAAATGGATATACTTTTTTTGTTTTTCTAAACTTTATATTTAATACTTTCATTTTTCCACCTTTTTTATTTTTTTAAATCACAATATCCCATTCTCTAAAAAACTAAAATGTCCATTTTCGCTTATTATCAAATGATCGAGAAGTCTTATTTCTAAATTTTCAAGAACTTCTTTTATTTTAACAGTTAACATTTTATCTGATTGAGATGGTTTCAAAGAACCACCAGGATGATTATGTACAATAATTATTGATTTTGCTTTGTAATCAAATATTTTTTTAACTAGTTCTCTTATATAGACTACACTTTTGTCTATAGTTCCTTTAAATAATTCTTCTTCTTTTAACAATTCATTCTGTGTATTCAAAAATAGAACTTTGAATATTTCTATATCTCTATTTGTAAGGGAATGCTGCAAATAATTTAACAATTGAACATTACTTGAAATAGTAATTATTTCTTTATCTATTTTTTTATACAACAAATTTTCTAATATAGAAAAAATAACTTTGAAATATACAACTACTCTTTCACTTATATAATTATTTTTTTGCAATTCCTCACTGCTTTGACCAAGTAAAGTATATAAGTTCCCATATTTTTCTAATAATTTTTTAGCTATTGGTTTACAATCTTTTTGTACAATAACGTATGTCAAGAGTAACTCTAAAATTTCATATTCGTGAAAACCAGAAATTCCAGACATTAAAAACCTTTTTCTCAAACGTTCTCTATGCCCTTGATTTTTATTCATATTATCCCCAACCCTTTTAATAAACTTTTATTTTAAAATATATTCAACCCCTTAAATATATTAAATGGCGCACCTGTGAGGAATCGAACCCCAAGCCTTCTGATCCGAAGTCAGACGCTCTATCCAGTTGAGCTACAAGTGCAAAACTAATAAACCCTTACTCTATTTTACCATATTTATAAAAAAAAGAAAATAATTTTAGTTTTTTACAGTTTCTTTATGGTAACTATCTTACAAAAAAGTATCAAAATTACAAATATTTTCTATGATTGTATTATATATTTATAAAATAAATTTTAAATATAAATTATAGTTTATCCCATTGATAATGAAATGGGAGAAAAGCTGTATAGAAACTATTCTAGATAAATTAATTTTAATTTACAAAGATATAAAAATTTCCTCAGAGAAATTATTATAATGTTTGTATGAATGATATACATTAAAAAACCTCCAAATAATATATTTTATTTTAACATATATTATTTTAGAGGTTTTATCATTTTTTATTTTTTAAATTATTATTAACGAGAAATCTTACTTTATTTTATTTCCTTTATAATATTTATTAAAAGCATCTTTTGCATAATGATCGTTAATAACTTCAAATGAAGTTGAACTTGCATCTTTTATTCTGACTCCATTGTAATAAATATTAAAATTATCCCTTGCATAGTTTTTATTTAGTATCTTAAACGAACTAGCATTTGCTCTTTCTATTTTTCTACCTTTATAAAATACGTCAAATGCGTCTTTTCCATAATTTTTATTTAGGATTTTAAATGAAGTTGAACTAACTCCCTCTATTTTTTTACCATCATAATAAACATTAAATGTGTCCTTAAAATATTCGTTTGAAAATAATGATGTAAATAGAAATAAAAAAGTAATGAATGTTATTTTTTTCATTGCTTGCCTCCGTAAATTAATTTTTATACCACAATTAGTATACCTTAATTAAAAATATTGTCAATCAATTTAATTTTATTATATAATTGAAAATTTTAAATAAAGTATTAATTTTCTAATATTTTAGGGATAATAAAAAATAATTACTACTAAAAATAAGTGAACTCACTGTAAATACAGTGAGTCCTTTTATTTATTAAATTATTTGAAATTAAATTGGTGCCCGAGGCCGGAGTCGAACCGGCACGATATCACTATCGACGGATTTTGAGTCCGTTGCGTCTACCAATTTCACCACTCGGGCTAATATTTTCACTTCACCTAACTATTTTAATAGATTTTAGCCCATATGTCAACAAAAATTTTATTTTATTTTTTCAATCAATAAATTTAATTCGTTTTTCCATTTCTTTGTACCTTTTTCCTCCTATAATTTTTTCTAAATCAATGTTAGAATAAATTTTATCATTTTTCAAAACTTCGTTTATACCTTTTATTTCCTTTTTTGTAAATCCTAATATTTGAAGCTTTTTTTCATCTAATGTATTAATATTATACTTTTTAAAATTTTTACCTTTATAATTAATAGTAGGATTTTTAATTTTCTCTCTATCTACAAATAAATATTTTCTTGCCTGACTTAATCCACTTTTACCAAATCTCGGAATATTTCCAAATTCTTCTAAATTTTGAATTATTCCCATTTCATCTTGAAATTCTATTATTTTAGTGGCTTTTGACTTTGTAAATCCTAGCTTTAATAATTCTTCAAAAGTTACATTATTTGCATCAAATTTTTCTGTTGTTTTAGATAAATCATTTTCTTTTTTTGCCTCATCTTTTTGATAAACAATTTCTTCATTAATTTCAACTTTAGGAATATTTTTTTCTTCTATAAATAATCTAAAAAAATTACCTAAAATTAAAAGTATAATTAAAATAGCAGTATATTTTATTTTTTTCATTTTAACCTCACCCTTTTAAATTATAAACAATTATTTTTTATATAATTTTCTCAATTCCTCCTTTTTATTTTCAATTTTTTCCTGAAGGTTATCTATCCATACTAACGGATCTTTTGGATTTATAAGCCTTTTTATATCATATTTTTCTAAGCTAGTTTTTATAATTTTTGTTACAGCCCCAGCCCCAATTCCTATTATTGTTTTATTTTCTTCAATCATTTCTATATTATAAATAGAATCAAAATTTTCTAATGAATAACCTAAATTTTCGCCCCATTGGAAGCTATTTTTCTGCCTATAAATATAATAAGGCGACAACCTTTTTTCCTTTGTAATCTTATCTATTTTTTTAAATATTTTTTCGTAATCAAGTATATTTTCATGTTTATAGTTTTCTTTGTTTAACTTACTAGAATTTTTTATGGCTAAATTATGAATAGTTAAATTCTCAACATCATAATTTGAAATTTTATTCATTGTATACAGTATATCTTCTGTTGTTTCCTCAGGAAGTCCTAAAATCAAGTCCATATTTATTTCCAATCCTAATTCTTTAGAAATATTGTAGACATCATCAAATTGCTCTTTATTATGGTATCTATTTACTTTTCTTAATGTTTTTTCGTTAAATGTCTGAGGATTTATACTAACTCTATTTACTCCTTTATTTTTAATTATTTGAAGTTTTTCTCTATTTAATGTATCTATTCTTCCTGCTTCAAAAGTAAATTCCTTTAAAAAATCTAAATTATAATTTTTTACTATCGTTTCGAGAAGATTTTCTATTTCGTATTCTGACAATATTGAAGGAGTTCCTCCACCAATATAAATAGTATTTATTTTTAGATTAAGATCTTTTGTGAATTTACCTATTTCTTCTACTTCTTTAAATAAAGAAGTTATGTACTCATTATACCTTTCTTTATATTTTCCATTTATTAAATATGCAGGAAAAGAACAATAAGTGCATTTAGTAGGACAAAAAGCAACACTTATGTATATACCTATAGTTTCTTTATCCAAGTATTTTTTCTGCCTTTTCGATATTTCTAAAAGTAGATTTATTTTTTCTTTGGATACAAAATATACATTTTCAAGTATTTCTGCTATTTTTTCATAGGATAAATTCATATTTAGAAATCTTCTTACAATTTTTGTAGGTCTTACACCTATCAAAGCTCCCCATTTATAATCTTTTTCTTTATTAAAAAGTTTTAAAAGTGAAGTCTTTGCCATAACTTCACTTTGATCAAAATACTTTTCATTTATTTTTTCAAAATTAAATTCTATTTCTCTTATAGTTTGGTTAGTAGTTCTTTCTACTAATTTTGTTTTAACTTTTATATTTTCAGAATTTTCTACAACTTCTATTATAATATCTTCATCTGAATTTTCAGATAAAATATCATACTCTTCGTTTAGTAATACTCTTACAAACTCCTCAAGTTTATTTTTATTTATATTAATATTTGAAAATATCATTTTCTATTTCATAACCCCCGTAAAAAATAATGTTAGAATAATTATTCCTAAAACTATTCTATAATATCCAAATATTTTAAAATCATTCTTTTTAATATAATCTAAAAATACTTTAATAACTAAAAAAGCTGTTATAAATGATAATATAAATCCTAAAATTATTAAAAACCATTCATATTTTGATAATACATTTCCCATTTTTATTATTTTTAGCGAAGATGCCCCTATCATTGTGGGGATAGCTAAAAAGAAGGAAAATTCTGTTGCGAGTACTCTATTTAATCCTAATAGAACCCCTCCTATTATTGTTGCTGCAGATCTAGAAGTACCAGGAATCATTGCAAGACATTGAAACAATCCTATTCTAAATGCTGTACTAATGGAAAGTTCAGATATACTTTTTATTTTATCTCTTTTTATTTTTCTTGATTCTATTAAAATTAATATTATACCGTAAATTATAAGCATTATAGAAACTGTTATAGGATTGAAAAAATATTTTTCTATTATATCATCTAATAATAACCCCAATATTACTGCTGGTAAAACAGCTACTACTATTTTTATCCACATTTCTATAATATCCTTTTTTTTACTTTCACTTATTCTTTTAGAAAAAGGATATATTCTATCCCAAAAATATACAACTACAGATAAAATAGCCCCGAGTTGTATTATTATTTGAAATGCTGATACAAAATTAGTATTTTCTGATAATTTTAAAAAATGTTCCATTATTATCATGTGCCCTGTACTACTTACAGGAATAAATTCTGTTAGCCCTTCAACTAAGCTTAGTATTAATACTTTTACGATGTCTAAAAACATTTTACTTCTCCTAATATAGTATTTTTTCTTTCATCTTTAATAGAGTTAAATAACACAATTTTTCATAGCATTTTAATATTATACTTATAAATTTTATACATTTTTTGTGTTTTTTTAATTACTATTTCATTTTATCTACCATAACTTTTAAAGAATGCCAACTAAGCGTTGCACATTTTACTCTAGCAGGCATTTTTGATACGTATTCCATTAGGACAACATCCCCCAATTTTTTTCTTTCTTCTGAAGTTAACTCATTTTCTTTCATCATTTTAAAAAACAAATTTACTTTTTCTTCTGCTTCAGAAATTGTTTTTCCTTTTATCAAATCTATAAGCATTGCAGTAGAAGCCGTAGATATAGCGCATCCATTTCCTAAAAACGAAGCATCTGCTATTTTATCTCCATTTAATTTCAATTCTAATGTCAAATCATCTCCACAATTTGGATTGTGACCTCTTTCTATGTATGTAGGATTTTCTATTTCTCTTTTTAAATCTTTTCTATTGCTATATTCTAATATTGTTTGTTGATAAATTTTTTCTAAATTCATAGATTGAATACCTCCTTAATTTTTTCCAATCCTTCTATTAATTTTTCTATATCTTCGTCATTATTGTAAATTCCAAAACTTGCACGACAACAAGAAGGAACTTCTAAATAAGTCATAAGTGGTTGTGCACAATGATGTCCTGATCTAACTGCAACATTATAAGAGTCTAATATAAATGCCACATCATGAGAATGCACACCTTTCACATTAAAAGCTATAATTCCTACTCTTTCTACATTTTCTGTAAAATATGTTTCAATAAATCCTAATCTTCCCATAGCAAAAAGAGCTTTCATTGATAAGTCATTTTCTATTTTTTTTATAGTATCATAACCTATTTTCTCAACAAATTCTATAGCTGCTTTTAACGTTACTGCTCCTTCAACATTTTGAGTTCCACCTTCAAATTTATTGGGCAAAGGAGCAAAAGTTGATTCTTGTTCTGTTACAAACTCTATCATATCTCCGCCGTATAAAAATGGAGGCATTTTGTCTAAAATTTTCTTTTTACCATAAAGTACTCCTATTCCCATAGGTGCAAAAAGCTTATGACCTGAAAACACTAGAAAATCAGCATCTAAATCTTGGACATCATGTTTAAAATGCAATATAGACTGGGCTGCATCTACTAAAACTAAAGCTCCTTTTTTATGTGCTATTTCTATTATTTGCTTTGACGGTTGAATTACTCCTGTAACATTTACTACTGCTGAAAATGCTACTATTTTTGTTCTTTCTGAAATCTTATATTTAAAATCATTTAAATCAAATTGTCCGTTTTCATCTAGATAAATATATTTTATTTTTGCCTTCTTCTTTTTAGCTATAAATTGCCATGGAACTATATTTGCATGGTGATTTGAAATACCTAATATTATCTCATCTCCTTCATTTATAAACTCCATACCATAAGAATAAGCCACTAAATTAATAGACTCGGTAGTATTTTTAGTAAAAATAATTTCTTCTGATTTTTCTGCATTTAAAAATTTCTTTACTGTCTCTCTTGATTCTTGTAATAACTCTGCTGATTCCATTGATAATGCGTGAGACCCTCTGCCAGGATTCCCATTGTACTTTTCATAATATTCTTTTAATTTATCTAAAACTACTCTTGGTTTTTGAGATGTAGCTGCTGTATCTAGATAATGACTTACAATATTATCAAATATAGGAAATTCTTTTCTATAATCCATTATAACTCCCTTCTAGTTTTATTTATTTTAAATTATTTATATAAATATAATTTAACCCGCTTTATGTATACATAAGTATAACATTTGGCGGGTATTTTTTCAATTATATTCTTCTCTCTAATTCATCTAATAAATGCTCTCTTATTAATTCATCATCTATATTATCTAATATCGGTTTAAAAGATGACTCTACTATTAATTTTTTTGCTCTTCCTTCAGAAAGACCTCTACTCATTAAGTAAAATAATTTTGATTCATCTACTTTTCCTATAGAAGCATAATGTTCTCCAATTACATCATCTTCATCACAAAATAAAGTTGGTATAGCATGTACTTTTACATCTTTATCTAGTAATATAGCAAATTCTCCTTCTCTTCCTTCAGATTTTGATGCTCCTCTTTTAAAGTACATATTACCTCTAAATACTTTTGTAGCAGTATCCTTTACTGCCCCTCTTCCATGAATTTCTCCTATAGATTTTCTACCTTTAAATACAAGGGAATATTCCAAATCTAGTTTTCTACTACCATCAGCTAAATATCCAGGCCAAATATATGCTTCAGCAGCATCTTCTAATAAATAAGTTTTATGGCTTATTCCGTTAATTTTAGCTCCCAATTCTATACTATAATAATTTACTTTTCCTTGACCTTTTGTTTCTATTTTAGATGATTCAAAATTTGAGCTATTTGTATTCAAATTTTGAATTTTTATTATTTTAACTTCTGAATTTTTACCAGCAGCTACCCTTATTATTCCATTATGATAAGCTGCTATATCATCTTCTGAATTATAAGTTATAATTACTGTTACTTTAGCAAAATCCTCAACTTCTATAACATTGTAATCTACTAAAAAATTATTTTCTTTATTTGTAGTATATGATATATAAACTGGATTTTTTATTTCTTTTCTTTCACTTACTTTTACATACTTACCTTCATTATAAAAAGCAAAATTTTGTAATTTAAAAAACTCACCTAATCCGTACTCATTATCATTTTTTAATCTTTCTAATTCTTCCAAAGAATCATTTATTTCTTTCACAACTAACCCATTTTGATTTTCGTTTTTTGTTGTGGCATTATTAAATTTTTTATACTCTGCAGGCTCTTCATATTTGTACCCTACTCTTTTCCAATTAGGTTTATCAAGAGATGCGTATTCTTTGAAAACTTTCAGTCTATAATCACTATTTTCAATATTTTGTAAACTTGATTCGTTTAACATCTTTATCTCCTTTATTTTTTTATCCTATTGTTCCTTCTAATTCTAATTCAATTAATTTATTTAATTCAACCGCGTATTCAAGAGGTAACTCTTTTGAAATAGGCTCGACAAATCCTCTTACTATCATTGCTTTTGCTTCATCTTTACTAATTCCCCTAGACATTAAATAAAATATTGATTCATCACTTATTCTTCCTATTTTTGCCTCATGCCCTATATCTACACTATCATTACTTATTTCTATTATAGGTATTGTATCTGACCTTGACTCATTATCAAGCATTAACGATTCGCATTCAACTGTTGATTTACATCCATGAGCATTTGGTGTAACTTTTAAAAGACCTCTATAAAAAGCAGTTCCTCCATTTTTTGAAATTGATTTTGAGTGAACTGTAGAAGTAGTGTAAGGTGCTGCGTGGATTATTTTACATCCTGTATCTAAATATTGTCCAGTAGAAGCAAATGTAACTCCTGTAAATTCACATCTTGCACGTTCTCCTTTTAATATTGTCATTGGATAAAGCATCGAAACCCTTGAGCCAAATGACCCTGATACCCATTCCATAACCCCGTCTTCTTCAACCATAGCTCTTTTTGTATTTAAATTGTACATATTTCTTGACCAATTTTCTATTGTAGAGTATCTTAGTCTTGCTCCTTTTTTGACTACTAGTTCTACAGCTCCTGCATGCAATGCATTTTTCTTATATTTTGGAGCTGAACACCCTTCTATAAAATGTAAATCTGCACCTTCTTCAACAACTATCAACGTATGTTCAAACTGTCCAGCCTCAGCTGCGTTAAGTCTAAAATATGATTGTAGTGGCATACTCACCTTTATACCCTTTGGAACATAAACAAAAGATCCTCCCGACCAAACAGCTCCATGTAGTGCTGCAAATTTATGATCATTATAAGTTATAATCTTTCCAAAATACTCTTTTATTACATCTTCATGCTCTTTCATAGCAGTTTCTATATCTGTATATATAACTCCTTGATCTGTCAATTCTTTGTGCACACTATGATACACAACCTCAGAATCATATTGAGCTCCCACCCCTGCTAATGATTGCCTTTCAGCTTCAGGTATTCCAAGTCTATCGAAAGTTGATTTTATGTAGTCAGGTACATCGTCCCAACTATCACTCATTATTTTTGAATCTGGTTCTAAGTAATGTATTATGTCATTTATATCTAAATCAGATAAATCAGCTCCCCAAGTAGGCATAGGTTTTGAATTAAATACTTTTAATGCTTTTAATCTATATTCTAACATCCATTCAGGTTCATTTTTCTTTTCAGATATTTTTCTAACTATTTCTTCTGTTAGTCCTTTTCCTGTTGTAAATCTATGTTGCATTTCATCTTTTATATCGTAGACACCTCTTTCTATGTCTGCAACATATGTTTTATTTCTATTTTCTTCCATTTTTACCACCTTTTTTATTTTGGATTATAATCCTAACTCCTTTTTCATTTTTGAATATCCTTTTTCTTCTATTAATTTTACTAACTCTATTCCACCTGTTTTAACTATTTTACCGTCCATTAGTATATGAACAAAATCAGGTTGTAAATACTCTAATACCTTATCATAGTGAGTTATAATTAACATCGATGTTTCACTATTTTTTAATCTTTTTACTCCCTCAAAAACTATTTTAGTCGCATCTATGTCAAGCCCAGAATCTGTTTCGTCTAATATAGCTAATTTTGGTTCTAAAACTGCCATTTGCAATATTTCATTTTTCTTTTTTTCTCCTCCTGAAAAACCTACATTTAAATGTCTTTCAGCATATTCAGGATTAATATGTAATTTTTCCATTTTTTCAACTAAATCATTATGAAATTGCATTATATATTGTTTTTCCCCAGTAACAGCTTCTTTAGCCGTTCTTAAAAAATCTTCCACTGTTAATCCAGGAATTTCTTCAGGATATTGAAATGATAGAAAAATTCCTTTTTGTGCTCTTTCATCTACTTCCAAATCATTTATATTTTCACCATCAAGGATGATTTCTCCTTCTGATAATTCATGTTTAGGATGACCAACTAAAACGCTTGCAAGAGTTGATTTACCAGCTCCATTTGGCCCCATAATTACATGAACCTCCCCTTTATTTATAGTTAAATCTACACCTTTTAATATTTTCTTACCTTCTACTTCAGATTTAACTCCCTTTAAATTTAACAAACTCATTTTTATTTACCTCCAAAATTTTATATTAATTTTTTAATTTACAATAAGCCTATACGTATATATTTTATCAAAAAATTGTAATAAAATCAAATTTAAAAATATTTTATTTTGAAAAAATTTTATATAAAGTTTTTAAATGTAAAAATATTATTTTTGATTATATATTTTATCCATTCTTAATTCTTCATACTTATTTCAAAAAGTAAGAATATAATAAAAAATGACAGTCATTATTTTAATATATGATTATTATTATATTAATGAATTTTACAAAACTTTACTTTTATTGTAAAATGTTAATGTAAATAAAAGATAATACTAATTAAAAATTGGGGATAATTAGTATTTAATTAAATACACGCTGTTTTGAGTATGAGAGGGAAAGGCCTGGTTTACTAGGTCTTTTTTGCACAAATTATTTATATAAAAAATATCGTTGAAAGGAAATTTTAAATGTCTATAAAAAATTTATTTAACAAACAAAAACCTGTAATTTCTTTTGAAGTTTTTCCACCGAATAAAAATTTTACAAAAGAAAAATTAATTTCTGTTACAGCTGAATTAGCAAAATTAAATCCAGATTTTATAAGTGTCACTTACGGCGCTGGTGGAACAAACAAAAGTGGAACAATAGAAATATCTTCACACATAAAAAATAATTTAAATATAGAGGTTATGTCCCATCTTACATGTATTGGTAGCAAAAAAGAACATATTATTAGCTACATAAATGAGGTTAAAAAACATAACATAAAAAATATTCTTGCTTTAAGAGGGGATATTCCACAAGGAAATGACGAATCTATCTATGACTTGGGAGATTACAGATATTCTTCTGATCTTATAAAAGATTTGAAAGATGATGGAAACTTTTCCATTGGTGCTGCATTTTACCCTGAAACACACTTTGAAAGTAATGACATTCAAGATTTAATCCATTTAAAAAGAAAAGTTGATTTAGGGGCTGATTTTTTAGTTTCTCAAATTTTCTTTGATAATAATAAATTTTTTAATTTCATAGAGCAAGCCCAAAAACTTGATATAAATGTACCTCTTTGTGCTGGAATTATGCCTGTTACTAGCGTATCTCAAGTAAAAAGAATAACTTCATTATGTAAAAGTTCTATCCCTAAAAAATTAGAAAAAATTCTTGATAAATATGGTGATAATCCTGAATCTATGCAAAAAGCTGGATTTATTTATGCTACTGAACAAATAATTGAACTTCTTGCCAACGATGTACCAGGAATTCATTTATACGCCATGAATAAATCTGAAGTTGCTAAAGAGATTATGAAAAATATTGATTTCATAAGATAATAACAAATAAAATAAATTTTATTTAATAAAAAAAGGCCTTTATAAAGGATTAAATATAATCCTAAAAAAGTTCCTTTTTTTATTTACGTTATCTTTTATAATATTTGATTAATTTGACAATTTTACTTCATTCCAAATTTTATCGTGTTTTTCTTTAGCTTTCTCTGATAAAGAACCTGGTAACTTAGCATTTTCTATAACTTGACTAGATTTTACTATTGATTTAATACTAGATTTTTCTTCAATTCCTTTTATAATAGATGGTGCTTTAAATTGCTCATACACTCTAATGAAATTTTCAGGTCTATATAAAAATTCTAAAAATTTATATGCATTTTCTAAATTAGGAGATCCTTTAACTATCGCCATACTATCTATATACATCATAGAACCTTTTGGTATAAAATAATCAAAGTTTTCATATTCAGCTTCATCTAATTCTCCGTAAATATTTTCTGCATACCCATGAGCTGCAAAAAATTCTCCAGTTGCTACACTTTTTCCAAATGCTGCAGCATCAAATTTTGCAAGATTCTTTTTCCATTCAATTAACTTATTTTTAGCAGCTTCTAACTCTACATCATTTTCAGTATCAGAAGAATAACCTAAAAATTGTAATGTTGCTCCTAAAGTTTCTCTTCCATCATCAAGCATCGTCATTTTTCCTTTATATTGATTCTGTGAAAATATTTCAAATGATTTAGGATAATCTTTCATAAATTTTTTATTTACAACTATACCAGTTGCTGAATAAGTATAAGGAATAGAATATTCTAATCCTGGATCATAAATTTTAGATAATTCATCTAATCTCAGTGAAGTGTCTAAATTATTATATATATTTGTCAATTTTGTTTTATCTAATTTTTCTATCAAGCCAGTTTTTATTAATATATCTACATAATCTGTTGAAGGTGATATTATATCAAATCCTTTTGCACCTGACATTAATTTTGTCATCATAACGTCATTGCTATCATAATAACTTAAATTAACCTTTATTCCTGTTTCTTTTTGAAAATCATCTATAACTTTCTGTGGAATAAAATATGTCCATGTGTAGATGTTTAACTCTTTACTCGTAGTTTTATCATTTCCTTTTTTACCACAAGATAATATCAACATTAGTATTACCGCCAATAATAAAGTTATTTTTTTCATCTTTAATTTTCCTCCTTATTTTTACAATTTTTATATTGCCCACAAAGTATATCAAAAATTAAAAATTATATCAAATATTTTTTTGCAATTTCTCTATCATCAAAATATATTTTTTCTTCACCGATTATTTGATATGTTTCATGACCTTTACCTGCTATCAAAAGACTATCGCCTTCATTAAGTAAAATTTCAATAGCATATTTTATAGCTTTTTCCCTATCTTCTATGATAATATATTTATTTTTAGGGTAATTAACTCCTTCCAATCCCGCTTCGATTTGTCTCAAAATTTCTTTGGGATCTTCTGTCCTTGGATTATCAGAAGTCAATATTATAAAATCACTGAATTTTGATGCAGCTTTAGCCATTTTAGGCCTTTTTTCATTGTCTCTATCTCCTCCAGCACCAAATAATGTAATTACTTTATTTTTAGTTATATTTTTTAGAGTATCTCCAACATTTAAAAGTCCATCATCTGTATGGGCAAAATCAACTACTACTCTTGCATTTTTATTATTTTCTATAGTTTCAAATCTTCCAGGAACTGGATTAACATTAGTCAATTTTTTCAAAATAAAATTTATATCTATTCCTAGGCTTAAAGATAAGGCGATGCATCCTAATATATTGTATAAATTATATTCTCCTATTAAATTTACTTCTAAAAAATAATTTTTTTTATCATAAAATATTTCTAATTTCATTCCGTTATTAGTATATTCTAAAATTTCCCCATATAAATCACAATTCCTATTTTTAATTCCTATAGATATAAATTTTTTATTATTTTCATTATAAATTTTACTTCCATAATCATCATCTATATTTATAACTCCTAAGCTTTCATCTTTCATCATGGAAAAAATTTTCTTTTTAGCATTAAAATAATTTTCCATTGTCCCGTGAAAATCCAAATGATCTTGAGTTAAATTAGTGAAAATAGCCGCATCGAACAAAAGAGAATTAACTCTCCCTATTTCAAGAGCATGAGAACTAACCTCCATTATAAAATATTCCACTCCTTTTTTTACACTTTCATTTATTAATTTTATGAGATCTAATGATTCTGGAGTTGTATTTTTAGTTATAAATTCTTCATCTAATATTCTATTTCCAGTTGTTCCTATTCTAGCTGTTTTTTCCAATATATTTTCCAAAATATAACTTGACGTAGTTTTTCCATTAGTCCCAGTTATTCCTATTATTTTTACCTTATTTTGAGGATAATCATAAAAGTTAGAAGCTATTATTCCTAAATGCTTTCTTATGTTTTTTATAAAAATAAAAGTAATATTTTCATAATCTATATAATTTTCAGGAACAATTTTTTTTTCAACTATTATCATTTTAGCTCCATTATTTATAGCTTTTTGTATGAAATTGTGACCATCTACAGCTGAACCTATCATTGCTACAAATACATAATTATCTTTTATTTTTCTAGAATCAAATTCTATTCCCTCTATTTTAAAGTCTTTTCCTTTATGTAATTCATCATATAAAATATTATTAAAAATTTTGTACATATTTACTCCTTTATAAAAAAATAACATAGATACTCTAATACTATGTTCATTTTATCATTTTATATAAAAAAAATCTATTTCTATTTAATAACTTTAAAAATTTCATAGTTTTTAATTTACTTATAAAGTTTTTAATAGTTTTATTAAAAACTTTTTATTATATTTTAGGAACCTTAATTTATTTTAAAATATTAAATAAAAATTTGAAATATAATAAAAAAGTGTAATTTATAAAATATTAAATTACACTATATATCATTTTTTAGTCTTTTAAATGGTGCCCAGACGCGGAATCGAACCACGGACACAGGGATTTTCAGTCCCTTGCTCTACCGACTGAGCTATCTGGGCGTATTAAATGGCGGAAGTGACGAGACTCGAACTCGCGACATCTTGCGTGACAGGCAAGCACTCTAACCAACTGAGCTACACCTCCAAAAATGGTGGTCGCAACTGGGCTCGAACCAGTGACCCCCTGCTTGTAAGGCAGGTGCTCTCCCAACTGAGCTATGCGACCATTTATTCAGTACTCAATTAGTATACTATATTTGCTTGAAAAAATCAACCTTTTTTTTATATTTTTATTGTAAATATATTAAAAACTATTATAAAAAGAAAACTACCAAACAAGGTAGTTTTCAAATATATTGTTTTTAATATTATTAATTAGTAAATGTTACATTTGAAAAGTCAACATTATTAAAGAATAATTCAACTCTTCTATTGTTGTATCTTCCTTCAACTGTAGCATTTGTATCAGCTGGTTGAGATTCTCCTCTTCCAGTTATAGCTCCATAAGAAACTGAATTTTTCAATCCATACTCTCTCAATAATCTAGCAACATTTTGAGCTCTTGCTACTGATAATTTTTGATTGTAAGCATCTGAACCAGTAGAGTCAGTATGTCCTATAAAGTCAATTGATCCACCATCAGCAAATTGATTTATTATTCCAGCAATAGTTCTTAAATCTTGAGCTTCAGTCTCACTTGGTACTCTTCCATCAACTTTGAATCCTCTAATAATACATTTTCTTTCATCAGCTGCACAACTAAATGGTAATGCAACAGTTTTTCCAGTTACAATTGGTTGTTTTACTGGAGCAGGTGGAGTTACAGTAACTGTCTCTCTAACAACTCTTTCAACTATTTTTGGTTGTCTATCATTTACTAAGTTTCCTAATCTGTATCCAAGTCTTAATCCAAATGTATCAATTTTATCTTTATCTTTTACACCACTTGAATAAGTATATTTAATATTTTGTCTCTCAACTAGAGCTTCTAATGAAACTGGTCCAAACTCTGTCCCTAAACCTGCTGCTGCATATAATCCACCAGAAATGTCTTCTCCAAAATATTTATGCTCAGATGCAAATCCATATCCTGCTCTTCCTAAAACATATAAAGCATCATTTCCTGCCGCTGTAGTTATTAAATTAAACTTACCTAATGCATACACTGGAGCTACTCTTACTATTTTATTATTATCTTTATCTTTTAAACTACCTGAATTACTAGAGAATTTATATTCCGCTCCTAATCCCCATTCAAATTCACCTTGGTTATCAAAGATATACTCCAAACCTAGTGTAGGTCCTTTTTTAAATTTAAAGTCTTCAATGTCTCCATTCCCATTTTTATATTTTCTACTTAAATCGTACCCTGCTTTTAATTGGATCTCAGATGCAACTGCATTTAAAGCCAATAAAGCTGTTCCTAAAATAACTAACTTTTTCATTTTTATCCTCCTAGATATTTCATTTTTTTTCTTAGTCTACCTAACTTTCTTCTAAGATTATACTATACTTCATAAAAAAAAGCAATACTTTTTTTATTTTTTATTAACTAATTTTTATTTAATGACTATGAAGTCAATAATTATAGTATTTCTAACAAAATATTTTTTTGCTTTTTATATGCTTATCATTTTATCAATAGATTTTTCTAATTTTTTTAATGTAGCTACTCTATTATTTTTTATTTTTTCATCTTCTGTATTTATTTTTATATTATCAAAATAATTGTTTATGACATTGGCATTTTTAAGTAATACTTCTATATATTTTGAAAATTCTTCTAATTCAAGCTTTTCTAATTCAATTCCTAAATTAAATAGTTCTTTTTCTTCTTCTTTTTCAAATAAATCTTCTGAAACCAATTCTTCTTTATTAATATCTTTAACTATATTTTTTACCCTTTTTAAAAGATTTATTAAGATTTCAAAATCTTTTGTTTTAGATAATTCTAGTAATACAGAAAGTTTATTTTCTAATTTCACTAAATTATTTTCCAAATTAATTTCATAAGAAACTAACTCTTTATTAAACTTTTCAGATAAAACATTACTAATTCTTTGCTTAAATAATTCTATTACATCATTTGCAACATTTTCAGAAAGGATTTTTTTATCTTCAGAAAAAATTTCATAAGTTTTATTTATTAATTTTTTATAATCTATTTGTAATTTAGAATTTAAAATAACTTGAACAATTCCTTGAACAGCACGTCTTAGTGCATAAGGATCTTTAGAACTTGTAGGTTTTAATCCAACTGAAAAACAACCAACAACCGTATCTATTTTATCTGAAATTCCAGATATGGCTCCTTCGACAGTACTAGGTAATTTATCTCCTTGATATCTAGGTAAATAGTGTTCAAATATTCCAAGAGCTACGTTTTTATTTTCAGATTGTTTTTCTGCATAAATTGATCCCATAAAACCTTGTAATTTTGTAAATTCTTTTTCACCTATTACATTTGTAACTAAATCCGCTTTGGATAACTTAACTGTTCTAAGTATATTTTCCTTTTCGTTTTCTAATCCTAATTCAGAAATTAAATATTCAGAAATTTTTAAACTTCTCGTAATCTTATCATAAATTGTCCCCATGTCCTTTTGAAAAGTAACTTCCTTCAATTTTATTACATTTTCTTCAAAATTATTTTTTAAATCTTCATCAAAGAAAAATTTAGCATCTGCAAGCCTTGGTTCTATTACTTTCTCATTTCCCTTTTTCACAATTTCTGAATATTCAGGTGAATTCCTTATTAAAATAAATTTATTTGATAAATTACCATTTTCATCCTTCACTGGAAAATATCTTTGGTGAGTTTCCATTGTTATTGTTATTATATCTTCAGGTAATAATAAATAATCTTTAGAAAATTCTCCCTTTAATGCATAGGGATATTCAACTAAATTTGTAACCTCTTCTAATAGATTTTTGTTTATTATAGCGATATCTCCATTAGTTTCACAATTTTCTTTTATACTTTCAAGTATTTTAGATTTTCTTTCTTCTTTTTTAGGAATAACAAAATTATCTTTTAATTTTATTTCGTATTCAAGGGGATTTGATAACTCTATATTTTGGGAAGAAAAATACCTCATTCCTCTTGTAATGTTTCCACCTTTTATTCCTTCAAATTCAAACGGTATTATTTCTTTATCTAATAACGTAACAAACCACTTTATAGGCCTTGCAAATCTAAAAGATTTATCAGACCATTTCATTGATTTTTCAAATTCAATTTTATTAACAATATTAAATAATATTGTTGGAAGTATTTCTTTTGATTCTTTACCTGATATAAATTTATCAATTAAAATGTATTTTCCTTTTTCATTTTCAATTATTTTAATATCATCTTCTGTTGCACCTTGTGACTTAATAAAACCTTCTCCTGCTTTTGTCAAACGACCATCTTTATACCCAACTTCGATTGACGGCCCTAAACTTTTTTTATACAAATCTTCTTGTTTATCTGCTATATCCTTTATGATTATTGCTATTCTTCTAGGGGTACTAAATGATTCAATATCTGAAAAAGATATTCTTTCAGATTTGAGTTCATCTTCCATTAATTTTTTCAAATTCGATTCTGCTTCATCAACATACCTTGATGGAAGCTCTTCCAATCCTATCTCAAAAAGAAAATTCACTATTTTCTCCTTTCATTTTTTTATTATTTTTTATCCATAAAATAATTTTTATTTTTCCATTAATGGATATCCTAATTTTTTTCTAATTTCTACAAACTGTTCAGCACATTTTTTGGCAAGATCTCTCACTCTTAATATGTAGGACATTCTTTCTGTAGTACTAATCGCTCCTCTTGCATCAAGATTATTAAATGTATGAGAACATTTTAACACATAGTCGTAAGCTGGAAGAACCAATTTATGTTCTAAACAATTTAACGCCTCTTTTTCATACATATCAAATAATGTAAAATGCATTGTAACATCTGCAACTTCAAAACTATACTTCGACATTTCATATTCATATTGAAAACGTCTTTCTCCATATTTTACATTTTTTGCCCATTCTAAATCATACACATTTTCCTTATCTTGTAAATAAAGAGCTATTCTTTCTAAACCATATGTAAGTTCCACAGGAACTATATCAACTTCTAATCCTCCAACTTGTTGAAAATATGTAAACTGAGTTATTTCCATACCGTCTAGCCAAACTTCCCATCCAAGTCCCCACGCTCCTAAAGTAGGACTTTCCCAATTATCTTCAACAAATCTTATATCATGATCTTTGGGATTTATTCCTAATGCAACTAAACTTTCTAAATAAAGTTCTTGTATATTTTCAGGAGAAGGTTTCATTATCACTTGAAATTGATGATGTTGATAAACTCTGTTAGGATTTTCTCCGTATCTTCCATCTTTAGGTCTTCTTGAAGGTTCAACATACGCTACACTCCAAGGTTCAGGTCCTAATGACATCAAAAATGTATCAGGATTAAATGTACCAGCTCCAGTTTCCACATCATAAGGGTTTCCAATTACACATCCTCTATCTCCCCAAAATTTCTGAAGAGTTAAAATAATTTCCTGAAATGTCATTTTATTTATCCTTTCCTACTTTGTTTTTAATTCCTTTTTTCTATATTTTCTAACTACGTAATCAATTACAATTATGTAAATTCCAATATGAACATACATGTCAGCTAAGTTAAATACAAATACCCATATTCCATTAAAATCTATCATGTCAATAACAAAACCCCTAAATATTCTGTCAATCAT
>JAGOWQ010000081.1 GCA_018060185.1 Leptotrichiaceae bacterium | reverse complement strand
CTAAATACATTAGAGATGGACTTGGTAATGTTATTAGAACAAGAGTGGAAAAACAAAAAAATAGAAAAGAATAAAATAGCCTTTACACAATCGAGGAAAAAAAGTATAATGTAAATATAATGTTGAATATAAGTCATATATTGATAACAGCTAAATGTACTTACTTTATTTGAAAGGATGAAAAAATGGAATTTATTAAATCACCAATTAATTACACGGGAAATAAATACAGAATATTAGACCAAATAACTAAATATTTTCCCAAAAAAGTAGATACATTTGTAGATCTCTTTTCTGGTGGTGCAACTGTAGGATTCAATGTTAATGCTAAAAAAATAATATTGATAGATAGTAATGAAAAAATTGTCAATTTATTGATATATTTAGCCAGCTCTGAATTTGAACTTTTAGTAAAAGAACTAGAAAAACTAATAAAAAAATATAACTTATCTTATTCTGCTAAATATGGTTATGAAAAATATAAATTGTTTATTGACGGAAATAATGGACTGAAAAAATATAATGAAATCGGATTTTATAGTTTGAGAGAAGATTATAGTAATCTTAAGAATAAAAAGACAAAAAAAGCAAATAGTATGCTCTATTTACTTACAATTTATGGATTTAATAACGATATGAGGTTTAACAAAGCAGGGAATTTCAATCTTCCAGTAGGAAAAACAGACTTAAATAAAAATAATATAAAAAAATTAAAAGATTTTATAAAAAGATCTAAAAGAATAAACTATGAATTTATAATTGGTGATTTTAGAGACAATCACATAAAAAAAATTGTTAAAGAAGCAGGATTTGTATATATAGACCCCCCATACTTAATAACAAAAGCAACTTATAATGAGAATGGTGGATGGAGTGAGGAAAAAGAAAGAGAATTACTTGGCTTGTTAGACGAAATTGATAATAATAATGGAAAATTTGTAATATCAAATATACTTAATAAAAAAAACAAAATTAATATACCTCTTAATGAATGGATAAATACAAAAAAGCATAAAGTGGTTCAAATAGATTATCATTATAGAAGTAGTAGTTATAATAAAAAAAATAGAGATGGTTCAGAGAGGGAAATAATTGTGCTAAATGGAGATAAACATGGAAATATATAATAGGAGGTACATAGGCAATAAAAGAAAGCTATTAATGAATATAGAAAAAGCAGTTATAGATTATATTGGAGAAGAAAAATATATTTTTGCAGATCTATTTGGAGGAACAGGAGTTGTAGCTGAACATTTTGCTAAAAAAGGCTATAAAGTGATTGTGAATGATATTTTATATTCTAATTACATATTTTATAGAACTTGGATTGGTAACGAAAAAGTAGATGAAGAAAAGATAGAGAAATATATTAAAAAATTCAATGAAGTAGATCCTGGAGAAATAGAAAGTAATTATTTTTCTGAAATATATGGAGAGAAATACTTTTCAATACCAGATGCTAAAAAAATAGGATATATAAGAGATGAAATAGAAAGTTTAAAAACAAAACTTAATGAAAGAGAATATTATATGCTCTTATCCTCTTTATTGTATGCCACTGACAAAATAGCAAATACAGTTGGTCATTTCGAGCATTATTTATCCAAGTCACCTGAAGTTAAAGGGGTTTTATTGAGAAAGCCAAGCAATATTAATAATAAATATTCTTCAAAAGTATACAGGTTAAATGCTAATGAACTTGTCAAGAGAATAAAATGTGATATAGCATATATAGATCCACCGTATAATTCTAGACAATACATTAATTTTTATCATGTTCTTGAAAACTTAGCAAATTGGGATAAACCGACTGAATTTGAAGGTAAATCGATGAAATTTAAAAGGAATCATTTAAAAAGTGACTATTCTAAGTCAAAAGCAGCAGAATCATTTAAAGATTTAATAAATAATATAGATGCTAAATATATAGTGATGAGTTACAATAATACGTACAATGCAAATAGTGGAGCATCAAATAATAAAATATCAGAAGAAGAAATATATGAAATATTAAGTTCTAAAGGGGAGTTATTTATTGAAGAAATTCCCTACAAATTTTTCAATTCAGGGAAAACAAAGTTTGATAATCATATAGAAAAAATTTATATTTGTAAAATTAAATAGAGGGGGATGGAAATATGGAAAAAATACTAGACTATTATCTAAGAAAAAATGAGGATCCTGAATGGGTAACTAAATACTCAAGTTTGGCAAAGGAAAATGATGGTAAGATATTCGAATATGTAAATACAAATTTTAGAAAATTACATTCTTTTGAAAATGCTTTCATAGAATTTAGTAAAAATGATGGAAAAAAAAGAGGAGATTGGGAAAATTCAGAACACGGTCAAGAGAAAGACAAACATTATACAGTTAAGATGACAGAATCTAAATTGTTTATAAGAACAAAAGATATATATTATAAAAGCTCTAAAGGGGTAGTTTTCGAAAGCTTAATAAATGAACAAAAGGAAGAAAATCAAGAAAAATGGTATTTAAGATATTTGTTACTTTTAGATGGTACATACGGGAAAGAAAATAATCACATATTAGAGATAACAAAAGATTTTTTTGAAAAGATGAATTCTTTATTAGGTGTGAATAAAATAAATGATATTATTGTTAATTTTAAAGAGACGCTCAAAAACAATGGAGAACTTTATGATACTGATTTTTTTATTGTTCATTCCCTACATACGGATTATAATTTTTTAGAAATGTATGAAAAAGCCACACTGGAAGAAAGATCAGAATTAAAAAATAAAATTAAACATAATATTAAGCATTCTAATGATTGTGCTATTTCAAAAAAATATAGATCGAGTGGAAATTATACTCGTAAAATGTTAAAAGATGATTTTCAAACTTTGCTAATAACAAAATCAATCATAGATGATATTTCAAACACAGATTTCGATAAATTTATCGAAAGCCCTATTCACTTACTCAATGAAATAAGTAATGAAGAAATAAAAAAAGATACAATACTTAAATTTACAAAAGAGAACAAAGCAATTTTCGAATCAGTTTTTAACAATATTTTAGGTATTGATATAGAAGAAGAGAAGGAAATCGATATTAATATAGTGGATACTATTAGTATATTAGAAGAGGAACTATTGGAGAATGCGAATGAAGAAGCAATAGAAAAAATAGATGATACCTCGATTGAAGGTAAGAGAAAAATCAAATTAGAATTTTCAAAATTAAGAGTATTAGCTAGAAAAGAGAGTTATTATAAATGTGAATTAGAAAAACTAAATAACTGTAAATATTTTACTAGTAAAGCAACAAATCAGAATTATATAGAAATTCATCATTTAATACCTCAAGAATTTAGAAATTATTTTGATTATTCAATTGAATCTTTAGCAAATTATATAACATTATGCCCTCATTGTCATAGGCAAATTCATTTAGCAGTTGACAGAGAAAGAGAAGTATTAATAACATATTTATATAATTTGAGAATAGAAAGATTGACAAATGTGGGATTAGAACTTAAATTGGAAGATTTACTTAAGTATAATAAAATTTCAGATCAATTAGATTGATAAATATAATGTTGAAAGGTGGAGAATATGGATAAATTACCAAAATGTCCAGCATGTAATGAAGATTTTACATATGAGGATAGAGGACAATACGCATGTCCAATGTGCGGACATGAATGGAAGGCTGATGAAGCAGAAGAAGAGAAAGTAATAGTAGATGCTAACGGAAATCCACTTAATGATGGGGATACAGTATCTGTAATTAAAGATTTGAAAGTGAAAAATAGTTCTCTAGTTGTTAAACAAGGGACTAAAGTAAAGAATATTAGATTGGTATAAGGCGACCACGATATAGATTGCAAAATAGATGGAATTGGTGCAATGCAATTAAAATCAGAATTCGTCAAAAAGCTTTCTTAAAAAGAACTGAAAAAGGAGAAAATTGTGGATATCAAAAATGAAG
>JAGOWQ010000080.1 GCA_018060185.1 Leptotrichiaceae bacterium | reverse complement strand
GAATATATTGGAAAAGATATAAATAATAAAGATAATTACAATGTAGCAGGTGGAACTATAAGTAATGGCGGTATAGGAGTAGAGTATCAGAATAAAGAAAAAGAGGGAATAACTCATAATACTGTGGTAGGAAATGTAGAAATAGGGACATCATCAGGAGATGAAATAAACAAAGACCTGAATAATATGCAGGAAACAACAAAAGACAAAGATTCAGGATACTATAATACATTTGTAGAAAGTGGAGTATTGGTACTTGCTACTGAAAAAGGAAGAGAAGATTTTAAGGAAAGTATGCAGCTTGCAGGAGAAGAAGTAGCGGCAGTAGGACGTGTAGTAGATACAGTAATAAATAAACAGGAAGAAGATAAAAGAGATCCCTTAACAGTATTAGGAGAAGAGCGACAGGCAGAAAAATGGAGAAATGAAGGGTTAGTAGAAGATTTTAAAAATGCAAAATCACAGGAAGAAATGGCAGAAGCAATAGAAAAGATAGGAGCCAAAGAAGGTTACGAAGTAGAAGTAATTTATAGTGATTCATCAAATGGAAAATTATTAGATGGAAAAGAAGGGAATGCATGGTATGATGATGAGACTGGGAAAATAACGATACTTATAAATACAGAAGCAGAAGGAATAGGAAATAAAGATAAATTGGCAGGAGTATTAGCAGAAGAATTAAGCCATGGAATAAATGAAGCTAATGGAAAAAATAAAGGATCAGGAACAGAAACACTAGCAGGTCATTCAAATGATTATTTTACAGGAAAATTAGGAGATAGCAGTACTTCCATAAGTTTAACAGGAGATGGTAAAGATTATAGCAATGTTGATTTTGGTGAACTTATAGGTGATAAAAAGATAGCGGATCCTAAAGCTTTAAAAAATAATTATGCTCCAGAAGATATAAATAAACAAAAATATCTGCAAGCTTTTCAAGAAGCATATGGAAAATCTTATATTGTTGATTGGGGAAAATACGAAAAGGATGAAGGGTATAGAAGAAAAATCAATTATTACTATTTAGAAGCTCTTAATTTTGTAAAAGATGTGAAAGAATTGAAACAAGGAGATTTTATCTTAGTTCCACCAAAAGAATCCATATACCATAATTACAATTATAGTGAAAAAAACTTTAATATTTTAGAAGAAAATAGTAATAAAAAATATACATCTTTCGAAACTGGCAAAGAAGGAATAACAACACCTAATGGTCAAAAATTAGTTAAAGACCCTGTTGTGGCAGGGACATTTAATTTTTTTACGTATACACCAGAAGATACAACTCATAAAAGTGCTCATGTTGCAGATATTCAAACTTGGATACAATGGGGAAGCGGAATTAATGATTATACAACAATGCAAGAAAGAATAGATATTTTTGGGATGGGAACATATATATCATTGAATTACGATAGCATACAAAAATGGGCAAAGGCAAATAATATAAGTAAAGTCGGAAAAAATGAATTGTTACAGTATAATAAAGATTCATTTACGAAGTTCTGGACTGATTATCAAAAGAATGCTAAATTAGATGATTATATAAAATATAGAGAATATTATTAGGAGTAAAGAGATGAAAAATTTAATTATTATCCTTATTTTTTGCTCATTTTTACAATCTTGTGTGAAGTGTTATAAGGAAAAAGATTACTCATTATCAAGAGCAAATATCGAAGAAAATATAAAAATAAAAGGAATTGATGATTTATATATAATAGGAACTGAATTATCTTTACATGTAGATGAAAAGGAAATATCTAAAGAATTATATTTAAAAAACATAAAAATCTATTATAAAAATCAATTTTTAGGTATTATTAACATAAACGAGAAAATAATAGATATATTTTCTGAGAAAGAATATACTTCAAATGGAGATTTAATAAAAAGAATTAGTTTGAGAGAAGAACTAATTAGAATATTGGAAAAAGAAGAGGGAAAATTAAAAATAAATGAAGACTATATGAGTGAAGTAATAGAGTTAAGGTATGAGTTTTATAATAATGAGAATGCGGAAAAAGAGATTATAAGTATAAGTTATAGATTGTATAAACATGAAAAAGGCTGTAAAAAATGGATACCAAATATTTAATTTTAAAGTTTTTTACAAATAAAAAATAAATTAGTAAAAAAATAATGTCTTTTCTAAACTTATTTATGGAAAAGACATTTTAATTTTAAACCATAAGCGAGATTATCTGACGCGATTTTGATTATATTTTGATTAGAAAAAAAAACGGAAATATATACAGATTATTTCAGAAAATATCTGATTTTTAATTGAAATTTTATAAAATATCATTCTAAAAAAATGTTTAATATTTATGGGAAAATTTGTAATGTAGTTATAATCATGATAAAATATTAAAGGAATTAAAAAATATAAAGGAGAAAGAAACATGGCTTGGAAATGGTTTTTTTCAACTGTTATTGCTGGGTTATCACCTTTTTTTATTAGGGTTATTGTATGTGTTGTATTAATAAATAGAAGATCTTTACAAATATTAGATCCATTAGATTTTAATAATTTAGTATTAGTGGTTAGCGTTTCTATGTATAGTATAAAAGATAAATTATTATTACCAACTGGAAAGAGAGAAGGACTAAAAAATCTCTCGATTTTTGGAATTTTTCTTTCAGGAGGACTAACGGTTTTAAGTTATATACTCATAGAAATGCCAGAAAAAGTGAATGAAGGCTCCATGTTATTTCTATCAATACTGGCTGCATTTGCTTACATAGTGGCAACAACAGCAGCTTGGAATAGATTAGAAAAACAGGAGGCAAGACAAGAAATTGCAAGATAAGGAGAGTTATATGATTCAATTTATTATGTGGATTATTTTAATTTCAATCATAATAGTTCTGTTTTTTGCGGTAAAATCATTCTTCGATACAAGAGAATCTTATTATGAAGACTTTTTAAAAAGAAATAGACCGGATTTATATGAAAAACGAAAAAAGAAGAGGAGATGGAAGAAATGAGTGACAATAAAATGAACTTATATGTTTATATGGATACAGATAAAGTTCTTTCTTTATATTCGCAAATTAACGGCGGAGTGGTTCAAAATGTAATAAGTGAGATAAGTAATAAGAAGACAGATGTTGAAAATCAGAAAGCTGTACGAGGAAGCGGACTAAAGTTAGCTAAAGAATTAGAGGAATTTGATAAAAAAATTGAAAGTAAACATCTCCATGATCATATTTATTCTCAGTTAGAAGAAGACTTAATAAAAATGGAAAAGATAAGTTATATAAATGATGAATCCAAAGAATCAATTGATTTTAATGAAATTAAAAGTCTTTCATTTGTAAAAGTAAAAGGAAAAGCTAAATTTATAGATTATACAGTCTTACAAAAATTTATAAAAGATTTTAATGTATTAGGGACAGCAATAGGAGATTTGCAATTTGCAGAAAAAAAAGATTATAAAAGCCAAAAGTTAAAGATATTAAAAGAAAATAATTTGAATATAGATGAAAAATTATTAAAAAATGCGAATCACCTGTTAAATTACTCGTTCAAAGATGCTTTTGAACTAGAAATTGAAATTGATGATAAAAAATTTATAGCTCCTTTGAATCGTAAATTCTTTAAAGAAGATGAAGCATATTTTATTAAAAAACTATCAAGAGCCACTGAAGCAAAAGTAACAGTTTTAGGAATTGTAACACAAACTTTAAAAAAAGAAGTAATAATACACACAGAAGAAATAAATGAAGAAAGTGCAAATATGAGAGATATTGCAATGACAATTATAAAACCATTGTTAGATGTTGAAGAAGGATTTAGTGGTAAGTCATTAAACGATATAATAATAGATCCATTAGCAGTATATTTAGAATTAGAATAAAATGATAAAAAATCTCTACCTTTTTTTACACCATAAAAAGGTAGTTTTTTATTGTCTATAAATCCTAAAATAATATATTATAGACAGGTGTAATAAAAATATTAAATGATTAATTTACAAAAAAACGATATTG
>JAGOWQ010000017.1:33215-36146 GCA_018060185.1 Leptotrichiaceae bacterium | reverse complement strand
AGACAGGCTAAAATAAATAAAATAACAATATGGATTGTAATATTAGTTGCAGTGTTAGTATCTTATTTTAAATTTCCTCCAATAGCTATAATTATATTAGGGGCATTTTTAGGAAATGTATTTATGGCATTAAAAGGGAAAGGAGGTAAAAAATAATGGATATAAAGACAATATTTTCATTATTTATAACTTTTTTTAAAATAGGTTTGTTTAGCTTTGGAGGGGGCTATGCTATTTTGCCATTAATAAAAAAAGAAGTAGTAGACATTCATAACTGGATAACTGTATCACAATTTACAGATATTGTCGCAATTTCTCAAGTTACTCCCGGACCAATTTCAGTAAATGCGGCAACTTATGTAGGGTATGTAGTTGTAGGAAACGGAGTAGGAGCAATACTTGCAACTTTGGGTCTTGCTGCTCCTTCAGTAATAATAATGCTTGTTTTCAGTAAATTTTTTCTTAAATTTAGACAAAACAAGTATATAGATAATGCTTTTGTAGGTTTGAGAATAGTTGTAGTAGGTCTAATATTATCTGCGACTCTATTATTGATGGATAAGAGTAATTTTATTGATTGGAAAAGTTTTGTAATTTTTATATGTGCAGTTATTGGAATGCTAAAATGGAAGATGAATCCCATATTGATAACTATAACAGCGGCTATTGTTGGAATACTGATATATTAAATTATATCAGTATTTTAGTTTTGAATAATAAAGATTAATATAAAATATATAATCTTATGATAAAATAGTGTAATTATACCTTTTGAAATATTTATTATTTTTCATATATAAAAAAATTGAAGATTTTAAAAATAAAATTATATAAAAAAAAAGAAAAATATGATATAATCAATAGGTTAGGTTTGTTCTTTGACAAACTTATTTTTTAAGTGTAAAAATATTAAAAAAAATTAAATTATAGTTGGGAGTTGAAAGGAGAAAATAAAATTGAAAAAAAGCCTTGAAATTAAAAATGTAGGTAAATCTTTTGGAAAAGAAGAAATTTTAAAAGACATAAATATAGAAATAAAAAAAGGTGAGTTTTTTTCTTTGTTAGGTCCATCAGGATGTGGAAAGACAACTTTACTTAGAATGATTGCAGGATTTATAAGACCAGATAAAGGTTCTATATCTATAAACGGTAAAGTAATAGATAAATTAAATCCTAATGAAAGAAATGTAAACACAGTATTTCAGAATTATGCGTTATTTCCTAATATGACAATGTTTGAAAATGTTGCTTTTCCATTGAGGATAAAGAAAATAGACAAAGGTACTATTGAAAAAGAAGTATTGAAATATTTGGAATTAGTAGGATTAAAAGAGCATAAGGATAAAATGCCATCAAGTCTTTCAGGAGGGCAAAAACAAAGAGTTGCCATAGCAAGAGCATTGATAAGTAAACCAGATGTATTACTACTGGATGAGCCACTTTCAGCTTTAGATGCAAAATTAAGACAAAAATTATTAATAGAATTAGATACTATTCACGATGAAGTAGGAATAACATTCATATTTGTGACACATGATCAAGAAGAGGCATTAAGCGTTTCTGATAGGATAGCAGTTATGAATAAAGGTGAAGTTTTACAAATTGGAACACCTAATGAAATCTATGAAACACCTATAAATGGATTTGTAGCGGATTTTATAGGAGAGACAAATTTTATAGAAGGTAAAGTAATAGAAGTACATGAAAAATACGGATATGCAGAAAATAAACAATTAGGTAAATTTAAAATAGAGCTTGATAAACCTGTTAAAGTTGGAGATAATGTTAAACTTACATTGAGGCCAGAAAAAATAAAAGTGGATACAGATCCTAGATTTTTAAATGATGATAATTATAAAGTAGTTAAAGGAGTAGTTGATGAAGTAATCTATACAGGGTTTCAAAGTAAATTATTTATAAAACCTGATGGAATGCAAAAAATATTTTACGTTTATGATCAACATAGAAAATTTTTAACAGATGAAGAACTATTTGAATGGAAAGAAAAGGTTTATTTCTACTGGCATTATGAAGATGCTTATTTAGTGGAGGTGAACTAATTGGTAAAAAATACTGAGAAAAAAAAATTTGGAAATTTTATAAAAGAAAAGCAGAATTTATTAAAATGGATGTATTATACGCCAATATCAGTTTGGATGTCAATTTTTTTTGGAATACCTACTTTAATAATATTATATTTTAGTATATTGAAAAAGGGAGCTTACGGTGGAGTAGCAATTCCATGGAAGCATACACTAGATTCTTATAAGACACTTTTTACATCAAGTGATATGATAAGAATAGTGATGAAAACATTAAATATATCATTTTGGATAACAATAATTACACTGATTTTAGCATTGCCTACAGCATATTTTATATCACGTTCAAAGTATAAAAATTTATGGCTTTTGTTGATAGTTATACCATTTTGGACAAACTTTTTGGTAAGAGTGTTTTCGTTTATAGCAATATTAGGAAATAATGGTATAATAAATCAATTTTTAATAAAAGTATTTAAATTAAAAACTCCATTGGAACTTTTATACAATAAAAATGCAGTAATAATAATAAGTGTATACGTATTTTTACCTTACGCTATATTACCTTTATATTCGGCAATAGAAAAATTTGATTTTTCACTCCTTGATGCAGCCAGTGATTTAGGAGCAAATAAATTTCAATCTTTGCTTAGAATATTTTTGCCTGGTATAAAATCTGGAATTATAACTGCAATGATATTCACATTAGTTCCATCTATAGGATCTTATGCTGTACCTGATTTAGTTGGAGGAACAGACGGGATAATGCTGGGAAATGTAATAGCAAGTAGAATGTTTCAATTAAGAGATTGGCCTGCTGCCGCTTCAATTTCTACAATATTTATAATACTTACTACTATTGGAGTATGGATATCAATGACATTAGAAA
>JAGOWQ010000017.1:0-33115 GCA_018060185.1 Leptotrichiaceae bacterium | reverse complement strand
ATAATGCTGGGAAATGTAATAGCAAGTAGAATGTTTCAATTAAGAGATTGGCCTGCTGCCGCTTCAATTTCTACAATATTTATAATACTTACTACTATTGGAGTATGGATATCAATGACATTAGAAAAAGAGGAGGAATAATGAGCGAAAAAAGAAGAATTTCATTATTGTTTTTTATTCTTGTAATGATTTTTTTCTACATGCCTATAATAATGCTTATCGTGTTATCTTTTAATCAATCAAAAAATTTTAATTGGACTGGATTTTCATTAAAATGGTATATAGAATTATTCACAAGCTCTCCTGAGCTTTGGGAAGCGTTTTTAAGAAGTATAATAATAGGTTTAACATCATCTATATTTTCAGTAGCAGTTGCTACATTTGGAGCCATAGGTATAAAATGGTATAATTCAAAAATGAAAAATTATGTAAAATTTTTAAATTATATACCATTAATATTACCTGATTTAATTATAGGGGTAGCATTATTAATATTTTTTAATATTCAAGTTGGAATTTATAAAGGAATAGAGCTGGGTATGACAACGATATTTATAGCCCATACAACTTTTAATATTCCATTTTCACTGTTCATAATAATGGCTAGACTAGAAGAGTTTGATTATTCTATAATTGAAGCTTCGAGAGATTTAGGTGCAACTGAATTTAATACATTATTCAAAGTAATAATACCATCAATGATGCCAGGAATAATGTCAGCATTTTTAATGGCCATGACATTGTCACTAGATGATTTTGTCATAACAAGTTTTGTTACAGGAACAAATTATAACACACTTCCTGTGCAGATATATTCAATGATAAAATTTGGAGTATCTCCAGTAATAAATGCATTGTCTACTATATTAATAGTGGGGACAATAATTTTATCATTATCAAGTAGAAAATTACAAAAATACATGCTTAGATAAAAAGCAAATTAAAGAAAAGAGGAAAAAATTAAATGTCAATAAAATTTGAAGATTTCGGATTAAGTCCGGAAATGATTAATGCGTTAAGCAAAAAAGGTTTTGAGGAACCAAGTGAGATTCAAAGAATAGTAATACCTGAATTGTTAAAAGAAAGAACTCATTTAATAGGTCAGGCACAAACAGGAACAGGTAAAACAGCAGCTTTTGGGATACCTATATTAGAGACGATAAAAGCTGATAAAAGTGTAAAATCTTTAATATTAACTCCAACAAGGGAACTTGCTAATCAAGTTGCTGATGAGATTTATTCATTAAAAGGAGATAAGAATATAAAAGTATTAGCTGTTTACGGAGGAGCTTCTATTGAACAACAAATAAAAAAATTAAAAAGTGGAGTAGATATAGTTGTTGGAACACCTGGAAGAGTTATGGACTTAATGAGAAAAAAAATATTAAAAGTCGATAGCTTAGATTATTTCGTATTAGATGAAGCAGATGAAATGCTTAATATGGGATTTATTGAAGATATAGAATTAATATTAGAAAAAACAAATGAAGAGAAAAAAATGTTGTTTTTCTCTGCAACAATGCCTAAAGAGATAATTAATATAGCTAAAAAGTTTATGGAAAACTATAAATTATTAAAAGTTGAAAAAAGAGAACTTACAACTAATTTGACAGAACAAATTTATTATGAAGTTAAACAAGAAGATAAATTTGAAGCGTTATGTAGAGTATTAGATTATGAGCAAAATTTTTATGGGATAGTTTTTTGTAGAACTAAATCGGAAGTTGATGATGTAACTAATAAATTAAAAGCAAGAAATTACGATGCTGAATGCATCCATGGGGATATAACTCAGGGATTGAGACAAAAAGCTCTAGATCTTTTCAAGAAAAAAGTGTTAACTATATTAGTGGCTACAGATGTTGCTGCTAGAGGAATAGATGTTAGTAGTTTAACACATGTTATAAATTATTCTATCCCACAAGAAGCTGAATCTTATGTTCATAGAATAGGAAGAACAGGAAGAGCAGGACAAAAAGGTATAGCAATTACATTTGTTACACCAAGAGAAGCAAGTAAACTTTCTCAAATAAAAAGAATTACAAAAACAGACATTAAAAGAGAAAATATACCTAATGTAAAAGAAATTTTAAATGCTAAAAAAGAAGCGTTAATTGGATATGTTGACGAAATTATAAAAGAAGAAGATTTTGTAAGTTATGAAAAGTTAGCAAATGAATTGTTAGAAGGTAGAGATTCAAAAGAAGTAATAGCATCATTATTAAGACATTTTTATGAAGATGAGTTTCTTGAAGACAGTTATAATGAAATTGAAGATGTTAAAGTCAAGATAGAAGATAAAACAAGATTATTTATAGCATTAGGATCAAAAGACGGGTATAATGTCGGAAGACTTCTTGACTTGTTGAATAAAAAAGCTAAAACACCAGGAAGAAAAGTAAAAGACGTAAAGATAATGGATAAATACTCGTTTATAACAGTACCTTTACAGGAAGCAGAGTTTATAATAAGAGCATTGAATTCCAAAAAAGATTCTAAACCGTTAGTTGAAGAAGCTACAGGAGGAAGAACTGCCGGAGGAAAAGAAAGCAAAAGATCCGGAGGAAGAGGAAAAAAGAAATCTTCTGACAAGAAGTCCGAAAAAAAGACAGATAAAAAATCAGATAAAAAAACTACAAAGGCAAAATCTAAAAAATCTGATAAAGATTCAGAAAAAAAGAAGAAAAAGTAGTTTGTAGAATAAAAAATAAAGAGACTGCCTCAAGCATATGATTATTTAAAATTTAGTCATAATATGCTTATTACAGTCTTTTTTTCTTTCTTTATTTTTTTTCCTGTGTTTAATTGTATATAAATTTAACAGGTTTTTAAAATACAGTTCTCTCTTATTACTTTATAATTAAAAAAATATATGTTATAATAATTAGAATCTGTTTTTAGAAAAATTAGAAAACAGAAAATAATTAAAATTAAGTGAGGTAAAATAGAAAATGAAAAAAATAATAATTTTTTGTGCAATATTGGGAATATTAATCTTATCTTGTGGAAACAGTAATCAAGTAAAAGAAGAAAATAAAGTTGTTTCGACTCCAAAAGAGGGAATAGAAATGTATTTAGATACGCTGAAGTCTGAAAATACTCTTAAGATAACTAGGGGAGGAAATCCGCTTACCGTTGTAGGAAAAGAGCTGAAAGTTGGTGACAAAATAAAAGAAATTCCTTTAACAGTAAATACGGAACTAGAAGACAGAAATATATTTGAAGATAAAGCTATAAAAGTATTATATACAGCCCCTTCTCTTGATACGAAAGTTTGCTCTATACAAACTAGGATGCTTAATGATGCGGCATTAAAATATACTGATATAAAATTTTATTCGATTACTATGGATACTCCTTTTGCTCAGGAGAGATTCTGTAATGCAAATGAAATTCATGGATTACAGGCTGTATCAGATTATAAATATCATCAGTTCGGACTACAGAACGGTTTTTACGTGAAAGAAAGCGGACTACTTGCGAGGGCATTGACAATAGTAGATGAAGATAATGTTGTCAAGTATATAGAATATGTTTCGGAACAGGGAAATGAAGCCGATGTAGAAAAAGCATTAAAGTTTCTAGAAGAAAAAATGATAAAAAAATAAAATTTCAAAGGAAAGATGGAAAGATTAATGTACAAAGTAATACTGATAGATATAGACGATACATTATTCGACTATAAAAAAGCTGAAGACAATGCCATAAGAAGAGTATTCGAAGACTTCGAATATTTTGAAAAAGAAAAAAACGTAGAAAGATTTGAAGAGATAAAGAAAAAATATAACATTATAAATAAAGATCTCTGGGAAAAATTGGAAAAAGATCTTATCACAAGGGATGAGCTTAAGGTCAGAAGATTCAAAGAGCTTTTTAAAGTAGCAAATCTGAGCTATAATCCTGAGGAGTTTAGCAGTAGATATTTAGAAAGACTGGGAGAGGGAGTTTTTCTTTTTGATGGAGCAGAAGATTTGTGCAGATATATGAAGAAAAAATACAAGGTAGCAATAGTAACAAACGGAATAAAAGAAGTACAGACATCAAGAATAAAGAATTCCGGAATTGCAGAGTATGTTGATGAGATTATTATTTCCGATGAACTTGGAATAAGTAAACCTCATCCCGGAATATTTGAATATGCCTTAAAAAAGCTTAGGCATGAAAACAAAAATGATGTTATAATGATAGGAGATTCTCAGACAGCAGATATTCAAGGAGGAATTAACTTTGGAATAGACACGTGTTGGATAAATTTAGTGGGAAGAAAAGAAAATGAAAATATAAAAGCTACATATAAAGTGGATACAATAGAAGAATTATATAAAATTATATAATAAAAGGAGATGCTATGAAAATTAAAAATCGTGGGTATATATTTTTTTTGATATTGATTTTAGGGAGTTTTTCTTTTTCAAAAAACAAAAATCAGACTATAGTTAATGTAGAGAATAGTATAAATGAAAACAAAGAAACTTATACGGAAGGTATTTTTGAAATTAGAAAAAATATAGATGAAATACCTGAAAAAGATAAAAAAATAGGCTTTGCTCTAGGAGGCGGATCCGCTAAAGGTCTTGCTCATATAGGAGTATTAAAGGTAATGGAAGAAGAAAAAGTTCCTATAGAATATATAACAGGAACAAGTATGGGATCTATAATAGGAGGACTTTATGCGGCAGGATATACAATCGAAGAGATAGAAAAGATTGCCATAGAAATGGACTGGATAGAACTGTTCAACGATAAATTGGACAGAAAGGACAAAGGTATAACAAGGAATCTTATAGAAGATAGAAATACAGTTGCTTTACCTATGGAAGGTCTTATACCTAAACTCCCTTCAGGAGCAGTAGGAGGAAAAACAGCCAGTGCAAAACTAAATGAACTGTTTTACGGTGTTCTGGATATAGAAGATTTCAGAAAATTACCAAGAAAGTTTGCAGCGGTAGGAACGGATCTGAACAGTGGAGAAGGAGTCATGATAGACAAAGGATCTATTGCTACAGCAATAAGAGCAAGTCTTTCTCTTCCTTCAATATATAATCCTGTACAAGTTGATGATAAGCTTTATGTAGACGGTGGAGTTGTACGTAACCTTCCGGTTCAAGACCTGAAAGTACTCGGTGCAGACTATACAATAGGTATAAATGTGGGAGAAGGTTTTGAAAAAAGAGATCCTGATAAAATGAATATAATTGCTGTTGTTTCTGATTCTATGACAATTGCCGGAAGACAAGAAGTTGAAAGACAGAGAAGAATGCTGGATGTATACATTGCTCCTAATTTGGAGGGAATAGAATCTCAGGATTTCGCGAAAGTGAAAGAAATAATAGAAATGGGAGAAAAAATTGCTAAAGATAACATTTCTTACATAAGAAAGTTGAGTAACCCTGAAAAATTTGCTCAACTTGAAAAAACAAGACAGGAATTCAGAAATAGTTGGAAAGATGAATATGATATAAAAAGCGTTGAAGTAGTTGGAAATAAGAAATACAAGACAGAATATTTTAATAAATATATTCCTGAAATGTCAGGAAAAATCAAAAAGAAAGATATGGAAAAAATTGTAAATGAAATTTATAGGAATGGAGATTTTTCGACAGTATACTATGAAATACAAGACAATAATAAATTGGTAATAAATGTACAGGAGAAGGCAGGTTCTTATTTTACAACTTCAAGTAATATGAATAATGAAGATTTTGCCACTATAACAGTAGGAATTCAGGGAAACAAGACAATATTTAATAAAGTTGATACAAGATATGAAGCGAAAGCAGTTATATCAAATGAATATGGAATTGATGGAGCTGCTGTAACATCATTCGGAAACGATAACAGAATTTTAGGTGTAGGAAAATTCATATATAAGAGAGATTTAATAAAAAATCAGAATTTTAATGGAATCGATGATGAATTTAAAAATCAGAAATTTAAAGCAAGTTTAGGAGTAGGATTTGATCTGAATAGAGACACTATGTTTCTCATAAGTGGAGGATATCAGATATCTAATGTAACAGGAAGTATTGATGATTCACAGAATAAAAAGATAAAGTTTCCTTATTTTGAGATCACGTTGACCCATGACAGTAGAGATTCTATCATGTTCCCTACAAAAGGAGTCTACTTTAAAAGTGAATATGTAATGGCAGATTCTAAAGAAGCGGATTTTAATTCCTTGTACTCCAGAGGAGAAGTAAACATTCCGATAGGAAGATTTACTCTAACTCCTAGTATATCATATGTGACATCGGATGGAGAAAAAATACCTGAAACTTATTTTCCTAAACTGGGAGGTTTCAGATATACAGACTATTCACTTGAATTTTCAGGAATTCCTGAAGATAAATTAAGAGGAAACAGTATATTGGTAGGAAAAATGAATCTCCAGTATCAGTTGTCAAAATTTTTGTATGCTGATGCAAATGCAAGTTTTGCAAAATTGTCAGATAAAAGTTATAGCTTTAATGGAAGAACCAGAGAAAGTTACGGAGTGGGAATAGGTGCTAAATTGCCTACAGGACCCATATACTTTGGTCTTTCAAAAAGTCCGGGAGAGAGTGTGAGATATTTCTTCAATTTAGGCTATCAGCCTAAAGGATTTAATGAGGAATAAAAATATATGACAGGAGGTGTACTTTCGTATGGATAAAGTTATCAGAAAATCACTGCTTGTATACAATCCGAAATCCGGAAATGCTGACCTTATATTAAATAATTTCGATCTAATCTGTAAGAAATTTTTAAAAAAGAATATAACTTTAACTTTATACAGTATAAACAGAGGATATAATAAACTATCTGAAATTATGAAAAACGAAAAATATGACATATTAATATTATCCGGGGGAGACGGAACCTTAAGTAGATGTCTGAGTGATCTATATAATGAGAATATTGAATTTCCGGATGTTGCAGTATTTCCTACAGGAACTTCCAATGATTTGAGCAGTTCTTTAAATCTTGGAAATGATATAAATGAATGGATAGAAAATGTAACGGAAGGAAAGCTGCAATCTGTAGACTTCGGAGTAATCAACGGGAAAGAAATTTTTCTTTCTTCTTATGCAGGAGGACTTTTTACAAAAGTTTCTTATGCTACAGATAAAAATTTAAAAAAGATAATGGGAAAGACTGCATATCATATAAACGGTCTTTCTGAACTTGCCAATATAAAAGAATTTGAATTCAATCTTACTCTTGATACGGGGGAGAAGCTTACAGAAAAAGCTATACTGTTCATCATAATAAACGGAAAAAGTGTAGGAGGGTTTGATAGGGTTACTAATGATGCAAGTATCAATGACGGGCATATGAATCTCATCATAGTGAAGAGTATTGCCAATCCTTTTGACATACCACAGATTTTGATAGATTTATTTAATAACAATCTTGTAAATAATGATTATGTGATAGAAATAGTAACAAGAAAATGTATTATAGAAAAAATTGAGGGTGAAATAAACATTAGCATTGACGGAGAAGAGGGAGAAAATAGAAAAGTTGAAATCGAATTTATAAAAGACAAGTTAAAAATTTTTAAAAAAGTTTAAAAAAGGTGGATTTTAAAAAGTTACAAAATTTAAAAAGTTGCAAAATATCATAAAAAATGGTATAAATATATATAATGAATAAGTACGAGGAAAATAATTAAGTATAAAAAATTGAAGGAGTTACGCTATGAATGGATATTTAAGTTTTGTATTACATGCACATTTGCCCTACGTAAGACACCCTGAACACAAAGAATTTCTGGAAGAAGATTGGTTATATGAGGCGATTACAGAAACATATATACCTTTACTGGAAATGTTTGAAAATTTGACAAAAGACAATATACCTTGGAATTTGACAATAACTATGTCAGGGACGTTAGTTAATATGTTAAACGATTCTTTACTAAGAGAAAGATATATGAAACACATGGATAAATTACTTGAATTTTGTGAATTAGAAGTAAAAAGACTAAAAGAATATCCAGATATGTTAAAAGTAGCAAATCATAATTTATGGTTTAACAAAAGAGCAAAAACGCAATATGAAGAAAAGTATGAAAGGGATTTAGTTGGGGCTTTCAGAAAATATCAGGATCAAGGGAATTTAGAAATAATTCCTGTTACTGCAACACATGGATTTTTACCATTGATGAAAGACTATCCTGAAGCAGTTAATGCTCAAATTTATATGGCAAAAAAAGATTATATAAAAAATTTCAATAGGGAACCAAAAGGGATATGGCTTGCAGAATGTGCTTATTATCCAGGTCAAGATAAGTTCTTAGATAAACATGGAATAAGATATTTTTTAGTTGATGCACATGGTATAATGCATAGTGATCCTAGACCAGTCTATGGAATTTATTCACCGGTTTATACTAAAAATGGAGTAGCAGCTTTTGCAAGGGATTTAGAATCTTCAGAACAAGTTTGGAGTTCTGAAATAGGTTATCCTGGAGACGGTGTTTATAGGGAATTTCATAAAGATGCAGGATATGAACTTGAGTATGAATATGTAAAACCATTTTTACATAGTGATGGTGTTAGAAGAAATACAGGAATAAAATATCATGCAATTACTGATAAAAAAGGTAGCTATAAAGCTGTTTATGACCCTGATGTAGCATATGAAAGAGCAAAGGAACATGCTCACAATTTTGTTAATAATAGATCAAAACAAATAGAATTTTTAGCATCAAAAATGAAATATAGAAAGCCAATAGTGATATCCCCTTATGATGCTGAATTATATGGACATTGGTGGTACGAAGGACCAACTTTTTTAGAATGGGTATTTAGGGCAACTGCAAAATCAGATTTTGAAACAATAACTCCATATAAATATTTACAAAGATATCCAACTAATCAAATTGTTGATGTAAGTATGTCAAGTTGGGGAGCAAATGGATATTATGATGTATGGATAGATGGATCAAATGATTATGTATATAGACATTTACATAAAGCAACTGAAAAAATGATAGATCTTGCTAATGGAAGAGAACCTGAAAATGAATTGGAATATAGAGCTTTAAATCAGGCTGCAAGAGAATTGTTAATGGCTCAAACATCTTGTTGGGAGTTTATAATGTTCACAGGAACAATGGTAGGTTATGCTAATAAAAAGATAAGTGACCATATAAACAGATTATTTAAAATATATGAAGATTTTAATAATAAAATGTTAGATGAAGAATGGATAAGAGAAATAGAATACAGAGACAATATATTTCCTGAAATTGAGTATAGGATGTATAAAACAAGTTGGTTATAATATTATTTTAGGGAGAATACAAATTCTCCCTAAATTTTTTCTTTTTATAAAATTAATATTTAAATAAAATTTCACAACTTTATATTTAATTAATAAAGAATATGAATTTTTTATAATATTTGTTATAATATGACATGGTACATAAATTAAGAAAAGGAAATAGTAAAATGATTTATTTAGATAACGCGGCAAGCACAAAGCCAAAAAAAGAAGTAATAGATGTGATGATAGAAACTATGAATAATGAATTTGCCAATCCTGATTCTATTCATGAATTTTCTCATTCGATATTAAAAAAAATAAAATTATCAAAAAAAATAATAGGAGATTTTTTAGGAGTTGACGGTAATAGAGTCTTTTTTACAGCAGGTGGAGGAGATGGTAATAATCTTGTGTTACAAGGAATAATTGAAGCAAATTCTAGGGTAAAAAAACATTTAGTTACAACTAAAATAGAACATCCAACTGTTTTTGAAATATTCAAATACTATGAAGCAAAAGGATTTGAAGTTGATTATATAGATGTAGATGATAAAGGATATATAGATATTGAACAATTAAAAAATAAAGTTAGGAAAGACACTATATTAGTTTCTATAGGAGGAGTTAATAGCGAAATAGGAGCTATTCAAGATTTATCAAAAATTGCTGAGATAGTAAAAGAAAAAAATGAAAATACTTATTTTCATACTGATTTTGTACAAGGACTAGGAAATACAAAAATAAAATTTAATAAAATACCCGTAGATGTTATAACAATTAGTAGTCATAAAATTTACGGACCAAAAGGAATAGGAGCAGTATACATAAATGATAAAGTTAAAATAACAAATATAGTAAAAGGTTCTAATAATGAAAATGGTATAGTAAAAAGAACAATGCCATCAGAGCTTATTTTGTCATTTGCAAAAGCAGTGGAGTTATTGAATAAAAATTATGAAAAAGACATGGAATATATGCAAGATTTAAAAGAATATTTTGCTATTAAAATAGAAAAAAATATTGATAATGTTAAGTTTAATTCATTAATTAACATTGAAAAATCTAACCCTAAAATATTGAATGTTTCTTTTTTAGGAGTAAAAGGAGAAGTACTCACGCATTTATTAGGTATGAATAAAATTTATGTGTCAACAGGTTCAGCTTGCTCGTCTAAAAAGGGAAATAGTAGAATTTTAAAAAATATGAATTTAAAAGACGAAGAAATAAATGGAGCAATAAGGTTTAGTTTTTCATATGAAAATACAAAAGAAGATATAGATGAAGTTTTAGAAATATTAAAATCAGGTGTAAATCAAATAAGAAAAATGAGATAAAATATTAAAACGACATAAAAATTATTTGAAAATATGAAAGGAAATATATAAATGAAAAAAGATTTATTAAATTCAGTAGGGATCTCTTACGGAGAGTTATCTCTAAAGGGTAAGAATAGAGGACAATTTGAAAGAATGCTTAAAAATAAAATAAATAGAGTTTTAAAAGGAATAGAATATAAATTGACAGATGATTTGTCAAAATTATATATAATTTCAGAAAATAAAAATATTGAATTAATAACTGAAAAAGTAAAGAAAGTCTTTGGGATAGTAGGTTTAAATCCGTCAATAAAAGTTGATATAGAAGATGAAGAAATAAAAAGTAAATTATTAGAGGTAGCTAAAGAAGCCTTTGAAAAAGGAGCTAGAAATTTTAAAGTATCAGTAAATAGAAATAATAAAAGTTTTGAAAAAAAATCAATGGACTATGCAAGGGAATTAGGAGGTCATATACTAATAAATAGTCCTTTTGAACAAGTAAAAATGAAAGATCCTGATTTATTAATAAATGTAGAAATTAGAAAAAATGTATATATATATAGAAAGAATAAAAACTTATGGAGGTCTTCCGTTGGGGACAACAGGGAAAGGATTAGTCTTACTATCTGGAGGAATTGATAGCCCTGTTGCTTCATTTATGATGGCAAAAAGAGGAATGCGTTTAAATTTTGTGACATTTCATAGCTTTCCTTTTACAAGTATGCAAGCCCTTGAAAAAATAAAGGATCTAACAGATATACTTTCGATTTATACTGATAAAACTAGATTGTATACATTAAATATATTAAAAATTCAAGAAGAAATAAATGCAAAAACTAAAAAAGAATTAGCTACAATACTGACAAGAAGAGTAATGATGAAACTTTCAGAAAAAATAGCAAAAGATATGGAATATCAAGCTTTAATCACAGGGGAAAGTTTAGGTCAAGTTGCTTCTCAAACATTAGGAGGTCTTACTTGTACTAATGCTTGTGTAAAAACAATTCCTGTATTTAGACCTCTTATAGGAATGGATAAAACAGAAATAATAGATATTGCAAGAGAAATAGGAACTTATGAAAAATCTATAGAACCGTACGAAGATTCATGTGTTATTTTTTCGCCAAAACATCCTGTAACTAATCCTAAGTTAGAAGATGTAATAGAAGAAGAGTCTAAAATTGAAAATTATGATGAATTAATTGAGGAAATATTTCAAAATAGAGAATATTTTAATTTCGGATAATATAAATAATAATTTTAAAAGAAAGTAGAATTGTATGAAAAAGATAGAATTAAAAAAAATAAGTTTAGAAGATGTTAAGAAAAAAATTAAGGGGATCACACAAATTGCTAATCTTATATACAGAAATTATAGTGATAATGAAACACAGGTATTAGCAATATCACTAACATATTTTTCACTATTAGCACTTTTTCCATTAATGGCTTTAATACTGGGAATAACTAAAGGATTTGGTTTAGATATACTTTTTATATCAAAATTATTTGAACTTGTTCCTCAAAATGAAGAAATGATAAGAACAGTTTTAGATATAGCAAATAAACTATTAAAATCTGCTGAAGGTGGGATTTTAGCTGGAGTAGGGATTGTTATTCTTTTGAATTCAGTTATAAAAGTATTGATTACTCTTGAAAATTCTTTTAACAAAATATGGCATGTAAGTAAAAAAAGATCTATTGCAAGAAGGATTGTCGACTGTATTGCAATAATTTTTATAGGTCCTATATTTTTAATAGTGTTGATTGGAACAAATTCCTTTGTAATAGAGCAGGTAAGTACATTGTTTTTTAGAGGTACAGTAGGTGTTGGTATTTTTACACAAATATTAGGACCACTATTTTATATTCTTCTTTTTACATTAATTTTCTATTTAATTCCAAATACTAATATAAAATTAAAATCAGCAATAATATCAGGAATAATAACATCGTTTCTTTGTTATATTTTAAAGTTTATTTTTCTTTCTGTTCAAGGAAGTATAACTAGCTACAATGCTATTTATGGAAGTTTAGCTTTAGTTCCTATATTTTTAATTTGGGTACAGTATATTTGGGTAACTATTTTATTAGGATCACAAATTTCTTTTTGTATACAATCTTCAGATGAATTTTTATATGATGAAAGAGTAGAAATCCCTATAAAATATAGAAAAGAATTAGGTTTATTAGTGCTAACTTTAATTACGAAAAAATTTACAGAAAATAAAGAACCATACACTCATTTTGATCTTTCCAAAGAACTAGGAATAGAAGTTTTAATTTTAAAAGATATTTTGATTGAGTTAGAAAAAATGAAATTTATAAATGAAATAATTTTCAATAAAAATGAAGAAAGCAGATATCAAATAGCTTTGAATCCTGATACTATTAAAATAAAAGATTATATTGAAAAATTTGAAAGTAAAAATTTGGGTTATTATGATGATATTTTTGATAATTTAAAAGAAAATGAAATAAAAGTACTTAAAGATATAAGAGAAAATATAAAAATAGAAAATAGTAAATTAATAAAAGATATAAATAATTAGAAAAGAGGAAAATAAAAAATGATGATAAATATTTTATTAGGAGTATTATTTGTTTTATCAGTTTTAATTTTAATAAATTTAATAATTACAAAAAATAAATATAATGAACAAATGACTTTTTTAAAAGATGAAATTTCTAAAATGCTAATAGATGGACTAACTGTAAAAAGTGAAGTTATAATAGAGGAAAATACCAGAAAATTCAATGAAATTGAGAAAACTATAATATTGAATAATAAAAATAACTTACTCCAAGGAATAACAGAATTAAATAAGGAGTTATCTGGAAACAATGAAAAAATACTTCTTCAATTTACAAATTTAGGGCAAAGTCTTGGTAATAATATGAATGAAAATAATCAATTGATCTCAAATAATATAAATAAATTTAAAGATGAGTTCAAAAAAAATATAAATGATGATTTTGAAAGTTTGAATAAAAAAATAGAAAATAGACTAGATATGATGAATACTAAAGTAGAAGAAAGGTTATCTAAAGGATTTGAAGAAACTACAAAAACTTTTGGAAATGTGTTAGAAAGACTTTCGAAAATAGATGAAGCACAAAAGAAAATAGAAGCACTTTCAGTGGATGTAGTATCTCTTCAAGATGTTTTAACAGATAAAAAAAGCCGTGGAATTTTTGGAGAAGTACAACTTTATCAAATACTTACTTCAGTTTTTGGAGATAAAAATGATAAAATTTATAAAACACAGTATAAATTATCCAATGGAACAATGGTAGATTCGATTATATTTACTCCTGAGCCTATGGGGAATATCGCAATTGACTCTAAATTTCCATTGGAAAATTATAGAAGATTATATGAAAAAGATGTAACAGAAGATAAAAGAATAGCATACAGAAAGGAATTTGTAAATGATATGAAAAAACATATCGATGCTATTTCAGAAAAATATATAATTAAAAATGAAACTAGTGATCAAGCTATTTTATTTTTACCTGCAGAAGCAATATTTGCAGAAATAAATGCTTATCATACTGATATTATAGATTATTCGTATAAAAAAAATGTTAGAATAGCTTCTCCTACAACATTGATTTCAGTTCTTACAATGATTCAAATGGTTATGAAAAATATAGAAAGAGACAAATACGCTCATGTAATACAAGAAGAATTAGGTAAACTTCAGCAAGATTTTGATAGATATGAAAAAAGATGGTCAATTTTAGAAAAAGATATTAACAAAATAACTAAAGATGTAAAAGATATAACAACAACATCAACTAAAATAAGTAAAAGATTTAATGAGATTTCTAATGTAAACATGTCCATTAAAATAGATGATGAAAATATTGAAAATGTACTAGAGTAACAAATAAATTTAAAAAATAAAAGAAAAGTATTGACAAAATTTCGATATTAGAATAAACTATATGTGAATATACAAATAACAGAAATGAAATAAAATTTAGGAGGTAAAAAAATGATAGAAAGAACAGGAATAATAACTTTTAAAGGTAATCCTATGACATTATTAGGAGAAGAGGTTAAATTAGAAGATAAAGCGAAAGATTTTACAGTATTAGCAAATGATATGAGTCCAGTTAAATTGAGTGATTATAAAGGAAAAGTAGTTGTGTTATCTGTGCTTCCATCAGTTGATACAGGGGTTTGTTCAATTCAAGCAACTAAATTTAACGAGGAAATAGCTAAATTTTCTAAAGATGATGTTCAATTAATGACAATATCAGCTGATTTACCTTTTGCATTAGGACGATTTTGTGCAGATAAAGGAATTGAAAATGCAAAAACAACTTCTGATCACAGAGAGCTTGAATTTGGAAATAAATACGGATTTATAATAAAAGAGTTAAAATTATTAACAAGAGGAACTGTAATTATTAATAGAGACGGAATAGTTAAATATGTAGAATATGTTTCAGAGGTAGCTACAGAACCTGATTATAAAAAAGCAATGGAAAAAATAAAAGAATTAATATAAGAATATAAAAAATAAAAAATATTTTTATTAAATCCTAAAAGTTAATTATTTAAATTGGATTTATAAAAATATTTTTATTTTATTATTAAATTATCTTTGTTGAATATTAGGAGTTTTGTCTAAAGTAACATTAATATCAATATTTCTAGTATTTCTTATAATTTTCAAAGTAACTTGCTGTCCCACTTTTTTAGCAGCTAATTCACCAATAAAGGCTCCTGCAGATGATACATTTTTATTATTTACAGCAATAACAACATCGTTGGCTTGTAATCCAGCTTTAGAAGCAGGACTATTTGCCACAACTCTAGATATAAATACACCATTAGTTGATTTAAGGTTCAATTTTTTTATTTTATCAGAATCTAAATTTTCTAAATAAACACCAATATAAGGTTTTTCAAATTTACCATTGGCAATTAAAGAATCTTTTACAGCTACAACAAGATTAGAAGGAATGGCGAATCCAAGACCAACACTTCCGCCATTAGATGAATAAATGGCAGTATTAACTCCTATTACTCTTCCAGTTATATCAATAAGAGGTCCACCACTATTTCCTTGATTTATTGCAGCATCTGTTTGAATAAAATTTTCAATTTCTTCAATACCTAAAGAGCTTCTACCAGAAGCACTTACAATTCCCACAGTCATAGAATCATTTAGACCCAATGGATTTCCAAAAGCAATAGACCATTGTCCTATTTCGATATTATCAGAATCAGAAAATTCTAGAGGTTTAAATGTTTCGTTTGTTCCTTCAATTTTTAATACTGCAATGTCTACTTCTGGAGATGTACCTATTAATTTTGTTAAGTATTCTCTTCCATCAGAAAATTTAACATAAATTTCATCAGCACCATCAATAACGTGGTTATTTGTAATAATATATCCATCTTTAGAAATAACAAATCCTGATCCTAACGATCCTGATTCTCTTCTTTGTTGTCTATTTCTTGAATTACCAAAAAGCAATTCTTCTAGTGGGTTATAACTACTTACTACGACAGTTTTTTTTGTTCTTATATTTACAATGGAGTCTTTTGTATTTTTATGAACCTGTACAAAAGCGTCTTGTGTTTCTACAGCATTTTTAGTATATTTTTTAAGTTCTTCTTGGGATACTGCTTGACTTTTTTCTTGATTGTTATTTTCAGAATTATTTTCCTTTTTTTCAATACCGCAACTTATTATAATTGATAGTAACATACATAATGTAAATAACTTTGCTTTTTTCATAATTTATAATCTCCTTTTATTTTTTATTTAAATTCTTGAAAGTTATATTTATTTTAATTGTATACTTAGTTTAAAGTTAATAAGTTAAATACAGATATGAATTTTCTTTGTATTGACTTATTTTTAAAAAATCATTAAAGATAGTAAAATATAAAAACTATAAATTTTATATATTTTTAAAATAAATAAAATTTGAATATTTGTGTAATATTATGATATAATTATATAATCTATGATTAGGGAGTATTTATGATAAAGTTGATTTTATTAGATGTGGATGGCACACTAACTGATGGTGGAATATACCGTGATAATAAAGGAGAAGAGTTTAAAAAGTTTAATGTTAAAGATGGATATATTATAGTTAATGCTTGTGATTTAGGGATTGATTTTGGAATTATTACTGGAAAAAAATCTGAATTAGTAAGAATTAGATCAGAAGAGTTAAAAATGAAATATTTATATCAAGGTATTTCTGAAAAAACTAAAATTTTAGAAAAAATATTAACTGAAACAAAACTTATTAAAGATGAAGTAGCTTATATGGGTGACGATTTAAATGATATTCATATAATGAAAAAAGTTGGATTAACAGGAGCTCCCAAAAATGCTGTAAAAGAAGTTTTAGATATAGCAGAATTCATATCAAAAAAAAATGGAGGAGAAGGAGCTGTCAGGGAATTTGTAGAATATATTTTAAAAAAAGATAATAAATGGGAACAATTTCTTGATAATGTAAAATAAACTTTAATTTAAGATAATCAAAGTAGATAATAAAGTAGGAGGAAAAATGGCAATTAAGTATTTGGACATTAAAAGGCTAAGGATAATTTTCAGCGGTGGAGCAAAATGGGTAATAAAACATGAAGATTTATTAAATGAATTGAATGTTTATCCTGTGCCAGATGGAGATACAGGAAGTAATATGGCAATGACATTAAATTCTATGATAACAGAAATTGAAGAACATACAAATGAAAAAACAACAATGAAAGAATTTATAAATGTTGTAGAAGAAGCAGTTTTAATGGGTGCAAGAGGAAATTCTGGTACAATTTTATCGCAAGTAATAACAGGTTTTTTAAGAGGTATAGGAGAAAAAACAAAGTTATTAACAGTAGATGTTGCTGAAGCACTATTATCAGCTAAAGAAACAGCTTATAATGCAGTTAGTGAGCCTGTAGAAGGGACTATGTTAACAGTTATAAAAAAAATATCTGAAAAAGCTATGGAATGTGCAGAAAAAATGGAAGATTTATCTGTATTTTTAAAAGAAGTTGTAGATGCAGGAGCAAAAGCTGTAGAAGAAACACCGGAGTTATTGCCTAAATTAAAAGAAGCGGGAGTAGTTGACGCTGGAGGAAAAGGATTATTTTTGCTGTTTGAAGGATTTTATAAAGTTGAATCAGAGCTAAATTTACTTGAAGAATTACAAAAATCTCAAGTAAAAGAAAATGAATTTGATAAAAAAATATCGAGTATAGATCATGATCCAGATAGTATACATTTTCAATATTGTACAGAATATATAATTTTGAATGGAGATTTTGATACAAAAGAGTATAGAAAAAGAGTGTTGGAATTAGGAGATTCTGCTGTTTTTGCTCAAACTTCTAAAAAGTTTAAAACACATATTCACACAAATAATCCAGGAAAAGCAATGGAAATAGCTTTGGAATATGGTCCACTTGAAAAAATAAAAATAGAAAATATGAGATTACAGCATGATAATTTACAAGTTTTTAGTGAAAAAGACGAAGCCAAAATTTTTGTTAATAAAAAAGTTAATAAAACAAGAAATGCTATTGTAATTTTAGCTGATTCTGAAAAATTAAAAGATGAATTTTTAAAAGAAAAAGCAGATGTAGTAATATTAGGAGGGCAAAGTAAAAATCCTAGTGTTCAAGAGATATTAAATGCCATTGATAAAGTAGAAAAAGAAAATATTTACATATTACCTAATAATAAAAATGTAATTACAACTGCAAAATTAGCAGCTGAAAGATCTAATAAAAATGTAATTGTTTTTGAAACAAAGACAATGCTTGAAGGATATTTCTTTTTAAAGAATAAAGATGAAGATTTTGAAGAGTTAAAAAATTCTGAAAAAAGAAATCATTCAATAGAAATAACTAAAGCAGTAAGAGATACAAAAGTGGATAATTTAGTTATTTTAAAAGATAACTTTATAGGTTTAGTTAATGGGAAAATAAAATATACTGCTGATTCTTTAAATGCATTATTGAATCAAATGTTAGATGAATTAGTGACATCAAATACTATTTCAGCAACTGTTGTTGAAGGATTAGAAAAGGATGATGAAGCGAATGAGCTTATAAAAAATAAATTTGAAAAAATAAAAACTAAAAATATAATTGGTGAACAAGAAAACTATAATTATTATATTTATTTAGAAAATAAGGATCCTAATATGCCAGAAATAGCTATAGTTACTGATTCTGTTTCAGATTTAAGTTTAGAAGATATATCTGGACTTCCTATAAAAATAATTCCGTTAAAAATGGATATTAAAGGAGAAATTTATAAGGATGGAGTAGAAATTTCTAAATCTGAGTTTTGGCGCCAAATGATTGATGAAGAAGTTTTAATAAAAACATCTCAACCTTCACCTCAAGAGTTTTTAAATGTATATAACGAATTATTTGATAAAGGATATAAAAAAATAATTTCTGTTCATATATCTTCTAAACTAAGTGGAACTTTACAAGCAGCAAAGGTAGCTAAAACATTGACTAACAGAGAAGATGATATCGAATTAATAGATAGTGCTGGAGCATCATTACTTCAAGGAATGCTAGTATTAGAGGCGGCAAAAAAATCTGTAAAAAAAGAAGGGTTTGGAAATATAATAAATTGGGCAAATTCTTATAAGACTAAGGGGAAACTTTTAATTATAATCCCTGATTTAAAATATCTTGAAAGAGGTGGAAGGATAGGAAAAGCAAAAGCTGCAATAGCAGGAGTATTAAAAACAAAACCTATTTTGACAATTAGTCAAGGTGAAATAACTATAGAAAAAACAGTTTTTGGTGGAGAAAGAAATGCTCATAAATATATAGAAAAATATATAAAAGACGAAAGTAAAAAACAAAGAATAATTGTAAGTACTGCATGGGGTGGTACGCCAAATGAACTAGAAAATATAATAAAAATACAAACTGAAATTTCAAAAAACCATAAAATATCTTTTAACATGCTAAATAGAGAAATAGGTGGAGTAATAGGTGCTCATGCAGGGCCTATTTATGGAGTTTTTGTATTTCCAAGATTAAGTTGATTTAGTCGATACAATTTAAGAGTTAAGAAAGAGTGGTTGCGTTGAAATTTATAAAATTTGATGAGTTATCTTCTACTAATGATTATTTAAGAAGAAAATTAGATGCTGAAGAATACGACGTTATAATTGCAAAAAAACAAACAAATGGAAGAGGTAAAAGAGGAAGAGTTTGGATTTCTAACGAAGGAAGTGCACTTTTTTCTTTTACTGTTGAATATAAAGAAGAACTACTAAATAGAATAACAATATTTAGTAGTTATATCGTATATATGGTATTGAAGAATTTTTTAAATGAAAGTAATAAAGATAGGTTAAAGTTTAAATGGCCAAATGATATATATTATGAAAATAAAAAAATATGTGGTATATTATGTGAAAAGGTAAGGAACAATATAATAATAGGTATAGGAATTAACATTAATAATACAGATTTTGGAATTTTTAAAGATAAATCTATATCTTTATTTGAAATAACAGGAAATTTTGAGGATGTAGACGAAATAATAAAAGATATAGTTATTCTTTTTAAAGAAAAAATAAAAACGTTGAATAAAGATTGGGAAGGTATTATAAGCTTATTCAATCTAAATAATTATTTAAAAGATAAAAATATTAAAATCAAAATTGATGGTAATTTTGAAGAAAAAATGTATAAAGTTTCGAGAATAGAAAGAAATGGTAAAATTTCTATTCTAGGAAAAGGAGATTTAAATGAAAAAGAGTTTGAATCTATTGAATTTGAAATTTTTCAGTAATCAAGAAGCTATTCAAAGAAAAAAATATAAAAAACTTGACAATAATTAAAGGCTATGTTAGAATAAACGAGCTAGTTTATTCTGGTAATACCAATATGTTATTGGGAGGGATAGAAGTCATGAGAGTACAAGTAATTTTGGAGTGCACAGAAACTAAGTTGAGACATTATGTAACAACTAAAAATAAAAAAACTCATCCTGAAAGATTAGAAATGAGAAAATATAATCCTGTGCTAAAAAGACATTCTCTTTATAGAGAAGTTAAGTAGTATAATAATTAGTACTAAAATAGGTCAGTAGCTCAATTGGTAGAGCATCGGTCTCCAAAACCGGGGGTTACGGGTTCGATTCCTGTCTGGCCTGCCATTTTAATTTTATGGAGTGTTTTTAAATGAGTAAATTTAATATAGCGGAAGCTTATAGAAACCTAATTAATGAATATAAAAAAATACATTGGCCAGATAAAGTAGAAGTTTTTCATGTTACAGTTATAGTTTTATTGATAACTATTTTTGTAGCTTTATTGACTCTTACTTTTGATGTGTCGTTTGATTTTATATTAAATAGTTTGACTACTACTTTGAAAAGTATTTTAGGAGGCGCTTTATAGTGACTGAAAAAATAGAAATAGACAAGGAAAAAGAAGAAGTTTTATACGAAAAAAAATGGTATATAATACATACTTATTCTGGATATGAAAAAAAAGTAGCAACAGATTTAGAAAAAAGAATAGAGTCTTTAAATTTAACTGATAGAGTCTTTAGGATATTAGTTCCTGAAGAGGAAGTTTTGGAAGAAAAAAGAGGCAAAATGGTAAAAGTACCTAGAAAACTTTTTCCAAGTTATGTTATGGTTGAAATGCAGTCGGTTAAAGAAGAAAATGAATTAGGTTTAGGATATCGTGTAGATAGTGAAGCTTGGTATGTAATTAGAAATACTAATGGGGTTACAGGTTTTGTGGGTGTAGGGAGTGATCCGATACCTTTATCTGATGAAGAAGCGGCAAATCTACTATCTAAAATTGGCGTAGAAAGTTTCAATAATCTAAATATAGAATTGAAAATAGGAGAAACTGTAGTTATTAAAAATGATTCATTTATGAATCAAGAAGGTAAGATTGCTGAAATTGATTATGAACATGGTAAGATTACTGTTTTACTTGAAGTTTTTGGAAGACAAACTCCGGTTCAAGTAGATCATTCAGAAGTATCCAAAGTAGAATATTAAAAAAAGTATTTAAAGAATAATGATTAGCAAATTTAATTTAAGAATAGTGGGAGATTTGAAAAATTCAATTACCACAGAGGAGGAAAAATGGCTAAAGAAGTAATCGGGAAGATTAAATTACAATTAGAGGCAGGGAAAGCAAATCCAGCTCCGCCAGTAGGTCCAGCGTTAGGACAACATGGGGTTAATATACCTGAATTTTGTAAAGCGTTTAATGCTCAAACTCAAGATAAAATGGGATTTATAATACCGGTAGAAATATCAGTTTATACAGATAGAAGTTTTACATTTGTGTTAAAAACTCCACCTGCATCAGACTTGTTAAAAAAAGCTGCTAAAGTTAAAAAAGGATCAGCTAATTCAGTAAAAGAAAAAATTGGAATAATAACTAAAGCACAACTACAAGAAATTGCCGAAACAAAGATGCCTGATTTAAATGCTGGTTCAGTTGAAGCGGCTATGAATATAATAGCAGGTACTGCAAGAAGCATGGGAATAAAAGTAGAAGATTAATTTTTAATATAAAGTAATAATAAAATTATTAGATTTAAGTGGAAGGCAAGAAAAGCCAATGACCACAGAGGAGGAAATAATAAATGGCAAAAAAAGGTAAGAGATATAATGAGATTGCACAAAAAGTAGATAAATTAAAAATATATACTCCAGAGGAAGCTTTAGATTTAGTTTTTGAAACTAAGAGTGCTAAATTTTTAGAAACTGTTGAATTAGCAGTTAGATTGGGAGTAGATCCTAGACATGCTGATCAACAAGTAAGAGGGACAGTTGTATTACCTCATGGAACTGGTAAAACAGTTAAAATATTAGTAATAACTTCAGGGGAAAACATTCAAAAAGCGTTAGATGCAGGAGCAGATTTTGCTGGGGACGATGAATATATAACAAAAATTCAAGGTGGATGGTTAGATTTTGATTTAGTTATAGCTACTCCTGATATGATGCCTAAACTTGGTAAATTAGGAAAAACACTAGGAACTAAAGGATTAATGCCAAATCCAAAATCAGGAACAGTTACAACAAATGTAGAGCAAACAGTAAATGAATTTAAAAAAGGTAAAGTAGCTTTTAAAGTTGACAAATTAGGATCAATTCATTTACCAATAGGAAAAGTAAATTTTGATAAAGAAGCTGTTATAGAAAATTTTAAAGTAGCTTTAGATCAAATTATTAAATTAAAACCAGCTGCATCAAAAGGTCAATACTTAAGAACAATAGCTATTTCTTTAACTATGGGGCCTGGAATTAAAGTAGATCCTATATTAGCTGGAGTTTTCTCAACAAAATAATATAAATTTTATTAAATAAAAAGTCAAGGATTAAAAAAATACTTGACTTTTGTTGTATAGTATTATATAATTATTAGGTCGATTTGACGTACACTGATAAATATTTCAATATTTTGACGTATAACCAAAGACAGTAGGTAGATATATCAAATCTATAATCCCTACCGAGGTAATTTAACAAATATAAATTAATAAAATATATAGTTAGATATACATACCTCTGGGCTTATTGTTTTTGATTCAGAGGTTTTTATTATGAGGAGGTGAAAAAATTGCCAGCACAATCTAAATTAGAAGCAGTACAAAATTTAACTGCAAAATTAAAAGATGCAAAAGCAATGGTTTTTGTTGATTACAAGGGAATTAGTGTTAATGAAGATACTGAATTAAGAAAAAATGCTAGAGAAGTTGGAGTAGAATACTTCGTGGCTAAAAATAGATTAATGAAAATAGCTTTAAAAGAAGTAGGTATCGAAACAAATTTTGATGATTTATTAGAAGGAACTACATCATTTGCAATAGGTTATGAAGATGGGGTTGCTCCTTCAAAATTAGTTTTTGATTTTGGAAAAAAATTAAAAGATAAATTAGTTATCAAAGGTGGAATGTTAGAAAGCAGTAGAGTTGATGCAATAACAGTTGAAGCGTTAGCTAAATTACCATCTAGAGATGAAATGCTTGGACAAATTGCTTATGGATTATTATCACCAGTTAGAATGTTAGCTGTTGGATTATCTAACTTAGCAGATAAAATGGCAACTAATGGATTTGAAGCAACAGAAACTGTTGAGGAGAATTCAGTAGAAGCTTAAATAAAAAAATATTAAAATAATAAAAATAGGAGGAAAAATAATAATGGCATTTAATAAAGAACAATTTATAGAAGATTTAAAAGCTATGTCTGTATTAGAATTAAAAGAAGTAGTAGAGGCAATAGAAGAAACATTTGGAGTATCTGCACAACCAGTAGCAGTAGCAGGTGGAGCTGGAACTGGAGCATCAGCTGTTGAAGAGAAAACTGAATTTGATGTAATTTTAGTATCAGCAGGGGCAGCTAAATTAGCAGTAATTAAAGAAGTAAGAGGAATCACAGGATTAGGATTAAAAGAAGCTAAAGAATTAGTTGAAGCTGGTGGAAAAGCAATTAAAGAAGGAATTTCCAAAGATGAAGCCGAAGCATTAAAAGCACAATTAGAAGGTGCTGGTGCAGTAGTAGAAGTTAAATAGTAAAAAATAAATATTGAAAGACACTCTTTTAGAGAGAGTGTCTTTTTCCACTATTAAAAATAAGTAATATAAAAAAAAATATAAAAGCCTTGATAAATAAGAGTTTCAAACGATTATTTTGATTCTTTTTTGTATTAATTTTTATGAAAAATATGTTCTATTGTTAGGGAGGAATTTTTTAAATGAACAAACTCATTGAAAGATATAGTTTTGGAAAAATAGTAGATAGAGGAGAAATGCCACACTTTTTGGAATTTCAAGTAAATTCATATGAAGATTTTTTGCAGGCTAAAATATCACCTCAAAAAAGAGAAAATAAAGGATTCGAGGCAATTTTTAATGAAATTTTTCCAATTGAATCGAGTAACGGATTATTAAAACTAGAATATTTATGGTATGAAATTCATGACAATGATGAACCATTAAATGATGAATTAGAATGTAAAAAAAGAGGAAAGACATACTCAGGTCAATTGAAAGTCAGATTAAAATTAACAAATAAAAGAACACAAGAAATTCAAGAAACATTGGTTCACTTTGGAGATATACCTTTAATGACTGAACAAGCTACTTTTGTAATAAATGGAGCTGAGAGGGTTGTCGTTTCACAATTACATAGATCGCCTGGTATTACTTTTAATAAAGAGCTAAATATTCAAACTGGTAAAGATATGTTTATTGGAAAAATAATCCCTTATAAAGGAACATGGTTAGAATTTGAAACAGATAAAAATGATATTTTAAATGTAAAAATTGATAGAAGAAAGAAAGTTTTAGCTACAGTTTTTCTAAAAGCAGTAGATTTTTTCACGTCTAATTCTGAAATTATGGATGATTTTTTTGAAAAGAAAGAATTGGATTTGACTACTTACTATGGGAAATATAAAGATACAGAACTAGAAGAGATATTAAAAACAAAAATAGAAGGTAGTTTTGTCGCTGAAGATATTCTTGATGAAGAGACAGGAGAATTTTTAGCCGAATCAGAAGAGTTAGTTGATAATATTTTTATAGAAAAATTAATTGAAAATAAAATTGAAAAAATTACTATTTGGGAAGTTAAACCTGAAGACAGAATTATAGCTAATGCTTTAATTCATGATACGACTAAAACTAATGATGAAGCTGTAATAGAAGTGTTTAGAAAATTGAGACCAGGAGATTTAGTAACTGTTGAAAGTGCTAGATCTTTAGTAAAGCAAATGTTTTTTAATCCACAAAGATATGACTTAGCAGATGTTGGAAGATACAAAATAAATGTTAGATTAAAATTAAATATTCCTGAAGATGAAATAGTTTTAACTAAAGAAGATGTTCTACAAACTATAAATTATGTTAAAAATTTGTTAAGTGGAGAAGGGTATACAGACGATATAGATAATTTATCAAATAGAAGAGTAAGAGGAGTTGGAGAATTACTCTCCATCCAAATTAAAGGTGGAATGTTGAGAATGGCTAAAATGGTTAAAGAAAAAATGACTATTCAAGATATAACTACATTAACACCTCAAAGCTTATTAAATACAAAACCATTAAATGCGTTAATCATAGAATTTTTTGGAAGTGGTCAATTATCTCAATTTATGGATCAGTCTAATCCGTTAGCAGAATTAACACATAAAAGAAGAATATCAGCATTAGGTCCAGGTGGACTTTCTAGAGAAAGAGCAGGATTTGAAGTACGTGATGTTCATAATTCACACTATGGTAGAATTTGCCCAATAGAAACACCAGAAGGACCAAACATAGGACTTATAGGATCACTATCTACTTATGGGAAAGTAAATAAATATGGATTTATTGAAACACCATTTGTAAAAATTGAAAACGGTAAAGCAGATTTTAGTAATATTAAATATTTAGGAGCAGATGAAGAAGAAGGATTATTCATAGCTCAAGCAGATACACTTATTGATGAAGATGGAAATTTTTTAACCGATGAAGTAGTTTGTAGATATGGAGATGAAATAGTTCATATAGATAAATCAAAAGTTGATTTATTAGATGTCTCGCCAAAACAGTTAGTGTCAGTTTCAGCAGGATTAATACCTTTTCTTGAACACGATGATGCAAACAGAGCTTTGATGGGATCAAATATGCAACGTCAAGCTGTGCCATTATTAAAAACGGAAGCACCTTTTGTAGGAACAGGATTAGAAAGAAAAGTAGCCATAGATTCAGGAGCAGTTGTAACAGCTAAGGCAACAGGAGAAGTTACTTATGTAGACGCAAGAAAAATAATAATAACTGATAATAATGGTGAAAGATACACACATAGACTTTTAAATTTTGAAAAATCTAACTCATCTATGAGTTTACATCAAAAACCTCTAACTGATTTAGGTACAAAAGTAAAAAAAGGAGAAGTAATTGCTGATGGTCCTTCTACAGCTGGTGGAGATTTAGCATTAGGTAAAAATATACTTTTAGCATTTATGCCATGGGAAGGATATAATTTTGAAGATGGAATTTTAATATCTGAAAGATTAAGAAAAGACGATGTATTTACTTCATTGCATATAGAAGATTTTGAAATAGAATCAAGAACAACTAAATTAGGAGATGAAGAAATAACGAGAGAAATTCCTAATGTATCAGAAGAATCTTTAAGAAATCTTGATGAAAATGGAATTATAAGAATAGGATCTTATGTAACTCCAGATGATATTTTAGTAGGGAAAGTAACTCCTAAAGGAGAAAGCGAGCCACCTGCTGAAGAAAAGCTACTAAGAGCAATTTTTGGAGAAAAAGCAAAAGATGTTAGAGATACATCATTAAGATTACCTCATGGAGTCAAAGGAACTGTAGTTGATGTGTTAGTTCTAACAAAAGAAAGTGGAGATGATCTAAAAGCAGGGGTAAATAAAGTTGTAAGAATATATATTGCTGAAAAAAGAAAAATAATGGTAGGAGATAAGATGTCAGGAAGACATGGAAATAAAGGGGTTGTATCAAGGGTATTACCGATTGAAGATATGCCTCATTTAGAAAATGGGACTCCAATTGATGTATGCTTGAATCCATTAGGGGTACCATCACGTATGAATATAGGTCAAGTACTTGAAGTTCATTTAGGGCTAGCAATAGGAGATATAAATAAATATATTGCAACACCTGTATTTGATGGTGCAAAAGAAGAAGATGTAAAAGACTATTTAGAAGAATCTGGATATAGTAGAACTGGAAAAGTTAAGTTAATAGATGGAAGAAGTGGACAACCGTTTGATAATCCTGTAACTGTAGGAAGAATGTATATGCTAAAACTTCACCATTTAGTTGAAGATAAAATGCATGCTAGAGCAATAGGACCTTACTCATTAGTTACACAGCAACCACTTGGAGGTAAGGCTCAATTTGGAGGACAAAGACTTGGAGAAATGGAAGTTTGGGCTCTTGAAGCATATGGAGCATCAAATATATTACAAGAAATGCTCACAGTAAAATCAGATGATATTAACGGAAGAACAAAAACATATGAAGCAATAGTAAAAGGACAAGCAATGCCTGAAGCCGACGCACCAGAGTCTTTTAGAGTATTAATAAAAGAATTCCAATCTTTAGGTTTGGATGTAGCTCTTTATGATAAAGAAGGGGAAGCAATTGAACTAGACAAAAATATTGATGCATAATTTTCTTTTTAAAATTTTGAATGTATAAATTAAAATTGCTAAGGAGGCAAATATGAAAAAAGTAATTTTAGTAATATTAATGGGATTATCATTAATTTCATGTTCTTTAGGAGCTGGGATAGGAATCGGAAGACATGGAGTAAATGGTCATGTAGGAATAGGATTTTAATTACATAATATTAGGTTTTTTTAGTTCATCTTAAATTTTACACATAAACTAATAATTTTATGTGTAAAATTTGAGTTAATAGTTTTTATCTATTTTTTTCTGAAAAAAGTGGAAATTAATATTGAGGAGGCTCTTATTAATGAGTATAAGAGATTTTGATAGTATTCAAATAAAATTAGCATCACCTGATAAGATTTTAGAGTGGTCGTATGGAGAAATAACAAAAGCGGAAACAATAAACTATAGAACATTAAAACCAGAAATGGATGGACTATTTTGCGAAAAGATATTTGGGCCATCAAAAGATTATGAATGTTCATGTGGAAAATATAAAAGAATGAGATACAAAGGAATGACTTGTGAAAAATGTGGAGTAGAAGTTACTACTTCAAAAGTAAGAAGAGAAAGAATGGGTCATATAAAATTAGCAACACCAATAGCACATATATGGTATTCTAAAGGAACTCCAAATAAAATGAGTCTTTTACTTGGGATAAGTACAAAAGAATTAGAATCAGTGTTATATTTTTCAAGATATATAGTTACTGATAAAGGTAAAACAGAACTTGAAAGAGGGCAAATATTAACAGATAGAGAATATAAATTATATGAAAGTCAATATAAAAATGGATTTACAGCAAAAATGGGAGCTGAAGGGATTTTAAAATTATTAGAAGAAATAAATTTAAAAGAACTTGAGCATGAATTAGAAAAAGAAATGGAAATTGTAAATTCATCTCAAAAAAGAAAAAAAATAGTTAAAAGATTAAAGATAGTAAGAGATCTTATAGTTGCAAAAAATAGACCAGAATGGATGATTTTGACAATATTACCAGTAATACCTGCTGATTTGAGACCTATGGTTCAATTAGATGGTGGAAGATTTGCAACATCTGATTTAAATGATTTATATAGAAGAGTGATAAATAGAAATATAAGATTGAAAAAATTGATGGCAATAAAAGCACCTGAAATTGTAATAAAAAATGAAAAAAGAATGCTACAAGAAGCTGTAGATGCATTGATAGATAATGGTAGAAGAGGAAAACCTTTAGTTACTCAAAATAATAGAGAATTAAAATCTTTATCCGATATGTTAAAAGGGAAACAAGGAAGATTTAGACAAAACTTACTTGGGAAAAGGGTTGATTATTCTGGAAGATCTGTTATAGTAGTTGGACCTAATTTGAAAATGAATCAGTGTGGACTACCTAAAAAAATGGCATTGGAGCTTTATAAACCTTTTTTAATGAGAGAACTAGTAAAACGAGAATTGGCTTCAAATATAAAAATAGCAAAAAAAATGGTTGAAGAAGAAGATGAAAGTGTATGGGAATTAATAGAAGAAATAATTAAAAATCATCCTGTACTATTAAATCGTGCTCCAACACTACATAGACTTTCCATACAAGCTTTTGAACCTACTCTAATTGAAGGTAAAGCTATAAGATTGCATCCATTAGTGTGTTCAGCATTTAATGCCGATTTTGATGGAGACCAGATGGCAGTTCATTTAGTATTATCTCAAGAAGCACAAATGGAAGCTAAGTTACTAATGTTAGCTACAAATAATATAATTGCACCTTCAAGTGGTAAACCGATAGCAGTACCTTCTCAAGATATGGTTATGGGTTGTTATTATATGACAAAAGAGAGAAAAGGTGAAAAAGGGGAAGGTAAGAATTTCTCAAATAAAAATCAATTGATTACAGCTTATCAAACTGGACAAGTAGGAACACATTCTATAGTTAATGTAAGAATTGATGGTGAAATAGTGGAAACTACTCCAGGAAGATTGATTTTTAACACAATGTTACCTAAAGAAGTAAGAAATTATGGAATAACATTTGGTAAAGGTGAATTAGGTAAATTAATATCTGATTTATATAAAAAATTTGGTTTTGATAAAACTTCACAGTTAATAGATAAAATAAAAGATTTTGGATTTCATCATGGAACTTTAGCAGGAATTACTGTAGGAATAGAAGATCTTGAAATACCTGAAACTAAAAAAGGAATATTAGAAGATGCAGAAAGACAAGTAACAACAATAGAAGAGCAATATAAAACTGGAGAAATAATTGATGCAGAAAGATATAGAAGAACAGTTGCAATATGGTCTGAAGCTGTTGATAAAGTAACAAAAGATATGATGGATAATTTAGATGAATTTAATCCAGTTTATATGATGGCTAACTCAGGAGCTAGAGGCTCTATAGCCCAAATGAGACAGCTTGGAGGGATGAGAGGGCTTATGGCAGATACTCAAGGAAGAATAATTGAGATGCCTATAAAAGCTAATTTTAGAGAAGGACTTAATATATTAGAATTTTTCATGTCCTCTCACGGAGCTAGAAAAGGACTTGCAGATACAGCACTAAGAACAGCGGATTCTGGGTATTTGACTCGTAGACTTGTTGACATATCACATGAAGTTATAGTAAACCATGACGACTGTGGTTGTGAAGAAGGGATTATTGTATCAGACTTAATGGATTCAGGAAATATAATTGAAAAATTAAGTGAAAGAATATACGGTAGAACTTTAGCAGAGGACTTAATTTTAGATGGTGAATTAATAGCACCTAGAAATACTCTAGTTAGAGATGATTTAATTAAAAAAATTGATGATTTAGAAATAAGAGAAGTAAAGATAAGAACTCCATTAACTTGTAAATTAGAAAAAGGAGTATGTAAAAAATGTTATGGATTAGATTTATCTAATCATAAAGAAATATTAAAAGGAGAAGCTGTAGGAGTAATAGCAGCACAGTCAATTGGAGAGCCAGGAACACAGCTTACTATGCGTACATTCCATACAGGAGGAGTTGCCACGGCGGCTTCAGTTCAATCTGATTATAAAGCAGATATTTCTGGAAAAATTAAATTTAAAGATATTATAATACTAGAAAATGATAACGGAGAAGAAATAGTAGTATCTCAAACAGGAAGATTAATAATAGGAAAATATAGATATGAAATTCCTTCTGGTTCGATATTAAAAGTAAAAGACGGAGCTTCAGTAAAAAAAGGGCAAATTTTAGTTGAATTTGATCCATATCAAGTACCTATTATAACTTCTGAAGCAGGGAAGATAGAATTTAGAGATATCTATGTAAGAGAAAATGTAGACATAAAATACGGAGTTACAGAAAGAATAGCAATTAAACCTGTAGAAAGTAGTGATGTTAATCCTAGAATTATTATATATGGTTCTAAAAATAAAAAATTAGCGGAATATAATATACCTTATGGAGCTTATTTGATGATTAAAGAGGGAGAAAAAGTTAAAAAAGGGCAAATAATAGCTAAAATACTTAAAACAGGTGAAGGAAATAAAGATATTACAGGAGGACTTCCAAGAGTACAAGAGTTATTTGAAGCAAGAAATCCTAAAGGAAAAGCTACACTATCTGAAGTAGCAGGAAGAGTAATATTCTCAGATAGAAAGAAAAAAGGAATGAGATTAATTTTAATTGTAGATCCTGAAACAGGGGATGAAATTAAAGAATATACAGTTCCAGTAGGAGAACATCTAGTTGTTACAAATGAAATGTTAATAGAAAAAGGATCAAAAATAACAGATGGACCAGTATCACCTCATGATATACTTAAAATTAAAGGACTTGTTGAAGCACAACAGTTTGTCCTAGAGTCAGTACAGCAAGTATATAGAGAGCAAGGGGTTACGGTTAATGATAAACATATAGAAGTAATAGTTAAACAGATGTTCCAGAAAATAAAAATTAAAGATTCAGGAGATTCATTATTTTTAGAAGATGAATTGATTGATAAGAAAAATGTTGAAAAAGAGAATGAAATATTAGTTTCTAATGGTAAAAGACCAGCAACTTACGAGCCAGTAATACAAGGTATAACTAAAGCAGCAGTTAACACGGAAAGTTTTATCTCAGCAGCTTCATTCCAAGAAACAACAAAAGTACTTGCCAATGCAGCTATAGAAGGTAAGACAGATAATTTAGAAGGAATGAAAGAAAATGTAATTATTGGTAAGAAAATGCCTGGAGGTACAGGATTTAGAGAATATAAAAACATAAGAGTTTCTTTAAAAAGTGATGCAGTAATAGAAAATAATGAAATAGCAGTTGAAACTATAAAAGAATAACAAGATTTATGAATGGGAAATTTACTTAGATATTAAAATTGTAAATTTCCCACAATCATAATTAAGGAGTATATGTGAAAACTTTAAATATAGGATTTAATAATTTTGTTATAGATGAACATGTAATAAGCATAATTGTTCCTGATACAGCTCCTGCAAGAAGGCTTAGAGAAGATGCTAAAAATAAAGATATACTAATAGATGCCACTGCAGGAAGAAAAACTAGAGCAATAATAATTATGGACAATGGATTCATAATATTGTCTGCAGTAAATGTAGAAACTCTAATTCAAAGGATTGAGCAAAATGAAAGATAATTCTATTAAAGGTGATATGAGTATGAAGGGGAAATTGATTATTGTATCTGGACCAAGTGGTTCTGGAAAATCAACAGTTACAAAAATAGTAAAAGACAGGTTGGGTATACCATTATCTATTTCTGCTACTACTAGAAAATCTAGATTAGGAGAAATAGAAGGAAAAGATTATTTTTTCATAACAAAAGAAGAATTTGAAGAAAAAATAAAAAATGACGAATTTTATGAATATGCTAATGTTCATGGGAATTATTACGGTACATTAAAAAATGTTGTTGAAAATAATCTTAATGAAGGTCAGAATGTTATTTTAGAAATAGATGTGCAAGGGGCAATAATTGCAAAGAAAAAGAAAAATGATGCTATTTTGGTATTTTTTAAAACAGAAAATATGAAAGTTTTAGAAGAAAGACTAAGAAATAGAAAAACTGACTCTGATGAAGTTATTAATACAAGATTAAAAAACGCATTAATTGAATTGGAATACGAATCAAAGTATGATTATACTATTATAAATAAAAATTTGGATAAATCATGTCAAGAACTTATTGATATAATTAGTAAGTAGATGGAGGACTAATATGAAGAAAGAAAAAATAACAGTAGATGACTTATTAACAAAAATACCTAATAAATATGAGCTAGCAATAGTTGCTGGAAAGGTTGCTAAAGAAGAGTTTTTAAAAGGTTATGATAAATTTAAAATAATGGATAATGTATTTGAAAATATCATGAA
>JAGOWQ010000037.1 GCA_018060185.1 Leptotrichiaceae bacterium | reverse complement strand
TGCTAATTGTTCCACTGTTAATCCAACAACATCTAATTCTCCATTTTTAAATGAACTCAACGCTGCTTTACTATCAGTTATTAATTTTAATGTTATGTTCTCTACTTTCACATTTGAAGCATCCCAATAAGTAGGATTTTTTTCAAATATTAATTCTGAATCATGCTTCCAAGATTTTAATAAATAAGGTCCTGAAGATAAAGTATATTCTGGTTTCGTAAAATATTTATCTCCCTGTTCTTTATAAAATTTTTCATTTAAAGGCATATACGCCTTGAACGTTACTAAATCATCAAAATAAGCAGTAGGAGTATCTAATTCTACTTCTAATGTTTTTTCATCTATTACTTTTATTCCAACTTCTTCTTCTTTTACCTTACCTGAATTAAATTCTTCTCCATTTTTTATCATAAATAACACCCCTGCATTTTCAGCAGCTGTTTTAGGATCCAATGCTCTTATCCATCCTGCTCTAAAATCATTTGCTGTTATAGGATCACCGTTAGACCATTTTGCATCTCTAAGATTAAACGTCCATTTAAGACCATCTGGCGATACGCTCCATGTTTTAGCTATTCCAGCAACAGATTCTCCCTCTTTATTTTTTCTCAACAATCCTTCCATTATTAAATCGTCAACCGTTCCTCCTGATATACCAGTTGTAAGTTGCGGATCTATTGAATCAGGCTCTCCTCCCAAATTTAATATTAAAGAATTCTCTGCTTTACCATTCTGACTATTATCGCATGCTAAAAATATAAATATTATTGATAATATTAACACTACTTTTTTCATACTTATTTTCTCCTTTATAATTTAAATTATATACCTATTATATACTATAATAACATAAAATGCTATATTTAAATTATCAAAATTAATTTCTATTTTTTTGTTACATGATCTATTTTGAATAAATTAATAAATATTTCAATTTATCAAGATTAATATTAAATTTTAATAATATTTTAAACATTCTCTTAAAAATATTTTTATTAAAAAAAACTTTCACGAAGAAAACTATTTTTTATTTAATTGTTTTATTATTTAATTGATATGTCACCAAAATAAAATTCTCTTTCAATTGCTCTAAATCCTAATCCTTTTAATTCTAGATTGAATAAAAACATCTTTTAGGAGATGTTATTTCCCCCTCTGTTTTAAGTTTTTTTAATATTTTATCCACTTCCTTTTTATCTTCTGCCAGATATTCTGATATTTCTCCTAATTTCATAGGTTCAGATTTTTTTAATAATTCTATAATTTTTTCTGATAATTCCATAAATAAGTTCACATCCTTTTTTCTTGTTAGTATATCATATATAATTTATAAATTCTATTAAATAAGAACTTAATAGTGATATATACTATATTTATTTAATACTTGTATTATACAATGCTATATAGTATAATTATTTTAAAATTCAAATAAATATATTTAACACAGGAGGATTTTAGAAATGAATAATAAAAAATTACCTTTTGGTTTAAAAAAGATGATAATTTTTACAGGAATCGTTATTTTTTTATTTACATTTGTAGATTTAGAGGCAAAAAACAAAAAAATAGATGTTTCCAACCCTAATAATATCACTTATAAACCAGAAAAAGCTAATATATCTATTTCAAAAAAGGAATTGGAAGAAGTTGCTGAAAAGATATTTAAAAATGAAGCTGGTGGAAAAAAAAGTAATTTAGTTCACTGGAATATAGGAGAAAACTTTCCTTCACTAGGTATAGGTCATTTTATTTGGTATAAAGATGGTCAAAGAGGTCCATTTGAAGAAAGTTTGCCTCAGCTTGTATCATACTATAAATCTAAAAATATAAAACTACCTAAAACATTGGTAAAAAACGAATTTTCTCCTTGGTTAAGTAGAGAAGAGTTAATGATTTTAAAAGAGATAAAAGATCCTGATATAGAAGAGTTAACAGAATTTTTATATAATACAAAAGATATTCAAATAGAATTTATATACAAAAGATTAGAAAACTCTCTTGATAAAATACTTAATTCAGCCGTTGATAAAGAAAAAGTAAGAAAACAGTTTTATAGGATGGCAAATTCACCTAAAGGTCTATATCCTTTGATTGACTATGTAAACTTCAAAGGTGAAGGGACTAAACCTAGTGAAGGTTATAAGGGTCAAGGATGGGGATTACTTCAAGTATTGGAAAATATGAAAGGAACAGAACTAGGAAAATCTGCTCTTATTGAATTTAGTGATTCTGCAAAATTTATTCTACAAAGAAGAGTGAACAACTCAGATCCTACTAGAAACGAAAAAAAATGGCTAGCTGGATGGTTCAAAAGATGCGATACTTATAAAGAATAATTTTTAAAAAATTCTGTCCAATATCTTCTTTAAATTTCATAAATAATACACTTAAACTAGATGAGAATACCATCTAGTTTTTTATATATTTTAATTTAGTTATACTCAAATTCATATTTTTATTATATGTAAATTTTAATGATACTAATTTTTACTTCATATTATCTAATCCTTTTAACTTAAATTTTTAAAATATCAAATCTTATTTATATTATTTCCAAACTATTTATTTTTTTTACCATCCATAAAATATCGTGCCATTTTTCCAATTTATACGCTGCGTCTGTAAAACATCCTATTTTAATAAAATCATTTTTTTGATGAAATTTTATACTTTTTTCATTTTCTCCATTAATTACTGAAACAATTTGTACTATTTTCATTTTTTTTAATCTTTTCTCAAGTTCATCATAAAGTTTTTGACCTATCCCTTTTGAATGTGTACAAGGATCTAAATAAATACTAATAGAAGAGGTATATTTAAATCCTTCTCTTTCATTAAACTTACTCGCATAAGCATACCCTATAACTCCTTCTTTTTCATCCTCTACAACTATATATGGATATTTTTCTGAAAGAATATTCTCTATTCTTTTTTTTATCTCTTCAACATCTGGAATTGTTATCTCAAGAGATATAGAAGTAAACTCTACGTAATGTTTGTATATTTCACATATTTTCTTACTATCGTTCAGTACTACGTCCCTTATTTTTAATTTATTTATATCTATCATAATTATTAGTAATATTGCTTATTCCCTTCAAAAAAAATTTAAACTATTATATCTCTGTTTTATCTTTTTTTCTTTCCTTTTACTCTTCCTAGTCCACCCATACCAGGAAGTCCACCACTATTAAACATTTTCATCATTTGTTTCATCTGCTCAAATTGTTTAATTAATTTATTTACATCGTTTACTGTAACTCCGCTTCCCTTAGAAATTCTAATTTTTCTACTCCCATTTAATATTTTGGGATTTCTTCTTTCTTCTAAAGTCATGGAAAAAATAATTCCTTCTACTTTTTTCATTTCTTTTTCAGCCATTCCTATATCAATGGCATTGCTATCAATCCCTGGTATCATTTTCATAATTCCACCAAGAGATCCCATTCTTCTTATCATCTTAAATTGACTTAAAAAATCTTCAAAATCAAATTGATTTTTTCTAAATTTTTCTTCCATTTTTTTTGCTTCTTTTTCATCAATTGCTTCTTGGGCTTTTTCAACTAAAGATACTACATCTCCCATTCCTAATATTCTTGAGGCAAGCCTATCAGGATGAAACGGTGCTATATCATCTAATTTTTCTCCTTCACTTATAAATTTTATAGGTTTTCCTGACACTTCTTTAACAGACAACGCAGCTCCACCACGAGTATCTCCATCTAATTTAGTTAATACTACCCCTGTAATATCAAGTTGATCGTTAAATATCTTTGATACATTTACAGCGTCTTGTCCAGTCATACCATCTACAACCAATAATATCTCATGTGGATTAAAACTATCTTTTATATCCTTCAATTCATTCATAAGCTGTTCGTCTATATGAAGACGACCTGCTGTATCCATTATTACATAAGTAGCATTAGCCTTATTTGCTTCTTCTAATCCTTTCTTACATATTTGCAATACATCTGAACTTTCTTCTATAGTAAACACGGGAACCTTTACCTGCTCTCCTAATACCATCAACTGTTTTTTAGCCGCAGGTCTATAAACATCCGCTCCAATTAAAAATGGTTTTTCTCCTTTAGATTTTAAATATTTTGATAATTTACCTGCAAACGTAGTTTTTCCAGCTCCTTGAAGACCTGACAACATTATTATTGTAGGATTTTTAATGGATTTAGCTATTTGAACATTTGTTCCTCCCAATACTTCCACTAATTCATCATTTACAATTTTCACAAACTGTTGTGTAGGATTAACACCAGAGATTACTTCTTCTCCAATGACCTTGTCTCTTATTTTTGCAATAAATTTTTTTGCAACTGTGTAGTTTACATCGGCTTCAAGTAAAGCAAGCCTTACTTCTCTCAAAGCATCTTTAATATTTGATTCTGTAAGTTTGCCTTGTCCACTTATTTTTTTGAAAATATCTTTAAACCTATCACCTAAGTTATTAAACATCTATTAATACACCTCATTATAATCAAAATCTTCTATTATTTTTTCTAAATTTTTCATTGTAAAATTATTTTTCAATTTTTCTAATTTTTCTTTTAACTCTTTTTCTTTTTCAAATATTCCTAATTTTTTTTCATAATCGTCCAACTGTTTAAACCCTCTTTTAATATTATCAAAAACTGCTTGTCTTGTTACATTATATTTTTCTGCAATTTCACTGAGAGTACTGTTTTCTTCTAAATAGAGTTCTAAATATTCTTTCTGTTTTTTAGAAAAAAGTTCACGATAATATAAAAAAAGTATAGAATATTTCAAAAAATCATCTAATTTATCCATAATACTCCCATTATACAAAAAATTTATACAAATTGTCAAATTAACACTCTATTAATTAATATAAAATATTTTGTAAAACATTATTTTTATCATTTCCTATATTATTTAACTATAATTTTTTTAATTTTAATCCTCCAATAAAAACTTATCTTCAACAACATCATATATTCCTCTAGAAGTTACTCTTAATTCAGGAATAACAGGAAGTGCCATAAAAGATAAATTTATGAAGGGATCTATCTTTTCATTTATTCCCATTTTTCTCGAATAATTTATCATTTTTTTTAATTTTTTATTAACTTCCTCGTATGGTTTATCACTTATAAGTCCCATTATTACTAGTGGAAGAGTATCTACAACGCTACCTTTTTCTATTATAGTATATCCTCCTTGAACTTTTATTAATTCTTGAACTGCAAGCTCCATATCTCTATCATTATCACCTACAACAACTATATTGTGTGAGTCATGTGCCACAGTAGAAGCTATTGCTCCATTTTTAATACCAAATCCTTTTAAAACTCCTACTCCCACTTTTCCTGTATTATTATGTCTTTCAATAACAGCTATCTTATTATATATTTCATTTGCTTTAAATATTTTTTCTTCGTTATTGTACTCTATAGGTATTTCTTCTACTATTTTTTCAGTTACTACTTCCCCTGGAATAGTATTTACTATAGGAAATTTTTCTTTTTTAACTTTTAAAATAAGTTTATCTCTATTAAAATCTTTTACTTTTACTGTCTGTTTTAAATGTTCAGGGCATGCTGCAATTTCTCGTTCTAATTCTAATAATTTTTCAACATTTTCTCCGTTAAAATAAACGCTATTAATGTCTACTTTTTCAAAATCATTTAATACTACAAAATCTGCTTTGTATCCTGGAGCAATCGCACCAATACTTTTTCCTTTTCCTATACATTGTGTACTTTGTATTGTAGCCATTTTATATGCTTTTATAGGATTTATTCCCATTTCTATTGTCTTTCTTATATTGTAACTGATATGCCCTTCCAATATTATATCTTCTATATGCTTATCGTCTGTACAAAAACAATATCTTTCTGTGGAAGCATTTTCATTAACTATCCCTTTTACTATTGCTTCAAGATTTTTTGCAGCACTTCCCTCTCTTATAAAGACATACATCCCTCTTTCTACTTCTTTTTTAGCATACTGATAAGTATATGCCTCGTGATCACTTCTAACTCCAGAAAGAGCGTAAGCTGATAGGTCATAATCATTTAATAATGGTGCATGTCCATCAATATTTTTGTCTTTAAATAAATCAAGCTTTTTCATCATGCTTTCTTCTCCCGTTATTACAGACCTTGTGTCCATTACTTCTGCCAATCCTAATACTCTCGGATTTTTCAAGTATTTTTCCATATCTTTAGCATAAAGAATAACTCCATTATCTTCAAAGGAAGTAGCAGGAACACATGAAGGTATCATTACAAAAACATTTCCCAATGTTTTTTCTGTTTGATTTAAAATATAGTCTATTCCATCATTTCCAGATACGTTAGCTGCTTCATGAGGATCAACTACAAAAGTAGTTGTCCCTGATTTTACAGCTTCCTTTAAAAATTCTTTAGGTTCAACCATTGTTGACTCCAAGTGTAAATGACTATCAACAAATCCTGGAACTACATATTTTCCACTTATATCTATTTCTTCACATCCAGAATAACTACCAACTCCAACTATTATCCCATTAGAAACAGCAATGTCCCCTTCTATTATTTCCTCTGTAAATACATTTAATACTTTTCCATTTTTAAATACTTTTTCAGCTTTTTTTTCTTTTATTGCCATTTTTGATAATTCTAAATATTTATTATAATCCATATTATTCACCTTTTTCTAATATTTTTTATATTTTTATTAAATATAGTATAAAATTAGCTTTTCATTTTAAGTTTTATATCAATAACTTTTTGGCTTTATCCATTCGCTATTTTTACCTTCTGTATAATTTTTTATGAATATTTCTTTAAATTCTATAAATCTATCTTCTAAAATTGATGTTCTTGCATCATCCATCAATTTTAAAAGAAAGTGTAGATTATGATATGTAGCTAATCTTTGACCTAATATTTCTCCTGCTTTAAATAGATGTCTTATATATGCCCTTGTATAATTTTTACAAACATAACAGTCACACTCATCTAGAGGTCTATCATCTCTTGAATAAGATGCATTTTTTATAACTAAACGTCCATATTTTGTAAATACTGTTCCATGTCTTCCTATTCTTGTTGGATGAACACAGTCCATCATATCTACTCCGTGTTCAACAGCTTCAAGCATATCTAGTGGTTCTCCTACTCCCATTAAATATCTAGGTTTATTTTCAGGTAATTTAGGGGTAATGTATTTTAATATCCTATACATGTCTTCTCTAGGCTCTCCTACTGCTAGTCCTCCTATAGCGTATCCAGAAAAACCTTCATCATATTCTTTTAATCCTTCAAAGCTTTTATCCCTTAAATCTTCATATATACCTCCTTGAACTATAGCAAATAATCCTTGCTTATTTTTATTCCTATTGGCATCTATACATCTTTTAGCCCATCTTGTAGTTCTTTCTATTGACGGGATTAAATATTCCACTGAAGACATTCCATGTGGACATTCATCTAAAACCATCATTATATCACTACCAAGATTATTTTGAATCTCTATCGATTTTTCAGGAGTTAAAAAATGTTTTGATCCATCTAAATGTGATCTAAAATGTACTCCTTCCTCTTCAATTTTTCTAAGTTCTCCTAAACTAAAAATTTGAAATCCCCCGCTATCTGTTAAAATTGGTCTATTCCAATTCATAAACTTATGAAGTCCCCCAAAATCATTTATTAATTCATCACCTGGTCTTAAATAAAGATGATATGTATTTCCTAAAATAATCTGTGAATTTATTTTTTCTAATTCTTCTTTTGTTAATGTTTTTACAGTCGCTTGTGTTCCAACTGGCATAAAAACAGGTGTCTTTATTTTCCCATGAGGAGTTTCTATTTCTCCTGCCCTAGCATTACCACAACTAAATTCTTTTTTAAATTTTATCGGATTCATTTTATTTTTTATATTTTCCCTTTCTATTTTTTTATAATATCTATCATGTCTCTCATAGACATTAAATTATTTGCAAGTCTATCAAAATCTTCTCTTCTCCTAATCATTATTCCAAAATGTATTAAGCATAATTTATTCCCATTTTCTTTAATATAATTAGTATTTACATTTACAATTTCCATTTTATATTCATTTAAAATTCTTATTATATCTAATAACAATCCTGATCTATCATATGTTTTCAAAGTAAAATTATATTGATATTTTGCGGTATTGGAGTTCATGCCTTCTTCATCCCAGTAGACATCCACTTCTCTATCAGGTTCATATTTCATTAGAGAAATAAAGTTTTCACAATCTGACCTGTGTATAGCTATTCCTCTACCCCTTGTAACATATCCTCTTATGTCATCACTTGGTAACGGACTACAACATTTTGCAAATCTATACATTGTATTTTCGCTTCCTGATATTCTTACTCCACCTTGACTATTTTCTTTTCTTTTATTTCCTTTTTCTGTCTCTTCTTCTAAAACCTGCTCTATATTTTTCTCTTCTTTTACTTCAAATTTTTTCATAAAACCATCTAAAGACAAATCACCAACAGCAAATTTATAACATAACATATTTAGTGTCCCTACATTGAATTTCTTCATGTACAGAAATACTCTTTCGTCCTCTTCTAATTCTTTAAACTTTATTCCTAGTTTTTCAAATTCTCTCTCTAAAATTTGCTCTCCCTCTTTACTTTTTTCTTCAAATTCTTTGTCTTTGAACCATTTTCTTATTTTAGATTTTGAGCTGCTATTGTTTACCATATTTATCCAGTCTTTTCCTGGACCTTTAGTATTTTTAGATGTAAGTATCTCAACTTTATCAGCATTTTCAAGGACTTGATCCAATGGAACTATTTTTTCATTTACTTTAGCTCCTATTGTCCTATATCCTATTTGAGTATGAACTTGAAAAGCAAAATCAAGTGAAGTAGAACCATTTTGTAATTCAACTACATCTCCTTTAGGTGTAAAAACAAAAATAGTTTGATTAAGTAAACTACCCGTAACTTTTTGAGCAAAATTTTCAGGATTTTCAACATTTGTTTCTATTATTTTTTTTACTGCTGCATAATACTCTTCATTTTTCGCTTTAGATTTTTTTTCTTTATATTTCCAATGTGCTGCGACTCCTTCTTCAGCTATTCTATGCATATTATGAGTTCTTATTTGTATTTCAATATTTTGATCATTAGGCCCTTTTACCGTTGTATGAATAGACTGATAACCATTAGATTTAGGAACAGCTATATAATCTTTAAATCTCCCTGATACAGGTATAAATAAATTATGTATTATTCCTAAAATATTATAACATTCTACTTCTTTATCCACCATTATTCTAATAGCTATTAAATCGTTTAAATCGGCAAATTTTTTCTCTTTTTCTATCATTTTTCTGTAAATACTATATAAATGTTTGGCTCTTCCAGTAACTTCACCTTTTATTTTATTTTTTTCTAACTCTTTCTCTATTTTTTCTATTATTTTAGCTGTGTACTCTTCTCGTTCTTCTCTTTTTGAATTAACTAAATCGCTAATTTCTCTGTATTCTAAAGAATATAAATATCTAAAACTTATATCTTCGAGTTCCCACTTTATTTTCGCCATTCCTATTCTATGTGCAATAGGAGCGTATATTTCTAGTGTTTCTTTTGATTTTATCTGTTGCTTATCAGAACTCATATATTTTAATGTTCTCATATTGTGAAGTCTATCAGCTAATTTTATAATTACAACTCTAATATCTTCTGACATTGCAACAACCATTTTTCTTATATTTTCTATTTTTTTACTATCTGTTTTTGGCAAATTTCTAAGTTTTGTTACTCCATCAACTAATTTTCTTACATCTTTTCCGAAAGTATATTCTATATCAGGAAGTGTTATTAAAGTATCCTCTACTACATCATGCAATATTCCTGCAACAATAGTATCTGTATCCATTTTCATATCAACCAATATTTCAGCAACTTCTATAGGATGTAATATATAGTCTTCTCCACTTCTTCTTTTTTGACCTATATGAGATTCATTGGCTAATATATAAGCTTCTAATATTTTATTTAAATCAATATCCAAATTATTTTCTTTTATTTTCTCTACTAATCTTTGCAATAACTCTTTATGATCTTCCATATGACCTCTCTCCTTTTATAAATATTTCTTTCTACTAAAAACGAGGGCTTTTTCGCCCTCCTCATTTTAGGAATTTACTAATATTGAAGTTGAGAATAAACTGGATATTTTTTTAATGATTCCCGTCCATTTAATTCTTTTAATTCAATAAGGAAAGCTAATTCGTATACTTCCGCTCCTAATTCTTCCACTAATTTTACCATGGCTCCGGCGGTTCCCCCTGTAGCCAGTAAATCATCTACTATTAAAACTTTTACCCCTTTTCCAAAGGCGTCCTTATGCACTTCTATTCTGTTTGTTCCATATTCTAATTCATATTCTACTGATACTGTTTCTGCAGGTAATTTACCTGGTTTCCTTGCAGGAACAAATCCTGCTCCTATATTATAAGCAATGGCTGCTCCAAATATAAATCCCCTTGCATCTGCACCTAAAACATAGTCTATTCCTTTATCTTTATATCTTTCTGTAAAATCACCTATTATTATTTCCAATCCTCTTTTATCTTTTAGAGCTGTTGTAATATCTCTAAAAATTATTCCTTTTTCTGGAAAATCAGGGATAGCCCTTATTAATTTTTCTATAACTTCTTTATCTTGGTTTTTCACGTTTTTCCTCCTACTTATCCCATAATAATCCTAAATATGGGGCTATTTTTTCTTCATTTAATAACTGAATTAATTGTGTTTTTATATTTGGATACAATTTTATATTTTCAATTTCTTCCTTTGTAATAAATTTTAAATCAGTAAGATTTCTCTCATCTCCTAATTTCATATTATAAATAGAATTTTTTATTATTTTTATTTGAAAATATAAATTTATTACATGTTTTTTTTTATCAGGAGCTATTGTTTCCGATAAAAATAAAAATTTTTCAACAGTTATATCTAAGTTGGTTTCTTCTTTATATTCCCTAATCAAAGCTTCTGCTGTACTTTCTCCCCAATCTACTCCACCTCCTGGGACTAGCCAGTATTTTTTATTTTTTTTTAAATGCTCTATTAACAATATTTTATTATTTTCTATTAGTATTCCAGCCACTCTAACTCTAGGCCTAAGTGTCTCCTCCATCACTTCTCTCCTCATTGTTGTTTTCTGTAACTATAACTCTTATTTTTTCTATCCTTTTATTGTTTACGTCCATAACCTTTAATATAAATCCATTTCCCTTTACTTGGTCAGATACTTCTGCTACCTTTCCCAATTTATCTTGAACGTATCCTGAAACAGTGTCGTATTCTTCAGAGATAGGTATATCTATAGAGACTTCATCATTTAGTTCTTCTATTAATGTATCTCCTTTTATATCATATATAGTTTCTCTAATTTGCTGTATACTCTCTTCCTCTTGATCAAATTCATCTCTTATTTCTCCCACTATTTCTTCCAATAAATCCTCAATTGTAATAATTCCCAGAGTTCCTCCATATTCATCAATAATAATTGCCATATGAATCTGTTTTATTTTAAATTCTTCTAAAAGTTCTACTAACGTTTTAGTCGTTGGAATAAAATAAGCTTCTTTTACTAATTCTTTTACTTTTACATTTGCATCTTTTTCTTTGTTATATTTAAATAATTCTTTCATATGTAGAATACCAATTATTTTATCTATTGTTTCATTATACACAGGTATTCTTGAAAATCCCTGCTCTACAATCTCATCCCATACTTCCCCCAAACTCTTTTTCATGTCTAAAGCAAATACAGTTGTTCTTGGTGTTAAAATTTCTTTCACAGTAGTATCAGAAAATTCAAATATACTGTGTATCATTTCTTCTTCTCCTTCTTCTATAGCTCCGCTTTCAGTCCCTTCTTTTACAAATATCTTTATATCTTCCTCTGTCAATTCAAACATTTTATCTTCAAGTTTAACTTTAAATAATTTTAAAATAAATTTTGAAATTTCTAAAAATATAAGTGTAAAAGGCCTTAAAATAATCCTTAAAGTATTTAACGGTACTATTAATGCTCCTGATAATTTAGACACATTATTTTTAGCGTATGCTCTTGGTATTATTTCTGTAAAAATAAGCATAAAAGCGCCAATTACTGTAAACGATATAAGCATATAAATATAACTATTTAATGTTTTTCCAAAATTTGAAAAATAGTAATTTTCTAGTAGTAATGTAGTTGTTGAAATTAATAATAAGTAAGAGATTGTTTTCCCAAACAAAAGCGTAACTAGCAATTCATTGGGATTTTTAAGCCATAAATTTAACAACACTATTTCTTTTTTATTTTTTTGCTTTGTATCTCCTATATGTATTCTTCTTAAAGAGGTTAAAGCTGTTTCTGCCGCTGAAAAAAATCCTAAACAAAATAGTAAAGCTAATAACAAAATCACCTTTATCCAAATCCTCTGTTCGTCCAATTATATTACACCTTCCTTTGTTATTCTATAATAACTAATGCTTGCCCTTTTTTTATTGTATCTCCATCTTTTACTAATATTTTTTTTACTTTCCCTGATACTGAAGATTTTACTTCATTCATCAATTTCATTGCTTCAACTATACATAAAGTTTGCCCTTCTGTAACACTGTCTCCTTCTTTTATAAAAGGATCAGAAGTAGGTGATGGAGCTATATAAAATGTTCCTACCATTGGAGATTCTATTTTAGTCCCACTTATTTCTACATCTATCTCTTTTGGTGTAACTGATACAGGAGTAGATGCTGTTTCTTTTGCTGGAATATTTCCTGAAATAGGTGCTCCGCCATAAACAACAGTTCTTCTTTCTTTTTCTCTTTTTATTAGTTGAACTTCAAAATTAGTGTCCTCATATTTTACTGTATCTATTTTATTTTCGTTCATACTTGCTGCCAAATCTTTTATAAATTTAATTTTATCATTCATTAAATTTTTCCTCCTATTTTTATATTACTTTCAATACTTTTTATACTATATATTATTATATTTTTTATATTTTTTCCATATTTTTTTTATAAGACTTAAAAGTATTTTTTACTAAACTTGCTATGGTCATAGGACCTACTCCTCCAGGTACTGGAGTTATAAAGGAAGATTTAGAAAATACTTCTTCATAATCTACATCTCCACAAAGCTTTCCATCCACTCTGTTTATTCCCACATCTATTACAATG
>JAGOWQ010000079.1 GCA_018060185.1 Leptotrichiaceae bacterium | reverse complement strand
AGGTTGATGAAGGAGTGGCAACGTTTAAATAACTAATTTCTTATTTAACCAACATACAAATTTAAACTCTACTAGGAATCTTAATGAAAAAATATCAATGGGGAAAAAATTATATTGATAAAATTTTCACAGAAAAATATAACGGATCTTCTGCAGGATCTGCAATATTATGGAATATGATTAATCATCATTATATATCGCACCAACCATGGAGCGAATTATCACAAAAAATAAATAATAAAGTTGTATACACTCCTACTAATATTCAATGTGCGTTAATTTTAGATATATGCAATCAAGAGTTGAAAAGAGTTTATAATATTAAATACCTTAGTAGAAATGATATTATTTATAACATAAAATCTATGTTGAAAGACAATATAAACCTTAGAATTTATCGTAAAGATATTCATCATTTCTATGAGTCTATTGATTGTGAGTACTTAAAGAAAGAAATAGAAAATAATGATAAAATAAGCTTTATTAGTCAAAAGTTTATTTTGGAATTTTTATCTTATTGTATTGATTTAAAAATAGGACTTCCAAGAGGGATTGCCTTAAGCTCTACTCTTGCTGAAATATTTGCATTTCAAATTGATAATATTATAAGTAATGATAAAAATGTTATTTTTTATTCTAGATATGTTGATGATATTTTTATTCTTTGCCCGTATGATAATAATCTACAATTAGATGTAGATAGGCTTCTTAAACCTATTGGAAATATAGAGTTAAAAAAAGAGAAAGCAAAAAATTATGAACTAGAACTACAAAAAGGACAATTTTTATCTCAGCCTATGAAATTTACTTTTTTAGGATATGAGTTTACTATTCATGATGAAAAAGATCCAAAAAAATATCGAAAAGTAAATTTAGATTTATCCCCACATAAAATTAATAGGTTTAAAGAAAAAATTAAAAAATCATTTTTAAATTATGAAAAAACTAGAGATTTTACTTTATTAAAGAAGAGAATAATATTTCTTACTCATAATTATATTATGAATAAAAAACTAACAAAAGGGCAAATAAAAGCAGGAATCTATTTTAGTTACCCTTATGCAAATCCAGAAGAAAATGGGTCTCTTTATAATTTAGATAAATTTCTACAAATTTGTATCTATAACTCGACATTATCAAAAAATCAAAAAAAAGAGGTATACAAAAGAACCTTTACACATGGATTTAAAAATAAAACTATATTAACATATAAATATGTTGAATTTATGAAAATAACTACGATATGGAAAAATGGCTAAACTAAACATTAATTTTAGAAAATATCATCGGGCTCTTTTGTCAGAAGTTTTGCCATTTGAATTACCTATTATATTTAATAATGATGGATTTTTCTTATTACACGAACATCAAGATAAAAAATCCTTAATACATGATTTATATAAAAAAATATTTTGCGACCACCATGTAATAAGCCAATCTATACCATATAGCTATACAGTATATAAAACAGAAAATTCTGTTCGGCATATTTCCATTCCTCATCCTCGTATTCAAATACAAGCATGTCAATTTTTAGAAAAATATGATTCATTATTAATTAAACTTCTTACAAAAGGGCAAGAGACAAGCCTAAGGTATCCTCATAAAATATCGAGTACTGTATATGAAAATAATCGATTAGAAAAAAAATATAAATTCAAATCAGGTCAAATTATTGAAAATAATGATGACAAAACAACTCAATATTATGTTTCTTATTTTTCATATAATTATTCTAGAATTTATCAATATTATAATTCTAATGAATTTTTAGAGTTTGAAAAAAAATTTAAGCACCTATGGATAACCGATATTGCAAATTGTTTCGATAGCATATACACACATTCAATTTCGTGGTCTATTACAAAAAATCGAGCTTATGCAAAAAAACATACTTCAAATGCTTCCATTTTTAATGAATTTGATAAGTTGATGCAACGTTCCAATTATAATGAAACTAATGGAATTATTATAGGATGGGAGATTAGTAGAATATTTAGTGAAGTCATTTTACAAGAAATAGACAGGAAAGTTATTTCACTACTTGAAGAAAAAAATTTAAGCTTTGGAAATGATTATATCTTTAAAAGATACGTTGATGATTATTTCATATATGGCAATGATGTATATAAATTAGAAGTTATTCACTCTGTACTATCAAGCATTTTACACGACTTTAAACTCAATCTAAATGAAAATAAATTTACTAAATTAACGCGTCCTTTTGTTACGCCGCAAAGTATTGCGGTAGAAAATTTATTCTCGATTTTAGATAATTTTAAAAAAGAGATATATGAAGAAAGAAAATTTTTTAATTCTAATTTAAAAATGAAAGCCTTAATAAGAAATATTAAAATTATTGCTCAATCACAAGAAGCTAATTATTCTAATATAATTAATTTAGCTGTAAATAAAATATGTAATGATTCTTTACAAGCATTGCTATCTAAAAAAAATCAATTCAAGGATAGAAATAATTTACTGAATTCTATTTTATTATATATGAAAGTAGCCGCCTATCTTATATCGATTGCCCCTCATGTAAGGGCATGTAATAAATTTTTATTGCTTTGCCAACAAAGTTTAGAGTTTTCATCTGAAGAAGATTTTGATAGGGTCGATGATTTTAAAAATGAAATATTTTTATTATTAAAGGAGTTGTCAAAATCTAATAAAAATAATAATAAAAATTATTTAAATAATCTCAATTTTTTAGTAGGTTTAACAATATTGCAGGATGACTATAAATTATCTGGAAATGATATTAAAAATATTTTTTCTAATGAAGGTTTTGCATCCCTCAATTACTTAGAAATAATTTCTATTATTTTTTATATAAAAAATGATTCTGAATATTTAGAGATTCATAGGGCGGTGCAAAAAAATATACAGTCTAAATTAGAAAAAATTACAAAGGAATCGTTATTAGAGAATACTCATGATATACTGTTAGTCCTTGATTGTCTTTCATGTCCTTATCTTGATATAGCCCTACGAAAAGAAATCGCAACTAAATTGAATGATTTTTTTAAGTTTACTCTAAAAAATATTCAAAATATGAGTGAGTCAGACTTTGCAATATTTAATCACAATTGGTTTGTAAACTGGGATGATTTTAGTTTCTTACGAACATTGGTCAAGCAACAACTTTATTCTAAAAATAAAATGGTGTATACTTTCTCTGCGGAGTAAAGAAGCATCTTTTTAGCAGTAATGCTATCTTGTAGCTTTACTGCTTATTCTTAGGAAAGTCTCATCTACTTATGTCGCTCATAAGTAAATTATGCTGACTATTCTTGTGGTAGAATTTCATTTTTCCACACACACTTATTGCTCTTACTATGCAAAGGTCGCCTGAATTTTCGGCGACCTTTTCTTTAAATAATTAATAACTATTGTAAGTATAGTCAGAGCCAGCATAACATAAGCATTGTAATCGTATGAATGCAATTTAAGCAGGAAATGCCCGAGTAAACAGGTATTTTTTAGAACTGAGTACTCGGGTATAGCGAAAAAACCGGCGACTACAATGCGTCCAAACATGCCCATCGAGGTGGTGGGCTAAGGGCAAAGTCAAAGGTGAGGTTGGGTGCCGGGCTGTAGTCGGCCTTGCCAAAGGCGCCTACTTCCACCCACAAGGGCTTTTTACCCGGCAAGGTTAGTTGGTAGATTTGGGCAGACATATACTCGGCCTCTTCGCTGTTGCGCGGGCACTCGCCGCGGGTTTGCACGATTTTTGTGCCTTCAGGCAGCCATTGTTGCAGCAGCGGCCGATAATCGCTGGCAATCAGGCTGTCGCCATCGCGCAGATACACCATCCAATACATGCCATACATGTTCTGCTGATCGCCGCCCACCGTAACGTCGGCTTCTTTGGCCCAAGCCAGTGGTTTGAGCGTGCCGTCACGATAATAAGCGCCTTGGTTCGGGTGGCCTGCCGCATCGTGCCACAGCACTTTTTTGCCCCATTCCAAAGCCGACAGGCGCACATGGCGCACGTGCCATTGCGACCACGGTGAGCCGGCAGCAGCGGTGTCGGCTGTTTGTGCCAGGCTGAGCACCG
>JAGOWQ010000078.1 GCA_018060185.1 Leptotrichiaceae bacterium | reverse complement strand
GCACCTTTAATTATTATTTTATCTTTCATAATATCCCTTCTTTATTATAAATTAGTCTCACTAAATTATATGCTAAAAGAAGTTTAATTGCAACAAAAGAATTTCCAATAAAAAATGGATATTTTTAGTGAGAAATTTAAACGCCCCAATAGGGGCGCAAAATTAATTTTCATTATGATTTAATATTTCTAAAGCTGTATACACTCCGGCCTCTGTTCTTAAATTAGAACTATCTGCCTCTATATTATTAGCTAATGCTTCTAAATCTATATTTCCAGATATAAGAGGTATTGCAAATACTGTTTTTTTATAATCAATTGGCGTTGCTATATTCTTTATTTTATCAGTTACTGTTTCAAATGTTAGTTTGTAGGTTTCAGATGTTGTTAAACTATCTAAAGTTAATCCTCCAACAAATATGTTTGAAGTATCATATATTTTTACACTATTCACCAAATTTTCTAGTGCTTCATTAATATTATTTCTAACATATGTCAATTTTAAAGAGTTTAATGTTCCATTCGCATCTGCCGTTTCAACTTTATTAAAATAATCTGCATTATTAATACTTAATATTTCCATCTTCTTCTCAATTACATTTTTATATGCTTTCTCAAAAATTTCCTTAACATATCTTTGAGTTTTTGTATCTTTTACAAATTCTGTTTTTCCTAATAAACCATTATTATCTGCTAAACTTTCTGCACCCTTTATCAATAAGTAATCTTCAATATTTAATTGTTTTTCAACTTTATCATTTTTAGGAAGAAAATAAGTTTGCTTATAAAATTCATAAGAAGCATACGCTGTTAATTTCTTTAACTGTTCTTCGTAACCTGTCAAAGGTTGTACTCCTGCTGTTACTGGATATTTTTCTTCTCCCAACTTATTAACCCTTAAATCTTCACAATTTCCAAGTATAATATATTTAATTGCTGTTTTAAATAAGCTATCACTTCTTAGTTCAGATATAACGACTTTTTTCCAAAACTCTTTATTGTAAATATATCCTTGTAAACTGTCTTCCTTTATCTTACTTTCTATTAAAAGGTTTAATTTCAACTCTAAACTACTTAAATTAGTTATTAATCTTTTTTCTCCTTTTTCATCTGCCATGTAATACTTTTCTGCTGTAGCTATTTCCCCTTCTAAATCATCTCTATACGACATCTGTGCGTTTTCTAATAATTTAGTTATCATTTCATGCATATCAGCCACTTTTACGGTATTTGTGCTAGATTCCACATAATCAAAAGAATTTTTTTCTGTATACTCAACCGCTGCTGCTCTTTTTGCACTAGATGAAACTGATGAGTCTACATAAGCTCCTTCAACATAAATATAAAAATCATCAATTGCTTTATATATTTCTTGTTTTAATGTTTCATTTGAATAATTTGACGTAGAGCTTAATGTTTTTAAATGTTTTATTAATTCTGTTTGTTTTGTTAAATCTACTGTTTCTTCTGAAACTCTTGGAGTTATACTTCTTACTGCATCTTCAAAAGAAATTAACTCTATTGCAGTATCATTAGGAACTACTGTCTTTATCAAGTAAACATAATTTTTAGTAACACCATTTTCTAACAATGATACATTTACTTTAGCCATATAATAATATAATTTCTGAGTGTCTTTTGTTATTTCGCCTTTTTGGTATGTTCCGTTATATTTATTATTAGAAAAAGCTATTGCCCCTTCTATTTTTTTAGTTGCAACACCTTGTGGAACTGTTGCTTGAACTAAGCTTGTAAGTTCATCATTTAAATCAATAGTAGTTCCTTCTACTGATTTAATATTTGTATAAGGAAATACTTCACCTACAGGAGTAAGTACAAAACTTGTTCCCCCCTCGCTTGTATAAGTTACATTTCCTGTTTTATATTTAAATGTCATAAAACTTCCTGTTACTTCTGTTGTTGTTTGACTTATTCCTGAATTTTTAAATGAATAATTTGTTCCTCCTTCAGTAGTTGGAACTTGTGTTAAATCTCTCTCTGTTTTGTCACTTAAACAACCTGTTAATAATACTAACATTAATAAACTAAATACTGCCAAGAATTTTTTCATTTATGCTATATCCCCCTTTTTTATTTATTCCAATCAAATGCATATGAAAGTCCTAAAGAAATTCTATGATTTTTTAACTCTCTACTATACTCATTACCACTATATTGAAAAGTTGCATTAATTGTATTTATTGAATACAATGCTTCTACCTCAATTTTTCCTATGTCTACTCCCATTCCTAAACCGCCATAAAATCCATGGTCAATTTCTACATCACTTTCAGCTAACCCCCATGTAGGATCTTCTTGAGCAGTGATAAAATATTTCAAATCATCTGTCCCAATATTGTACGTAACTCCAAATAATGCTTTTACATATAAAGGCAACTTAAACAAATTATGTTTTGCTGACACATAAAATGGTATTGCATAGTTATTTGCTTGTACTCCATAATAAGTATCTAAATAACCAATTCCTTGAATTCCTAATCCTAATGCAATTTCATTTTTATCATTTATTCTATAGACACCTTCTACCATTCCACTTATTCCTGATTCCAAATCAGCCAATTTTTTTGTTATATTAGTTGAATACGACTTTCCTTCAATTTGACCTGGCAAATCAAAATTTCCTTTTATTCTAATAAACTTATTTACTTCTGACATTTTTTCAATTTCTGCATCATTTATTTCTTTGCTCTGCATATTTTCATTATTTTTTTTTACACTATTATACTGAATATCACTTATATTTTCCTCTTCACAATATATAAAACTTGAAAACAGAATTAAAAAAAACATTATTACTTTTTTCATTTATACCCTCCTTTTTTAATTTTCTATATAATGATATAATATTTTTGTCATTTTTTCAACACTATTATAAAATTTATATCAAAATAATATTTTCAAAAAAATTTATAGTCAGCGAGTATAGCTATTCACATCTGTTATTTTTATCACAAATATAGAAATAACACTCCTTAAGTATTAAAAAACCTTTAAAATAACAAATCCTTCCCCACCTTCGTTGCACTATCAAGGTCTATTTCCATAAGGAAACTCTTCACTACGAATACCTAATTGTAACCTCTCTAAAACCTTAAATTTTCTTTATTCTTTACACCTGTGTCGTTAATAATCAAAAAAAATACCTATTTCAAACAGGTATTTTATCATTAAAATGCTATTGATACTCCCAATGAAATTCTATTTGTTGTTAACTCTGAATAAGTGTATGTTGTCGTAGTTCCTACAACAGTTTTATCTAATAAGAATCCCAATTCATTCACTGCATACATTGCTTCTACTTCTATATTTCCAATATCAAGTCCTAAACCTGCTCCGTAATAAAATCCACTCTTAATTTGTGCACCTGCTAATATTTCTTTTACGTCATCTGTTGGAATATTAAATGACATTCCGACATTAGTCTTGAAATAAACAGGTCCTTTAAAGAAATTTCTTTTCACTGCTATATACAAAGGAATTGCATAAACATTTTCATAGTCTTTAGAAGCTCCTATTTCTTTAAATTTCATTATCCCTAATTTTTGAACTCCAGTTCCCATGGCAACTTCATAAGTATCGCTTATTCTATAAACACTTTCTAGTAATCCTTCATATGTAATTCCTGCCTCTGAAATATGTTCCTTATTTACATTATCTCTAATCTCTCCATTTATTCCTCCAACTAATTTTAACCTAAACATTTTATTTTTTTCTTCTGTTTTGCTTAAAAATTCAGAAGTGTCTATTGCAACCACTTCAATCTTTTCATCTTCATTATTATTTTCCTCTACAATTACTTCCTCAGTCTTATTAGCATTAATATCCAAATTTTCATTTTCTTCAGAAAAAATATTAAATCCTATTAAAATCATAATAACAAAAAATATTCTTTTCATGATACCTCCCAAATTTTATACAACTCTTTTATAAGTTTATAATAATTTTATTAAAATTTCAAGTCTAAAAATATTATTTTTAAATATGATTATTCATCCTTCAAATCTCTTCTACCTTCCAACGACTTTATTAGAGTAGCCATATCCGAATATTCT
>JAGOWQ010000036.1 GCA_018060185.1 Leptotrichiaceae bacterium | reverse complement strand
TTCTATTTACTGCATTAGGTAATACTCTATTAATAAAATCTTCTTCGTCTTTAGCTTCAGGAGCAAGTCTTGCTAGATTAAGTCTCACTAAAGTATACGCTCCTCCACCTATACTAAGTCCATTATAACAACTTGCTATAGCATAATCTTTATTATCAAAATCCTTTTGAAACATCTTATAATTAGAAAAGCTAGGTTTTGCCACTTTAAGACTTGTCTCTATAGCATGTACCGCATAACTATCTGGAGTAATTTCATCATCATACTTCAATGTTAAATTTGGTGTCATAGTATTAAGCTCTGCCGTTGCTCTTAATATCATTTCACCTGCTTTCGTTTTCTTAGGCCCTAGATTAGCATGACAAAATGAATCTGTTATTGTTCTATCTATTTGAAGTAAAAAAAGTTTTATTGCTTTGTAAGCTTCATTTTCATCCTTTACATAAGGTTCTAGTAAATAATCTATATTTCCCAAATAAACAGGATACGAAGTTATAGAAGGCACATGATTATAAAATATTAGTAAATTAGTCGTAGCTTCCCATATATCATTTGCTGGCTTAATTTCTAAAAACTTACTCCCTTGTTTCATAAATTTTTCATAGTCAGGGGTAATATATCTTGCTCTATAAGGTGCATTTCCTTCAAATAAATCACATATTATACCTTTGTCTCTATATTCTTGTATATCAGAATCTATATTTAGTATATTTACAGTTCCTTCAGCAGCTCCTGCCAGTGTTCTCAATTTTTGTTCATACGTAAGAACTTTATTTTTAATAATTGATAAAACTTGATTTGACATAAATTTCTCTCCTTTAATTATATATTTATTTTAATTATTTAAATAAATTTCATATTTCAAGTTCCTTTTATTTTCATTTTATTTCATATATAGTCTACCACATTTTTTCTATATGGTCTATACAATTAAAAAATTATTTTTTTACATTGATACTACTATTTCTAAATTCCCAAGGAGCTATTGGATTTTTTTTTGAAAATAATCCTAATTTATTATTTTTAGCATTTTTTTCATATTGTTTCATTATCTCATTATGTTTATCGTACTCTTCATACCACCAAGCATGACCACCTTTAACCATTTCTTCATTTATATTTTTTTCATTGTAATAAATTACCCCTAAAAGCCTACCATACCTATCTTTTTCTTGTCCTTTTATTTTAATATTTTTATCCTTTATCATTTTCATTAATGCTTCCTTACTTTCATATCCATAATCTTGTTTTGTCTCTGGAGCATCTATTCCAAATAGCCTAACTTTTATTAATTTTCCTGTTATTATACCTTTTTCTAATTTTTTTACAGAAATAGTATCTCCATCACTCACATAAATAACCTTATATTCTTCATTATCCATGGGAATTAATTTTTCAATATTTTTTAATACTATTTTTGCTTTTTCAATTTCAATTTTTAGTGACATTGGAAGTTGTACTTTAATGTACTTTCTAAAAAAATTGTTCATATTAATATTTTCATTTTTATATACTCCAAATACAACTGCACTTAAAAATATTATTAAAAAAAAGATTTTCATTATACTTTTTATTTTAAATTTTACACTTTTCTTTCTTTTTCTTTTTTTTGCCATTTTTTCTCTTTCTAAATTATTGTTTTATACTAGATTATACCATATTTTAAAAATTTTTTTTCTATTTTTCAGTATTATTTTAAATCTATAATATAAGTAATATAATAAAAATATTGTTTTATATGATTTAATAAAAAAAGACTATTTAAAATTAAAATTTATCTATAAAATATTTTTAATTTATTTCAGTCTTTTTTATCTATTTTTCTATCTAATTATAATATTTTAATGGCGGAAGTATAGGGACTCGAACCCTAAAGACCGTTAAGTCCACAGCTTTCCAAGCTGCTACCATACCATTAGGTGATACTTCCAAATACGTAGCATACTAACACTTAGCTATTATACTACAATTTTTTTAAATTTACAATTTGTTGCTACTTTTCTAGGGCTTGCTTAAAATCTTCTATTAAGTCATCTATATTTTCTATTCCTACTGCTACTCTTATTAATGATTGTGTAAATCCTCTTTCATTCTTTTCTTCTTCTGGCATTTCAGAATGAGTTATTGTACTTGGATGTGTTACTAATGTTTCCACACCTCCAAGACTTGCTGCGAAAAATGCGACTTTAAGATTTTCAAAAAAGCTTTTAACTTTTTTTTCATCTTTTAATCTAAAAGAAAATACAGCTCCTCCACCTTTTGCTTGATTTTCATGAATTTTTTTCCCCACATTATTTTTAGCAGTAGGATATAAAACAGTCTCTACCGCTGGATGATTCTCAAAAAATTCAATTAATTTTTCTGTATTTCTTTGTGCCTCTTCTACCCTTATTTTTAGTGTTTTTAAACTTCTCATTAAAAGCCAACTATCAAAAGGTGATATTGTAGCCCCTACTGCCATTTGAGAAAAAGATATTTGTTCTGCTATTTTTTCATTGTTTGTCACTGCAACTCCTGCAAGTACATCATGATGGCCAGATAAAAATTTTGTAGCACTATGGATTACCACATCAATACCTAAATCTAAAGGTTTTTGTAAATAAGGGGTCATGAATGTATTGTCTGCTATAGTTATTAAATTATGTTCTTTAGCTATTTTAACAACTTTTTTTATATCAGTAACATCAAGTAATGGATTTGACGGTGTCTCTATAAATATGGCTTTTGTATTCTTTTTTATTGCATTTTTTATATTTTCTAAATTAGTGGTATCAACAAAAGTGTATTCCAAGCCAAATTTTGAATAAACATCATGGACTATTCTATAAGTCCCTCCATAAATATCCATTCCTAAGATTACATGATCATTAGACTTGAACATTGTAAATACTGACGTTATTGCTGCCATTCCAGAACTAAATGCAAAACCATATTCCCCATTTTCTAGTTTAGCTACCACTTTTTCTAAATTATTTCTAGTTGGTGATGACACTCTCGAATATTCATAGTCCTGCTCTACTCCAAATTCTTTTACTGGAAAAGTAGACGCCAAATTTATAATACTACCCCAAATAGACTCTCTTTTTTCTTTTTCTACACCATGAATTGCCTCTGTTTCAAATTTCATAATTTCTCCTTAATTTTATAAAATTTTTATTTATTACTTTTCTAAAACCTTTTCAAATGCCATTCTTTTTTCCCCTATACTAGGTTCTTTATCAAGATAAATTATACCACAGTAAACATACCAATTTTTTTCAAGTAATCTTTGCATAGGTTTGTTATCTTCATGAGTATCTATTTTTATACTGTATACTAACTTTTCTTTACTAACTTCTTCTAATTTTTTTAATAATTTAGAAGAATATCCTCTATTTTTTAATTCGCTATCTACTGCTATTCTATGTATTACACTATAATCACTATCTGTAATCCATTTCCCTTCACTAATATTCGAATATGGTGATTCTTTTTCAAATATTAAAGCTGCAGTTGCTACTATTTTTTCTTCATCTTCGATTATGTAAGAATTACCATTTTTAATGTCAGACAAAATAACATCTCTATTAGGATAACCATTTTGCCATTGATTTATTCCCAATTTTTTTATTTCTATTTTTGCTTTTTCTAAAATTTCTACTATTTTATCTATATCTTTTTCTTCACTTTTTCTAAAAATAAAATTAATACTTTTAGGATTATCTTGTGAAGAATTCTCTATATTAGTTTCTTTTGTAATTTCCTCGTATTGTTTATTTAAATACATATATTCTACATTTAAATAAATAATACATGATGATATTAACAAATATAGAAGCACTAATAATAAAACCGATTCAAAAAAGAAATCAAGGAATGTGATTGGATATAATATAATAAATGCAAATTTCGCAAATATTGTTAATGAGATTAAAAATGCAATTAATAATAGAATTATTGATACTATGGATCCAAAAACTGAAAAAATTAAAGTTAAAGCTATTAAAAATATTAAAGGAAATAATCTTTTGAGCCCTTGCCCTTTAAATATACGTAAATTGTATTTAAATGCTTCAAGCATACTTATATCTCTTGAAAAATATGATATTTCAAAATACGTAAAAAAAAATGTATATGTAAATAATGAAATTACAAATAACAAAGATATAATAGCCATTTCTGAATATGACGGTATCTCTGACAAATTACGAACAAATATAATAATAATAATAATAAATGCAAGTAATGACCCAAAATATAAAAACATTTTACCCAAAACTTTCCTATTTCTAATACTTTTTTTTTCTTCAATAATTTCTATTATTTTTTTTATTAATAACTTAAAAATAAAAAAATATATTGGGAACGTAATGTGAGTAATATCTTCAAAAAATACTTGGGATGTTACGCTTAACAAAATTATCATAACAAACCAAATAAATTCTTTTTTTAATAAAAACTTAAAAAAAGAAAAACTCTCATTAAAATATTCTGTCATCACCATGTAATTATTAGATAACTTTTTTCTTAATTCTTCCATACTTTTCCTCCTATATTTTAATATTTCTGATAGGTGTAACATTTTTAATATTAATTTATTATTATTATTATTATTTTATTTCTATTTTTGATTTTTTTAAAATTTCTACTATTTTATCTATATCTTTTCTTCACTTTTTCTAAAATTAAAATTAATACTTTGAGGATTATCTTGTAAAGATTTCTCTGCATCAGTTTCTTCTATTTCAATATCATTTTTTTTATTTAAGTCCATATATTCTACATTTAAATAAATAATACATGATAATACTAACGAATAAAGAGACATTAATCCTAATAACAATCCACTTAAGAACATAGCTACTTTAGTTACAATTAAAAATCCGGAAATAATCAATAAATTTGGAAAATAAACTAATGAAAATATTATTTGAATTGAAAACAAAATCATTAAAGGTATTAATTTTCTAAGTCTTTGGTGTTTTGATATATGTAAATTATAACTAAACGCTTCAAATATATTTACATCTCTTGAAAAATACAATGTGTCAAAATACATAAAGAAATACATGTATATGCATGATGCAATTGAAATAAAAAAAATTATAATAAAAATCATTTTCATAACTGATGAAAAATCTGATGGATCTATTGATTGAAAAAAAATAGACGAAATAGAAACAAATATAATAAAAGTAAAGATATAAATTAACAATAATGCACCAAAATATAAAAATATTTTACCAAAAACTTTTTTATTACTAATACTTTTTTTTTCTTCAATAATTTCTATTACTTTTTTTATTAATGACATATAAATAAAAAAATATATTATTAGGTATAAAAATAAACCCCTAATATCAAAACCTAATCGAAGAATTCCATTCAAAAAAAGTAGTACAGAAGACAAAATAAATTCTTTTTTTAAGAAAATCTTTAAAAAGGAAAAACTCTCGTTAAAATATTCTGCTATTGTCATATAATTACTAGATAACTTTTTTCTTAATTCTTCCATACTATTTCCTCCTATTGTTTTTATCCGACCATTATAACATATATATTTTTAAGATTCAATGAAGTGAATAATAAAAAACTCTTAATTTTTTTACATTTTTTAATATACTATTAATTTTCAAACTTACTAAAAAATTTTTTTACTTTATCTTTAAAGCTTTTTCCTTCTTTATAATTCTTTTGCCCTAAAGAATCATCGAATTCTTTTAATATTTGTTTTTGCTTTTCTGATAAATTCGTAGGTGTTTCAATTTGAATTCCAATTATTTCTGAACCTAATCTACCACCGTAATTTATTCCTTTATCTTTTAGTCTAAATACTTTTCCATTTTGAGTTCCCTCTGGAATTTTTATTTTAGTTGTTTTTCCACCAAGAAGAGGAACTTCAACTTCACCACCTAATATAGCTGTAGTTATTCCTATTGGTATTTGACAATAAACATCATTTCCTCGTCTTTCAAAAATTTCATGTTTTTTAACATTGAGGTAAATATACAAATCTCCATAAATACCTCCGTTTTCACCTACATCTCCACCATCTCTTTCCAGTATTCTCTGCCCTGTTTCAACACCAGACGGTATTCTTATTTTTCTTGTTATAGTTTCTCTTTCCAACCCTGTTCCATTACATGTACCACAAGATTTTTCAGGTATTTTACCTGTTCCATGACAAATATCACACTCGCTAGTAAATTTCTGTATACCAAATATAGTTCTTTGTTGAACTTGTATATGCCCCGAACCATTACACTTATGACATGTTTTCATATTATAACCTGGCTCTGCTCCAGAACCGTGACATTTACTACATTTGCCTTTTCTTTTATATTTTATTTCTTTTACGACACCTTCTGCTACTTCTTCTAATGTTAAGTCAAGATTGTATCTTAAATCTGCCCCTTCATTTACTTTAGGTCCTCTGCTTCTTCTACTATTCCCCCCACCGAAGAAGTCTCCAAATATATCTCCTAAATCTTCAAAGTTAAATCCTTGACCGCTAAATCCTCCAAATCCACTTTGTCCCCCAAATCCACCTTGACCACCATTTTCAAAGGCTGCATGACCATATTGATCGTAAGTTGCTCTTTTCTGAGGATCACTCAAGATTTCATTAGCCTCCTGAACTTCTTTAAATTTAGATTCTGCTTCAGGATTATCTTTATTCCTATCAGGATGATATTTTTTTGCCATATTTCTATAAGCTTTTTTTATATCTTGCTCAGTGGAATCTTTAGATATCCCTAGAACTTCATAATAGTCTCTTTTTGCCATTTTATCTCCCTTTTCTTATTTAAATAATAGTATTATACTAAATATTTCATATAATTTCCATTATTTACTTTATAAATTAACTTTTATTTCAAGTTTTATAATATATATTATATTTTATTAATTTTTACTTAATTATATCTTTATACAAAATGAAGAGGGCAATTAAATAAATAAGCCCTCATTCTATTTCTTATAGTGTTTTAATCTACTATTTCAGCATCTTGAACATCATCTGCTCTGTTGCTTTCACCATCAGAACTGTGTTCTCCTTGAGTTGCTTGGTGTTCTTGAGCCGCTTCTTGGTATAATCTAGTTGCAAATCCTTGAGAAACTTTTGATAATTCTTCGATTCCTTTTCTAATTTGATCTATATCATCTGAATCTTTAACTTTTTTAAGTTCTTCAATTGCTTTTTCTATATCTTCTTTTTCTGTTCCTTGTAATTTAGCTTCGTTTTCAGTTATTGTTTTTTCTGTAGCGATTAATAGTTGGTCTGCTTGGTTTCTAGCTTCTACTAGTTCTTTAAACTTAGCATCCTCAGCTTCATGAGCTTCAGCATCTTTTTTCATTTTTTCTATATCTTCTTTAGATAAGTTAGAAGATCCAGAAATAGTTACTTTATTTTCTTTTCCTGTTCCTAAATCTTTTGCTGAAACATGAACTATTCCATTAGCATCAATATCAAATGTTACTTCTATTTGAGGTATTCCTCTTGGTGCTGCCGGTATTCCTTCTAAGTTAAAATCTCCTAGTTTATGATTATCTGCTGCTTTTGCTCTTTCTCCTTGTAATACTACTATTGAAACTGCTGGTTGATTATCTGCTGCTGTAGAAAATACTTGAGATTTTTTTACTGGAACAGTCGTATTTCTTTCTATTATTTTAGTGAATACTCCACCTAAAGTTTCGATTCCTAATGATAATGGAGTTACGTCTAATAGTAAAACATCTTTAACATCTCCCATTAATACTCCACCTTGAATAGCTGCACCTGCTGCAACAACTTCATCAGGATTTATACTTTTATTAGGCTCTTTTCCTAAATATGATTTTACCCAATCTTGAACCGCAGGAATTCTTGTCGAACCTCCAACTAATAATACTTCATCAATTTCATTAGGACTTAAATTAGCATCTTCTAGCGCTTGTTTAACTGGTCCTTTTGTTGCTTCAACTAAATCTTTAGTAAGCTCTTCAAAAGCTGCTCTAGTTAATTTTTTTTCTAAATGTTTAGGACCCGCAGCATCCATTGTAATAAATGGTAATGATATTGAAGTTTCTAATGTTGTTGATAATTTTTTCTTAGCATCTTCTGCTGCATCTTTTAATCTTTGAATAGCCATTTTGTCATTTCTTAAATCTATTCCAGTTTCTTTTTTGAATTCATCTGCTAACCAATCTATTATTTTTTGGTCAAAGTTATCTCCACCTAAATGATTATTTCCAGACGTTGAAATAACTTCTACAACACCGTCTCCAATTTCTAAAACAGATACGTCAAATGTTCCTCCACCTAAGTCAAAAACTAATACTTTTTCTTCTTTCTTTTTATCTAAACCGTAAGACAAAGCTGCTGCTGTTGGTTCATTTATTATCCTTTTTACACTTAATCCTGCTATCTCCCCAGCATCTTTTGTTGCTTGTCTTTGGGCATCTGTAAAGTATGCAGGAACTGTTATTACAGCTTCTTTTACTTCTTGACCTAAATAATCTTCAGCATCTTTTTTCAATTTTTTTAGTATCATTGCTGATATTTCCTGTGGTGTATAGTCTTTTCCATATATATTTACTTTATAATCTGATCCCATATGTGTTTTTATAGAAAGTATAGTTGAATCAGTATTAGTTATAGCTTGTCTTTTTGCTATTTCTCCTACTATTATTTCTCCATTTTCTTTTATATTTACAACCGAAGGTGTAGTTCTTCCACCATCAGAATTTGGTATTATTGAAAAATTTCCCCCTTCCATTACTGCCACACATGAATTTGTTGTTCCTAAATCTATTCCTATTATTTTACTCATATTTAATCATTCTCCTCTAAATTTTTTATTTATTCTATTCATTTTTTAATTTTTTATTTATTTTTTATTTACTGTAACCATCGAAGGTCTTATTACTTTACCTTTTAGTTTATATCCTTTTTGAAATACTTGAACTATAACATCATTATCTAATTCTTCTTTTGTTTCTGTCATCATAGCTTGGTGCTCATAAGGATTATATTCTTTTCCTAATGCTTCTACTTCTTCAACACCCTCATCAATCAAAAGATTTTTCAAATTATTTAACGTCATTTTTACACCTTCAATTAATGAATCCGAATTTTTAATTTCTTCTGATGCTACCACAGCTCTTTCCAAATTATCTATATTATCTAATAATTTTACTATAATTCCTTCTGAAGCATATTTTTTCATTTCAGAAACTTCATTTTCTTTTCTTCTAGAAAAATTTTGAAATTCAGCTAATTTTCTTGTATAGGAATTTTTCCATTCTTGAATTTCTAGTTCTAGCTTCATTATCTTTTCTTTTGGTGTTTCTTCTTTTACTTCTTCTGAAGCTTCTTTTTCCTCTTCAACATCTTCTTTTTCTATAGAATTTTCATATTTTTCAAAAGCTTCTTCCTTTTCATCTACTGTTTTTTCTTCAGGATTTAGCTCTTCTAAATTCTCATTTTTTTCTTTTTCAGACATTTTTTATACCTCATCTCCTTCATTCTTTATTTCTTTTTAATATTTGCTGAACTTCTTCAGACACATATTCTACTAAACCTACTGTTTTAGAATACTCCATCCTTTTAGGACCTATTACCCCCATTATACCTTTTGAATCTCCCATTGTGTACACAGAAAAGACAAATGAAAAATCTTCTAACCCTGCTATATCAAGATCCTCTCCAAAAATAATATTAACTTCTCCATCTTTATACTCTTCTGTTCTTAAAAATTGAGAAAATATTTGTTTCATTCCTTTTGGATTATTAAAAAATTTCATTCTATCAATAACTTTCACAATGTCAGAAATATTATTTTCAAGTAATTTTGATCCTCCCTCAAAAAATATTTTTTCACCATCGTCTTGGAAGTCATCTGATTCAAATAATTCAGTGTTTACAAAAAACTCTTTTAAATCTGATAAAGTAAATATTCTAGAACTACTCTTAATTTTTTCATTTAAATATATGTTGACATTTTCCACTTCTTCTTCTGATATAGGATTTTCCAAGTAAATATTCAAATTTTTAGTTAAATGTGAATCCATAACTACTACGGCTAAAATATTAGTATCACTAATATGTACTAGTTTTACTTTTTTTACTCCTTCTTGTCTTATTGAAGGTTCTAATACTACTGCTGCATACTCTGTCATGACAGATAACAATCTTGTTGTTTCTTCAAAAATCATATCTATTTGATTCATTTTTTTATTATATGCCTCAAATATTTTTGCTTTAGCTTCCGTAGATACATCTCTTATTTTCACTAGTTCGTCTATATATAACTTATAAGCCTCACTCGTGGGAATTCTACCAGAAGATGTGTGTATTTTTACAATTAATCCTTTATCTTCAAGATCTGCCATTGTATTTCTTATTGTAGCTGAAGAAACTCCTATATCATATTTTTTTTCAAGAGTCCTTGACCCTACACTTTCACCAAATTCCAGATAATGCTTGATAATGGCATTTAATATTAATTGCTCTCTATCATTCATTATTTACACCTTCCTTTTATTAGCACTCGTATATTAGGAGTGCTAATCGCAAATATAATATACTATAATTTTTATTTTTTGTCAATAACTTTTTTATATTTTTTTATTTTATTTATCTTCATGAAATTGTAGAAGTATATTTTTATTATTTTCAATATTATCGTTGTAAATATAAATATAATTAAATTTTTTTTAATGTATTGACATATAAAAAATTTTATGATATAAATTATTTATTAGCACTCTTGGTTAATGGTTGCTAATGAATATTATATAATTTACTGAAGGGGTTTGATTAATATGGAACAAAAATTTACACAAAAAAGTATGGAAGCTATTTCAGAAGCCCATAATTTTTCAATTAGATATAGACATTCTGATATAAAAGTAGAGCATTTACTACTTGGTTTAGTAGGACAAATAAATGGACTTATACCTAATTTATTAAATAAAATGGATATTGATATTATTAATTTAACATCAAAATTAGAAGAAAAATTAAATAGTTTTCCAAAAATAGAAGGGGGTACTGGAGAACCTAGAGCAAATGCAGAATTAAATAGAGTACTTGTGCATTCTGAAGACTATGCAAAAAAAATGAACGATACTTATATTAGTACAGAACATTTATTTTTAGCTTCTCATGATAACAACTCTTTTCTGAAAGAAAATGGCATTAATAAAAATCAATTTGAAAAAGTATTAAAAGACTTAAGAGGAGGAAAAACTATTTTAACAGATAATCCTGAAAATTCTTATGAATCTCTTGATAAATATGGAAAAGATCTTGTGGAACTTGCAAGAAAAGGAAAGATTGATCCTATTATAGGTAGAGATAATGAAATTAGGCGTGCAATACAGATATTATCAAGAAGAAATAAAAATAATCCTATATTAATAGGAGAACCAGGAGTTGGAAAAACTGCTATTGCTGAAGGAATAGCCCAAAGAATACTAAAAGGTGATGTGCCAGAAAATTTAAAAGATAAAACTATATTTTCTCTCGATATGGGTGCATTAATATCAGGAGCTAAATATAGAGGAGAATTTGAAGAACGATTAAAAGCAGTAATTGATGAACTTGAAAATAGTAATGGTAGAATCATATTATTTATTGATGAAGTACATAATATAGTAGGAGCTGGGAAAACTGAAGGTTCTATGGATGCTGGAAATCTATTAAAACCTATGCTTGCACGTGGAGAAATAAAAGTAATAGGAGCTACTACTATTGATGAGTATAGAAAATACATTGAAAAAGATGCAGCGCTAGAAAGAAGATTTCAACCTGTTATGGTTAATGAACCTACTATAGAAGACACTATTTCCATATTACGTGGATTAAAAGAAAAATTTGAAATATTCCACGGAATTAGAATTACAGACAATGCTCTAGTAACTGCTGCAACAATGAGTGATAGATATATAAATGATAGATTTCTTCCAGATAAAGCCATAGATTTAATAGACGAAGCTTCTGCAAAAGTTAAAACTGAAATAAATTCTATGCCTACAGAACTTGATGATGTTACTCGTCGTTTAATGCAATTAGAAATTGAAAAAGTTGCATTAACTAAAGAAACAGATAAAGTATCCAAAGATAGACTTAATACATTAAATAAAGAAATTTCAGAAATTAAAGAAGAAGAATATTCTCTTAGAATGCAATGGGAAAATGAAAAAAATGAAGTAGAAAAAATAACTAAAATAAATGAAGAAATTGAAAAAATTAAGCTTGAAATTGAAGAAGCTCAAAGAAAAAGCGACTATAATAAATTAGCAGAACTTCAATATGGAAAATTACCTTCATTGGAAAAAGAAAAAAAAGAAGAGGAAGAAAAAATCAAAATAGTAACTTCTAATTCAAAAAGATTACTAAAACAAGAAATTGATAGTGAAGAAATAGCTGACGTTGCTGGAAAATGGACTGGTATACCTGTTTCTAAATTGTTACAAGGAGAAAAATACAAAATATTAAATCTTTCAGAGCAAATGAAACAACGTGTAATTGGTCAAGATGAGGCTATAGAGATTATAAGTGACACTATTATAAGGTCCAGAGCTGGATTAAAGGATCCTAATAGACCTATTGGTTCTTTCATATTTCTTGGTCCCACTGGAGTTGGAAAAACTTACTTGACTAAAACACTTGCTTTTAATTTATTTGATAATGAAGAAAATATAGTAAGAATAGATATGAGTGAATATATGGATAAATTCAGTGTCACTAGACTTATAGGAGCACCTCCTGGGTATATAGGATACGAAGAAGGAGGGCAACTAACAGAAGCTGTGAGAAGAAAACCTTATTCAGTAATTTTGTTTGATGAAATAGAAAAAGCACATCCTGATATTTTCAATATTCTATTACAATTACTTGATGATGGACGGTTAACTGACGGCAAAGGTAAAGTTGTAGATTTTAAAAACACTATTGTTATCATGACTTCAAATATTGGAAGTGAAATAATACTAAACGATCCTTTACTTTCAGAAGGAACAAAAAACTTAGTTTTAAATGAAATGAAAAGTAAATTTAAACCTGAATTTTTAAACAGAATAGATGATATTATAGTATTTAAATCACTAGATAAAGAAAATGTAAAAAGTATCATCAAACTTATCCTTAACGATATAAATAAAAAAATAAAAGATCAATTTATTACTATATCTTACACAGACAAAACTCTTGACTTTATTGTAGAAAAAGCTTACGATCCTTCTTATGGAGCAAGACCATTAAAAAGATTTATACATAAAGATATAGAAACTAATCTTTCAAAAATGATTTTGTCAGGAAAAATATCTGAAAATAGTAATGTTACTATTGATAGTGATGGAGAAAAATTAATTTATGATGTAAAATAAAAATAAAATAGCCAAGTTTTTAATTTGGTTATTTTTATTTTAGTTAAAATATTAAAGAATACTTGTAAATAAAAAAACTACCTAAGTAGTATTAATTTAAAAATTTATTTGTGGAGGCGGCAACCAGATTCGAACTGGTGTGAAAGGTTTTGCAGACCTCCGCCTAAGCCCCTCGACCATGCCGCCAATTTTACATTTTAAATATGGCGTCCCTGGTTGGATTCGAACCAACGACCCTTTGATTAACAGTCAAATGCTCTAACCGACTGAGCTACAGAGACAAATATAAGTTTGGCGATTACCGATTTTCCCTAGTAAATAACTA
>JAGOWQ010000077.1 GCA_018060185.1 Leptotrichiaceae bacterium | reverse complement strand
AAGGAAAAGGGGTCATATATTTATTTTTGATTTATTATTCTTAAAAACATTTAAAACTTTATTATACCATTGTCTCTAAGAAAATATTTGAATTCTACATAATTCATAAATTTCGACTTATATGGCTTAGAATTATCTGGCTCAGAATTGTATAAAGATTCTTTATATTCATAATGATAGTTATCTGTACGATTATTGTATCTATATGTTGGAATAATTTCTTGTTTAAGTTCTTCACACCATATTTTCTTAACTGTATCCATTGGAAAAACGTTTGAAATGTCTAATTCAAACATTTTTCCTCTTATAATTAAGTTAGTAAAATAATTATTTGAATCTAGTGCATTTTCACTAAATAAGGCATCATAATTAAGTTCAACTTGGTTGTTCAATTGAAATATAAGGCTTTCTACTGCATAAGGCATAATATTGTTTTGAATCTGTTGATTTACAAACTCTACTAGTAATATTTCCCCATCAACCCCTTTAAGTTCAACATTAATAAAACTATTTGGATTAGCCGTAACATTTGATTTGTTTTCATCTATAATTTTTTTATATTCTCTTTTGTTCTTCTCAATGCCCATTCTATCTAATGCAATTTTTATAAAAAAAACATGCGTCCCACTTGTGTTACTTATAGGTATAATATGTCTATTCGGGTAATATTTCCCTTCGTAAAATTTCTTTTTTTGAAAATTTAAATTTTGATAAGGATTATATTCAAATATTTTAATATATTTATCATATGAATATGAATCATAAAAATTGAAAGCCTCACTATATTTCTTAGCTGTAGAATCTAGATAATTTTTCATTTCATTATAGTTATTTTCATAAATCATTCTTTTTAGTAGTTCATTAACTGGTATTTGAAACTCTCTGTTCAATCTATCTGCACACATTAGTATTCTATTTACTTTTATATCTATTACATCTACATTATTTTTATTCTTATTATTTAAAAATTTATTAACAAGCCCTCTTCCTTTAATAGCTATTGCAATATAAGCTTCAAGTGTAAAATCGTCTATTTCTTTATCTGGGTGAGTTAATTTTATTAGCCCCGAAACCGTCTTTCTAATTGCTCTAATTTCTCTCTCTGATCCATTTCTTAATACATATCCTTTTTCATCTAGTATTTTTGAATAATCCTCATCTCTTAAAAGACTCAACGCTTTAGAAAAATAATCGAATCTAAAAACTTTCTTTTGCATATTTAAGCCATGGATATTTTTACTATATCTTCTTAATCCCCATGCAGGCAAGAAGAAATGAATTCTATCAAGAAACGCGTTATCCTCAAATTTATGAGCATTATCAAAAACATTTTTTTCGTTTTTTTCTAAACGCTCCTGTATTCCCATAACATTTCCTGAAAATACTAGAGATGTCTTACTTATAACTTTTCTTGGAGCTGTTGTTTGTCCATCAGCCATAAAGTTAAGAAGTTGCGGAATAATTTTTTCTTTATCCCCATCTAGTTTTATTTTATTTATCTCATCAAAAACAATAACATCTTTTGTATCAAGTAATCCTTTTTCTTTTGAGAGTTTATTATATATTAAATCTGTTGTCAGTATCTCTTGTACAACTTCACATTCTGGTGAAAACATACTATAAGTTTTAGTCTTTCCTAGTCCATTACCACCTAGTTCCATCAAGTTGTAGTTTGCCTCACACAGAGGAATTAACCTAACAAGAAATAGGATTTTTTCCCAAAAAGTAAGTTCCTTTGTTGAAATTCCAATAGTATTTAAGACTAAATCTATTTCACTTATATAGTCCTCTTGATTACGTGTCACTAAATTATTTATATACTTATGCTCTCTGTATGCTTTAACTCTTTCTGAAAAACAACTCCTATAATCTTCAAGGTTGACATCCATATCTTCCAATACTTCTATTTGTTCAATATAATACTTATATTTTTTATCAGTATTTTCTTCCAACGTAATCAATGCAAATACACCATCTGTTAAAATTTGATCATGGTACTTTTCTACAATTTCCTTAGAAACCTCTATATCATAAATATCTAAATTCTCTAATACTCCAATATATCTTTTATTCTCTACCTTTACAGATAATCTATCTATTACCTTAATAACTTTATTTTTCAGGACTAAACTTTCGACTATTTCTTTATTTTTTGAATTCTTTAAATATTTATCTATATATTTAATCTTGCCATTTGACACTATGTATTCAAAATATTTTTTATCCATACAATTCTTGTATTTCTCTTCATTAAATAGTCTATTAATTTCTTCTTTATCTATAAACACATTTAAGTTTTTCACTTTTATTAATTCCTCCCTGCCTTTTTTATATTAAAGATAACATCATTTCCTCTTTTTCTTCTGTTGACAAACCTTCTTTGGTAATTTTTTTTAAATTTGCATCTGTCATATTTTCTAAAGCTTTAATCCAATCTTTATCTCCTGAAAAAGTTTCGCTTTCTTGAAGTTCTTTAAACAAATTATACCTTTTACAAAACATCGATTTATCAGAATTTGATATTCCAAGTTTTTTCCACATATCTGTCTTTTTTCCCAGTTCCTTATCTTGAGATAAAATAAGGTCCATTTCTTCTAATATCTTCCCTTTTTCTATTCTTTCCCATTTCCCTAAATTTTTAAATTCATTTTCTAAAATACTGAGTCTTTCTTTTTCTTCTTCTTCTTTTCCAAAATTTTCCATATATTCTTGATTAATTTTTTCTAGAATTTTTTTTAAATTCTCAATACCCAAATCGAAATTTTTTAATGAGATAATATCAATTATCGTCTTTCTATCATCTTTTAGAATTACTATTGATTTTCCAATACAATAAATTTTCACTTCTTTAAATCCCTTTGCATTTTTTTCTCCATCAGGATAATAGTACTTTAATCCCTTTATAGTTTCTTCTATTCTATTCCGCTTTTCAATATCCAAAGAACCTTTTAAAGAATCAAGTTTTTCTTCATCTTTAGCTAAATAACAAATTCGCTCTGCAAACTCTTTTATAATTAATCTTTCTTCAAAATCTAAATATTCCATATTTATATCCTTTCTTATTTGATTTCTTTAATTTTTTTATAAAAATATTAATAATTAAAATTAATTAATTTGTTTAGTTTAATCAATTAACTATTAAAAAATATGAATTTGATTTAATTTTTTATATAGTTTAATTTATTTTTTTATCGTTTAAAAATTTAAAAAAACTTAGTAAAAACTATTTATAACCTAAATAAATTTTACTTCAAAATACCATTTTTTCAACTATTTTTTATATATTTTCACCTTAAATATTCATTTAACTACACATTAATAATTAATCTCGTTACCCAACTTATTCATTTATTAGCAGTTAAATAACAGAATGACAGCTTATGTTCTGGAACACTTAACCCTAATCAAGATAGCAATCTGTACTACATACAAAGAATCTAATTACTTGTCATAAATAAGTAACGAAATTAGTTGCAAAAGCATAATTATTCAATTGTTTTTTCTGCTTAATATTCAAAAAGTTCATTAACAAATTATTTTTTTCTTTATGTTTAAACATACAAGTTTTTTCCAACAAATTCTTTTACTATTATTTTTCCTTTTTAATCTAAATTATTTATTTATCTTTATTTTTTTAAATTTATTTCATTTTTTAAAATATTTAATATTTCATTTAATAACTCTTATTTTATTTATTTTTATTAGTTTATAACTTAAAGTACTGTAAAATATAGCATATTAAATTTTTATTTACTAGTTTATTTTTAATTTATTTAGTTTAAAAAATATATAAAACTTAATATAACTTATTTAAAACCTAATTAAATTTTACCTCAAAAAAATGATTTTCTCAAACATATTTCAATATATTTTTAAATTCTTACATATTTTAAAATAACTTTTTTTCACATATTATTGCTAATAATACCTCTCCATATTTTAAATTTTTAAAAAAAACTAATTATATATTATAAACGTGAATGGAAGAATACTATACTCTGTATTCTTCTTTTTTATTGCATCTAAATTTGAAGGAGGTTATCTATGGGTGAACTAATTATTGCCATTGGAACTGTTGTTGCTATTGCTGAAAAAATCATAAAAAAAGACTAAGGAGAAGAAGGAGGTTCTGCTATGAATCCTATCAAAATTTTAACTGTTACTGCTGCCATAATATCCATTGTCAAAGACTTAGATAATTTTAAAAAATAAGGTTTACCACTTAAACAGCTATCCTTTTGGATGGCTGTTTTTAATTGCTACTGCTACATATTAAAAAATTACCGGAC
>JAGOWQ010000076.1 GCA_018060185.1 Leptotrichiaceae bacterium | reverse complement strand
AAATTCAAGAATAGCTAATAGAGAAGAAATAGAAAGTAACTTAGTGAAAGCACTAAAAAATTTAAACAAGAATAAAAACTAGGTTAAGTATATCTTTACTTGGTGGATTACGACAGTACCACTTCACGGTGACCAAGGTTATTTTAAAAAATATTTTAATTTAAGCTACCTTAAGAAGGTGGCTTTTTTATTTTTTCAAAAACTTCCAACTTATGAGTGTTATTTTTTCTGTAGATTGAGAAATAAGTCGGAAGTTGGAAATGGTATTTCAATGTATTAGCGTTTTTAGGATATTTATTGTATAATATCTTTTATAAATGGCAATTAAAATAGATGATGTTTAATAATGCTGAGAAAAGATTTAATAGATACAATAATGATTTATGAATATTTAAAAAATGATTGATTCGTTAAATAGGTATAGAATTTAGGTAGTTAAGGGAAATTTAAGTAAAATGTATCAAAATAAATAGAAATATTAAAATTAGGAGATATTTAATGAAAAAAGATTTTCTTATAATGAGTTTATTTTTTCTTCTTATAGGGTGCTCTACGATTCAGGAAAAATCTAATATTCAAATTAATAAAAGAAAAATTTCTTCAAATTCTGAATGGAATACAAATCAATATGAAAATAAATTTTCTTTATATAATATTGCCTCGGAAATAGAAACTAAAGAAAAAATCTGTAAAGCTTATAATCAATTATTTTTTGGAGATTACCAAAATGAAAGGATATTTTTTACACTAAAAGATGATAATACTATGGGTTATATTTTAGACCCTTCTAAAAATATTATTACTTCAGAGGGAATTTCTTATGGAATGATTATTTCTCTTATGATGAATGATAAGTCTACTTTTGATAAATTGTGGAAATTTGCAAAGTTAAAAATGCAAAATACTTCTAAAGAAGATAAATACTATTTTTCTTGGCTATTAAGCGGAAATTACCCTTATAAAGTTTTAGATTCTAATTCAGCACCTGACGGAGAAGAATATATTGCTACGGCCTTAATACTTGCAAAAAATAGATGGGGTAATGGTGAAGGAATTTTTAACTATGAATCAGAGGTAAATCATATTTTAAATGAAATGCTTAATAAAAAGTCTTATACACAAGTTCCAATTTTTCATCCCGATTATAAACAAGTAGTTTTTACATCAGATGCAAAAAGCGAAGTATTTACAAATCCTTCTTATCATACTCCTGCTTTTTATGAGTTGTGGTCGATTTACTCGAAATTTACAGAATTTAATGATATTGCAGAAATTAGCAGAGATTTTTTGTTTAAAGCCTCTAATTCTTCAACAGGTCTTTATTCAGATTATGCTGCTTTTAGTGGAAAGCCTAAATATTTTAATAATGGACAATATTCTTCCTATGACTCTTACAGAGTTATTTTAAATCTCGCTTTAGACTATAAATGGTTTGGAAAAGATGAAAAAGAAGCAGAAATTATTAAGAAAATTTTAAATTTTTACAATTCTCAGCTACAGCCATATTATGCTGTTTATACTGTTGATGGAAAAGCTGTTGAGAAATATACTTCTGAGGCATTGATAGCTACCAATGCAATAGGGGCAAGTGTACTCAATGACGATTTGTCAAAAAAATTTATCTTGAGTCTCTGGAATCAAGAAATACCTACAGGACAATGGCGTTATTATAATGGATTAATGCATCTTATGGCATTAATTCATGTTTCAGGAAATTATAAAATTTTTAAAGAATAAGGGAGGGTAATTTTGTTAAGACAGTTAAGTGTTAAAGTTTTCAAGAATATCATAATAAAAAATCTATTTTTTGTTATGTTTTTTTTAGTTTATGTTACATACCTTTATTGGAGAGGTCGTTATACACTTCCTTTTCATGAAGGGTTTTTACCAATTTTTTTTGGTATATTTTTATTTATAGCTGAGATTGTTGGTTTTTTAGATACAATTATATTTTATTTTTTAGTATTAAGTAATGGTAATGAGGAAAATTTAGATACGTCATCTATTAATATAGAGAATTATCCTCATATTGATGTTTTTATTGCCACTTATAATGAGGAAGAAGAACTTTTATATAAAACTGTTATTGGATGTTTAAATATGAAATATCCCGATAAAGATAAAGTTCATATCTATATATGTGATGATGGTAAAAGAGAAAATATCAAAAATATGTGTGAAAATTTAAAAATTAATTATATTAGTAGAAATGATAATTTGCATGCTAAAGCAGGTAATATTAATAATGCATTAAAAATAACAAAATCACCTTATGTAGTAACTTTTGATGCAGATATGATTCCTACAAGTGACTTTTTGATGGTAACTATTCCTCATTTTATTCTTGATGAAAAAATGGGATTTGTACAGCTCCCACAGAGTTTTTATAATTCAGATTTATTTCAATATAATCTTTATACAGAAAATACTTCTCCTAATGAACAAGATTTTTTCTTTAGATTAGTTCAGCCAGGAAAATCGAAACATAATGCTGTTATATATGCGGGTTCTAATACTGTACTATCGAGAAAAGCCTTGATGGAGATAGGTGGAATTGTTACAGGAACTCTTACAGAAGATTTTGTTACTGGGATGAAACTACAAAGTTTAGGTTACAATAGCAAGTACATAAATGAAGTACATGCTTCTGGACTGTCTCCTGAATCAATGGAAGCTTTATATAATCAAAGAATTAGGTGGGGAAGAGGAGTTATACAAACTATTAAGCAATATAATCCTTTTAGAATGAAAGGATTAAGCTTTATACAAAAAATTCTATATTTTAACAGTTTTTCTTACTGGTATTTTGGCTTATGGAGATTAATTTTTTTGTTAGCTCCTATTATATTTACTGTCTTTAATATAATAGTGTTAAAAGCAAATGCTTTTCAGATGTTAGTAATTTGGATTCCTTTAATGATTTTTACTAGGATTAGCTACAGTTATTTTTCTAAGAATATTAGAAGTGTTTCTTGGAGTAATGTTTATGATACAATTCTTTTTTATCCGATATTAATTGGAGCTTTAAAAGAAACTTTTGGATTTAAAATGTCAAAATTTGAAGTAACACCCAAAAATATAGTTCATAAAGAAAATTTTATATACAATTTTAAAATTATGAAAATTCAAATTATTTTAGCGATTCTTTCTTTTATAGGAATAATTAAGATTGCTTACTTATATTTGATTAATCAATATGAAAGTCAGTACACTATTAATTTACTTTGGTTACTTTATAATTTTTATTTATTAATTATGGCTATTTTTTTTGCATCTGAGCGACCAAAGTTCAGAAATCATGAAAGAATTCCTATTAAAGAAACTGTTATTGTTGAAAATAATAATCAATGTTATAAAGGAGTCAGTTTTGATTTGGCAGAGACAGGAATTTCATTGCTTCTTGACAGTCCAATTTATTTTTCTCAAAATGAAAAATATAATATAAAAATTATAACTGAAAAATATAATTCTTCTCTTGAAGCAAAATTTTTAAGAGTCGATTCTTATAATGATTTATATAAATATATATTTACAGTAACTCCTATAAATATTGAGGATAAAAATAATTTAATTTTAATATTACATGATAGAGTTCCCTATTTTCCTCAAAAACAAAGTAAACATAACATGATACAAAATATTATAAAAAACTTAAAAAAACGAAGAGAAAAAATTATAAGTATGAATAGAAAATCTCCAAGAATTTTAATAGAGAAAACAGTGGTTGCTTTGGTTGAGGGTAAAGAAATCAATATAAATATTCATGATTATAATTATAATTACATAACGTCCATAGATAAAATAAATTCGGGTAATTTCAAAATATATTTAAAAAATAACTTTTTTTTAGAGTGTGTTTATGAAAGTGATATATCTATCAAAAATAAAAACAATTTATATTTATATAAAATTTTAAATTTTGAACCTAGAATAGATTATTCTCATTTTTAAATAAAAATTTAAATTTTTTGAAATATTGAAACCTATTTATTTAATGCAAGATTTTATAATTGTAAAAATTATTACTTGGTGGATTACGCCAGTTACACTTCACTTCCACCAATGAATCCAACGACTAATCTTTGTTTGGCAAAAGATTGGTTATGATGTATAGAGAAAAAGAGAGAATCACTTCTAGAAATAGAGGTGGTTTTTATATGTAAAGAACTAAAAATATAATTAATAATTTAAAAAAAACACTTAAAGGTTTAATTGTTTGAAATTATATATATATGGTATTATTAACAGAGAGGTGAAGAATGAAAAAGAAATACTATGCTTACTTTATAAATGAAAATACCTTTGGAATAGTAGAAAGTTGGCCAATGTGTCAAGAAATTTGCAAA
>JAGOWQ010000016.1 GCA_018060185.1 Leptotrichiaceae bacterium | reverse complement strand
ATCTTATTATTCTGTTTTTATTGTCCTTTTGTTATGCAAAATTTATTTCGCATTGACAAAAATTATATTACCACATTATATTACTCTTTGTCAACTACTTTTTTTACTTTTTTTGTTTTTTATTTTTATTTCACATTTTTTTACGATTTTGTTTTGACATCCACTGAAATAAATTTTCTTTTTTTTCATTAGTAGGCATATTTCTGAGACTGTATATCCATGACCAATGACCGTTATATTCTGTTTCTTCTATTTTTACTCTCGGATACACAGTTAATATTACTCCCTTATCTTTTATTTTTTCATAAATCCATTTACTTGATGTAGAATAAAGTACTGTAGGATCATTTTCTGAATGAACAATCCATAGTGGTGTTTGAGATAATTTATTTAACTCTTCTTCTGTTGTAACTACTCCCCCTCTATCAGGTGCTAGATTTATAGCAGGAGCACTCACATTTATTCCTGCAAAATAGTTAGGATATTCTATTCCCATTCTAATTGACATATATCCTCCTGCCGATGCACCAAATACATATATTCTATTTTTATCTATATTAGGAGTTTTAGATATTATATCATCTATCATTTCTTTTACTTTTTTAATATATCCTTTTGAATAATTATTATACCATGTATCGTCTACCTGAGGAGCGACTACATAAGCACCTCCAAATATTTTTTGTGATTTTTCTTCAGCAAAAGATACGACACCTCTATTTGCTAATTTATGAGAAATATTATTCCTATATTCTTTATATCCGCCCTCTCCATTACCATGAAACCATACAATTAAAGGATATTTTTTTTGTTTAGATATATTTTTAGGAGCATAATATTGATAGTTTATCCCATTTGTAGATGTTTTTGATATAAACGAGTCTGCTTCCTTATCTACTATTTTCCCTTGTTTATAAACTGAATCTTTATTTATTATTGTTCCATTTTTTAATTTAAATTCTTTGTTTTGTATAACTGTATAGTTTAGATCAATAAGCACATTTCTATTTACTTCTCCTGTAATATAAGCCAATGTCCCTGATCCAGTTACATTTTGACCATATTCTAATTCAAGAATTATATTACCTTTATTATTTACATAAGCTTTATTAATTTTTCTATCCACATCAAATAATCCTAATGCTTTTGTCTTGTCATCTAAAGGAGGAAATATATTTTTATCATTAACTTTAGGTAACTCCCCTTTCGCATGAACTTTAAATGTATCTATATCTAAACTTTTTTCATCTATATTTTTTAATTTATTAGTTTCAATTTCAATTGAAATTATATTTTGACCGTAATCAAATATCATCCCATTTAGATGAAATGTTTCCATTATAGATTTGCTACTACCAAACAATGTTATATTCATTAAAAATAATATTAAAATTAACAATATTTTTTTCATATTCAGTAACCTCTTTTCCATTTTATATTAATTATTTATTCTAAATCTTCTCCGTTGGAAGTTATAACTTTTTTATACCAATAAAATGATTTTTTCTTGCTCCTTTTCAATGTTCCTGTTCCGTCATTATCCTTATCTACATATACAAAACCATACCTTTTTTCATTTCTCCAGTACCAGCAGAAACTAAATCTATGCATCCCCAAGTTGTATAACCTAATAGATCTATTCCATCCAATTCTACAGCATCTTTCATTGATTTAATATGATTTCTTAAATATGAAATTCTATAATCTTCTTCCACCTTTATTATATCCACCTTCATATTGATTTGCAGCAGCGGCTCCACCCCATAAAAAATCTTTTCTAAATCCCATTTTTCCTCCTAATTAAATTAATAATTTACTAAAGTTATGGCTTCTTCTCCAAAATCTATATTTTCTTTGTCTGTCCCTATTATATCTAAATAGTCATCTACATTTGTTATTATAACAGGCGTTGTAACTGAATAACCTTCTTTTAATATTTCAGGCACGCTAAATTCTAACAATACATCTCCTTTTTTTACTATATCCCCTTCTTTTACTTTAGGATAAAAATGTTTACCTTCTAATTGAACTGTATCTAATCCTACATGCATTAATATTTCCGTTCCTTTTTCTGTTAATATAGCTATGGCGTGATTTGTTGGAAAAAATGTTATTATTTTACCATCCGCAGGAGAAACTAATCTACCTTCTGTTGGTACTATTGCTATTCCTTGTCCAAGAGCTTCTGTTGAAAAAGCAGGGTCTTCAACATCTGATAATTTTTTTACAATTCCTTTTAAAGGACTTAATAAAACTTCTATCTTTTCTGAATTTTTACCTATTTCTGACTTATTCCCTATGGAATCTTTTGATCCTTCTCCATATAATAATGGAATTTTAACAAACATTGTTATAACAAACCCTAAAACCAACGCTAAAAACGATATTATTATTGCAACCCAAAAACTGCTTCCAACTCCGTCAGGACTTATAAATGTTGGAAATTTAAATATCCCTAAACCACCTGCCATATACGCTGTTATTTTAAAGAACCCTCCAATACCCCCTGTTATAGCTGATACTAAACATGCTATAAAAAATGTCTTTTTCATAGGAATAGCTATACCGTATATACCAGGTTCGGTTACACCAAATATTCCAGATATTGCTGCTGGAATAGCTATTTCTTTCACTTTTTTTTCTTTCGTTTTTAAAACTACTGCTAATAATACTCCTGCTAATGCAAAAGAATGAGGAATTGTAGCAGCAATCATATTGTCATAACCTAATGTTGTTATATTATTATAATATATTGGAATTATACCCCAATGCAACCCAAACATTACCATTACCATCCATAATCCAGAAATTAATGCTCCTGCTAATGTTGAATTTAAATCAAACATATTAATTAAAAATGTCCCTAATAGTGTTGATGCTGCTGATATTATAGGCCCTATTATCAATATAGTAAGTACATATGATATAAAAATTGTAAAAAATGGAACTAAAAATGTTTTTACTACTTTTGGAATTACTTTTTTCATAAATCTCTCAACATATGAAGCTACCCAAATTGAAAATATTATAGGCATAACTGTACTCACGTACCCTGATCCTGGTATTACTATAGGTAATCCAAAAAACGTTGCTTTTTTTAATGCTGCTATTGTCCCAAAATTAGGATATATTAATGCCGCTGCTATTGTCATACCTATTGTCTGAGACATTCCAAAATACTTTGCCGATGTCCATGCTAAAAACATAGGAAGCAATTGGAACAAACCATCTCCTGAACCTTGAAGAAGCATATAAAAACCTGTTTCTTTTGAAAGTCCAAGTTCCACAAATAATGCAGCCACACCTTTTAACATCCCTGCTGCAACTAATACTCCTATTATTGGCTGAAATATTTTAGATAAAGCATCTATTAACAAATTAAAAATATCTTTTAAATTTTTTATTTCTTTTTTTGAATTTTTACCATACTCTTCACTATTATTTATTCCTAGTATTGTTATAACTTCTTCAAATACATCTGCTACATGATTTCCTATAACTACTTGATACTGTCCGCCACTTTGAACTACTGTAACTACACCATCCATTGCTTTTAAAATACTAGTCTTAGCTATTCCTTCATCTTTAAGTTTAAAACGAAGTCTTGTAACACAATGTGTTAAACTGTCTACATTTTCTACTATCATTTTTGACAATTCTGTATATTTTCCCATATACTATCTCCTCCTAAATATTTATTTTATGTTTATTTTATTATCTAAATTATTTTTTAGTTAAAAATAAAAAAGCAAAACTAAACTTGAAAATAGTCATAATAATTTTATGATTTTTCAGTCAGTTTTGCCTAATTTAATAGTCACAATCCTTATATTTATATTTTTTATTCTTATCAATTATTTTGTGTTATTTTTTGTATATGTATTGTAAGATACGCTTTTTCTTCCTTTGTTAAAGGTCTTTTATGCCTTTCAAGTAAATATTTTTCTATTTTCTTTACACATTCATAAGCTACATAATATTTCTTTTTTACTTCTTTATAAATAAAATCATCGTCATCTTCTAGACTCGTATCTTTGCTTATTCTTTGAAAAAAGAATTTCAAATGCGTAATAAATCTTTCAAAACTAATTGTACTTTCATCTAAAGGTTTATTGAAAGTATATCTTATTATATTCAAAATATCCTGTGTCATTTCGACTGCTTGAATTGTTTTCCCCATTTCATGATCGCTGTTTTGTTTAGCATTTACTAAATGCAATGCTATATTTGCTGCCTCATCTTCAGAAAACTCTATATTTAACTCTTCTTTTATTAATTCTAAAGCTTTCAACCCTACATTATATTCTTTTGAATAATATTTTTTTATTTCCCACGTAAGAGAATTTATATATTTTACATTTTCTTTACTTCTTGAAATGGCAAAATTTAAGTGATCTGTTAACGTTATATATATAAAATCATTAAACCCAATATTTAGAATATCTTTTGCATACTCTATTATATCGTAAGAAAGAGAAATTATATTCATAGGTACATCTACCAACAATTCTTTGAATTTTTCAGAGGTATCGTAATTTTGTAGATGAAAAGTTTTATCTATCTTGTCTTTATCTAGTAAATCACCTACTCTTTTACCAAAGGCAATTCCCTTACCCATTATTACTATTTCATGATTATCTTTCTCAGACAAAACAACATTGTTATTTAAAACCTTTTTTATAATCATTTTATATTACTCCTTGGTTTCACTCTATTTTATATTATCATTTAAAAATTGATTATTAAAATAAAAACTTTGACTACTAAATACAACAAAACGTAGCTCTTATATTTAATATTCAGAGATACTTTAAAATTTTGTATTTACTAAACAAAGTTTTGCCTGATATACAGTTACAATCTATAATTAGTATACTTAAATTATATTATCTTTTAATATTTTTGTCAATACTGTGATATTATTTTTTAACACAATTTTTTTATTATTATACTATAAATTTGTATTTTCATTGACACTTTTATTCAGATTTTATATAATGAAATTAATTTATCCAAAATATTGAGGAGATGATTCAAATGAAATTAATCGATGTAGGGAAAATAGGTCTTAACGGATCTGAAATAGTACTAGGTTGCATGAGAATAAACAAGGTGTCTTATAAAGAAGCAGAAAAAGCAGTTATGACTTCACTAGAAAAAAATATAAACTTTTTTGATCATGCTGATATATACGGTAAAGGTGATTCAGAAAAAATATTTGGTAAAATTTTAGAAAATAACAATATAAAAAGAGACAATATTATTATTCAGACAAAATGTGGAATTAGAAATGGATTTTTTGATTTTTCTAAGGAGCATATTATTAATTCAGTAAATAAAAGCTTAGAAAGTTTAAAAATAGATTATGTGGATACTTTATTACTTCATAGACCAGATACCCTTTTTGAACCTGAAGAAGTAGCAGAAGCTTTTAATAAACTATATAATGATGGAAAAGTAAAATACTTTGGAGTAAGTAATCAAACTCCTATTCAAATTGATCTTCTACAAAAATACTTAAATCATAAATTAATTATTAATCAACTTCAATTTGGTATAATGCACACAGGAATGATTAATCATTCATTAAACATGAATATGAAAAATGATTCGAGTATAAACAGAGATAGCTGTATTTTAGAATATTCTAGATTAAAAGACATGACTATTCAAGCTTGGTCTCCATTTCAATATGGATTTTTTGAAGGTGTTTTCATAGGTAATGAAAAGTTTAAAAGTTTAAATGATGTTATTGATAAATTTAGCGAAAAATATAACGTCACTCCTAATGCTATTGCAACTGCTTGGATTTTAAGGCATCCTGCTAAAATGCAAGTTATCATAGGAACTATGAACAGCAAAAGAATTAGTGACATTTCTAAAGCAAGTAATATAATTTTATCTAGAGAAGATTGGTACGAAATATATAGAGCTGCTGGGAATGTACTTCCATAAATTTCATTATACAATATAAAATGGAAAATCTAAAACATATAATCTAGATTTTCCATTTTTATTATTTACTTACTTTACTTTATTTCTATCTTCCTAACTTATCTGCTACTAAAATAGCTGCGTATACGTCATCAGCAGTTACTTTAAAAGGCATATTATGTATTGTTTCTGTTTCTGATGTACTTGCTTTTGCTACTTCAAAAAGTTTTTCTTTTGATATATCTGCAATCCCTAGTTGTTCTAAATTAGTAGGAAGTCCTACACTTTTACAAAAATCGATAACTTCATTAATTTCTTCTAAAGACCTGTTTTCAAGAACCATTTGAGTCAAAGTCCCGAAAGCTACTTTTTCTCCATGATACATATGATGCACTTCAGGTAGTATTGTAAGTCCATTATGAATAGCATGAGCTGCCGCTAAACCTCCACTTTCAAATCCTATTCCGCTTAAATATGTATTTGCTTCTATTATGTTTTCCACAGCTTTTGAGCATACTTTATTTTCAACTGCAATTTTAGCTTTTAATCCATCTTCAAAAAGTGTGTCTAAGCATAATTCAGCTATTGCAATAGCTGCTTTTGTTGCTTTACCTCCTGCAATGGAAGTTGCATTAGAATCTAGACATGCTTTTGCTTCAAAATATGTAGACAATGCATCTCCTATTCCTGCAACTAACAACCTAACAGGTGCATTAACTATAATTTTTGTATCTACTATTACAACATCAGGATTTGATTTTAAAAATAAATATTTTTCAAATTCTCCTTCTGGAGTATAAATTACAGATAAAGCACTACAAGGAGCATCTGTTGAAGCTATAGTAGGTACGATTATTATTGGAACATTTTCATAGTAGGAGACTGCTTTTGCTGCATCTAAAGTCTTCCCTCCGCCTATTCCAAATACAACATCATAGTTTTTCTCTTTTAAAATATTTATATTTCTATCAATTTCCACTTGAGAGCATTCTCCATTAAATATTTCTAAATGATAAGAAATACCTTCTTTTTCAAAACTTTCTGATATTTTACATTTAAAATTATCGTAAATATATTTATCCACAATAATATACGCACCTTTATTTCCTTTGAATTTATAATACGTGGCTAAATTTTTTATTTCATCAGATCCTTGCACGTATTTAGTGGGTGCATTAATTATTTTAACCATTAAAATCATCTCCTCATTATTTTATTATTAATATAATTATACCTCATTTTATAATCTTTGTTCGGTTCTTGATATTATATCATTCTGAGTAGTTTTATCTAATGTAACAAATTGTGCACAATACCCTGCAACTCTTACTATTATATCTCTATGATTTTCAGGTTTTAGCTGTGCCTCTTTAAGAGTTTTTCCCGAAATTATATTAAACTGTATATGCCATCCTTTGGACACTACAAAAGATTTTATAATATCTATAAATTTTTCAAACTGTTCAGAAGTATTTATTAATTCTGGAGAATACTTTTGATTTAATAACTGACCTCCTGTTATCATAAGAGTCGGTAATTTATTTACAGAATTTAATACAGCTGTTGGCCCATTAACATCTGTTCCTTGAGTTGGAGAGCCTCCTTCAGCAGCTGGAGTATAAGCATATCTTCCATCAGGGGTTGCTCCACTCACAGTTCCCATTGGGACATTAGAAGAAATACCAGATGTAGAAACTCCATATCCACCATTTATAGGTCCTCTTCCATATCTTGTATTATGATATTTTTCTATTTCATCTATATAAGACCAGTATATTTTATTTGCAATTTCATCTACTTCATCTATGTCATTTCCGTACTTCGGTACTTCCAATAATATTTTTCTAATTTTTTCTCCGTCTTCTCCCTTATAATTCGTTTTAAGTGCATAATAAACTTCTTCTTTAGTAAGTATTCTATTTTCGTAAACAATTGTTTTCAATGCATATAATGAATTCGTCGCATTGGCTATACCAACTTGAAGACCTGATATTATGTCGTATACTGCCCCTCCTTCTTTGGCAGAAATTCCTCTTTCTATACAATTATCCACTAAACTAGATAAAAGTATATCTGGAAATTCTTCTAAATGAGTATCTGCAAGAGCATCTAAAGCAACTGATAACTTAGTATAATGAGCTATATGCTTTTTCCAAGCTTCCCATAACTCTTCGTAAGTTTCAAAATCAGTAAGTTTCCCTACTCCTTCTAGCATTTGAAGCCCTGTTCTTTCATCATATCCATCATTCAATACTAATTCCATTGCTTTTACAAAATTCAAAAATGTCATTCCTGTACATCTATAACCCCATTTTCCAGGAACTGCTACTTCTACACACCCTACCATCGAATAATTGTAAGCATCTTCTATTTTTACTCCTTTATTTAACAAGGCTGGAATTATTATTTCATCAGTATGCATCGCTGGCATTCCGTAGCCTGTTGCAACTACTTCTGCACATTTTCTAATAAATTTTTCAGGACTATTTATATGAAGTCTTGCTGATAAATTCGGTTGTGTAAGTTTATTTTCTCCAACACTTTCTAATATTAAATAACTTAGTTCATTTGTTACATCTTTTCCATTAGGATTTGATCCCCCTATTGTAACGTTTTGGTAAGTAGGATATCCTGCTCCGTACCCTGAATGGGAAGTAGACCTAACTTTTATTATAGAATAAAGTTTTACCCATAAACATTGAAGAATTTCTTTACTAAACTCTCTTTCGATATTTCCTTCTAATACATCTTTTTTATATAAAGGATACATATATTGATCTACTCTACCTAATGAAGCTGAATGACCATTACTTTCTATTTGAATCACTAAATGTATAAACCATACTGACTGAATTCCTTCCCAAAAAGTTTTTGCTGGATTTTCAGGTACATTCATACAATTTTCATATATTTGTAGGAGCTCTTTTTTCCTGATTTCATTTTTTTCTTTTTGAAATAGATCAAACGCATAATCTGCATATCTTTTAGAAAAATTTATAACTGCTTCTGCTACAATTTTAACAGATTTTAAAAAGTCTATTTTATTATATCCTCCATATTTAGTTATATCAACTTTTTCCATAGCTTCTTCTGCTTCTTCTATTACTCCTCTTAATCCTTTATTTAAAACTTTTTCAAAAGAAGGAACTATATGTCCATCTCCAGAAGTCATATTTCCTTCACCATGAATTATTTTTACTATACCTGCTTCTTTTATTTCATCTGGCATTTGTGAAAAAGCCCTATCTTTCAACGTTTTCCCTTTCCACCATTGACAAATTTCCAACATTTCAGGTATTTCTTTAGAAGGTATTTTGAATTTATCTCCATCTCTCGAATCAAAATTTCCTTTTGTTTTTAATTCTTCTTCAATCCAGTCAACAGCATACTCAGGAAAAAATGGCGCCGTCCTTTCATCTAAGGATTGATTTCCTACTATTAATTCTCCTTCTTTTATGTATATTGTCATATTTTCTAAAATTTCCTTTAATGCATAAGCTCTAACTAAATATTTTGACTTACCTTCATGTTCTTTATATGCTTTTGTAAGTAATCTTCCTCTTTCAACACTCACTTCTGGAAATTTAGATAGTGCTGATTCTCTCAATTTTTTTACTCTTTCACTTTTTAAAATATACTCTTTCATAATTTGTACCTCCATTATTTAAATACTCCTAATCTAATTTATTTTTTATTACTAATGATTAACCATTCAATTTTACATTAAGATTATAGCTTTTAATTATTTTTATAGCTCTACTAAGCTCTTTTTCTGTATTTTTTTCTAAAGTTTTCATAGGATATTTTCTTTTCAATTTTCTATATTTTTCCATTCCCATGGTATGATAAGGCAATATATCTATTTCTTTCAATCCTAATTTTTTAATAAATTGAGCTGTATTAGTTATATTTTCTTCGTCATCATTTACTTCTTTTATAAAGGGATATCTTATAATAATATTTTTATGCCACTTAGATAATTTTTCTAAATTTTCTAAAATAATATCATTTGAAACTCCTGTATATTTTTTATGTATTTCACTATTCATATGTTTCAAATCAAATAAAATCGTACCTGTTAATTTAGCTAAACTTTCTAAATCAACGTATTTTCCATACCCTGTTGTTTCTATAGCTGTATTTATATACTCTTCTTTTAAAAGTTCAAATAATTTTATACCAAATCCTGAATTTAAAAGTATTTCTCCGCCACTTAAAGTAACTCCCCCATTCGATATCCTATAAAATTTTTCATCTTTCATAACTTCCTTAAAAATTTCATTAACTGTCATTTCTTTGGCTACTTTTAAATATGAGTTGTCTATAGGATTCTTTTCACCTCCTATATAATATTCATTTTCTAATTTTTGAGTTTCAGGATTAGAACACCACATACATCTTAGAGGACAGCCTTTAAAATAAACTACTGTTCTTATTCCAGGACCATCAAAAACTGCTCCTTTTTCTATAGCTGTAATTAACACTTTCATAACTTTTTCATTCCCATTCATTTTGTTTTATTTTGATTTATTTCGTTTATTTATTAATATGATTCTATCTTATTTATATTATTTTGTCAATACTTTTTTGATTTACACTAAATATAAAAACTTTTATCTTGACAACTTAACTAATTTATAATAAAATTATATCGAAACAAAATGAAATTAAAAATGGAGGTTTTATATGGAATATTTTTTAGATACTGCAAATCTTAACGAAATTGAAAAAATTAACGACATCTTTCCTTTAATGGGAGTAACTACAAACCCTTCTATAATAGCAAAAGAAAAAAAAGATTTCAAAGAAATAATAACTAATATTTTCAATATTATAGGAAAAGATAAAATTGTACATGGACAAGTTTTGGGATCTACTGCAAATATAATTATTAAAGAAGCTAAAATTTTAAAAGACACTTTTGGAGAAAATTTTTATATTAAAATTCCTGTAACTACAGAAGGAATAAAAGCTATGAAAATATTAAGTAAAGATGGATATAAAATTACTGCTACTGGGATACTTTCTCCTCAGCAAATAATAATTGCTGCTGAATCGGGTGCTGAATATATGGCTCCTTACATAAATAGGTCAGATAATATAGGAGAAAATGGTATTGAAATAGTAAAAGACGCGTATAAAATACTCGAAATGAACAAAAAATCTGATGAAGAATGTAAAAAAAAATACAATAGAGTTTTTGAGCCTAAAATATTAGGAGCTTCTTTTACTAATGTAAGACAAGTCCATGAAGCTATTCTCTCTGGGGCAAAATCCGTAACTGTTGGATTTGAAGTTTTTGAAAAACTTATATATCATCCTTATACAGACTGGAGTATGGAAAAATTTAATTCTGATTGGAATAAAGTTTATGGTAATAAAACACTGCTAGATTTGCTATAATTTAGAGCTTTATTTCTATATTTTCCAATTTTTATAAAGAATCTTTATTAATTTTTATTTTTTTGCCTCTTGTTATTTATGTAAATCAAGATATAGTATATTAGATACATTTATTTTTATTATCTTTAAGGAGGAGAATTTTTATGATTTCTTTTGTTTTATCAATCGTAGCCCTTATTTTAGGGTATCTTATTTACGGAAAAATAGTTGAAAAGATTTTTGTTATCGAACCTAACAGACCAACACCTGCAATAGAATATAAAGACGGAGTAGATTATGTAGAATTAAGTACTAGTAGATCATTTTTAATCCAGTTCCTAAATATTGCTGGTACAGGGCCAATATTTGGTGCTATCGCAGGAGCTCTTTGGGGACCATCTGCATTTTTATGGATTGTTTTTGGATGTATCTTCGGTGGAGCAACTCATGATTTTTTAATAGGTATGTTATCATTACGTTCAAAAGGAAGTAGTATTGGAGAACTAGTAGGAGAAAATTTAGGTTTCACTATGCAGCAAATAATGAGAGTATTTTCTATAGTATTATTATTATTAGTTGGTGTTGTATTTATTAAATCACCTGCAGATATATTACATAATTTAATGCCTAATATAAGTGCAATGACATTTATAATTATTATCATTTTATACTATATATTAGCTACTGTATTACCAATTGATCGTATTATTGCTAAAATCTATCCTATTTTCGGTTTTGCCTTATTGTTTATGGCTATAGGAATTGGTGGAATGCTAATATTAGGTTCATTTAGAGGACAGTTTGCAATCCCTGAAATAATAGATATTTTTAAAGGAAATCCTCATCCAAAAGGAGTTTCTATATTTCCTTATTTATTTATTTCAATAGCATGTGGTGCGGTGAGTGGTTTTCATGCTACGCAGACGCCTATGATCGCTAGATGTATAAAAAATGAAACAGAAGGAAGAAAAGTATTCTATGGAGCAATGATTGCAGAAGGTGTTGTAGCTTTAATTTGGGCTGCTGCTGCTATGACTGTATTTGGAGGAATAAGAGAATTATCTACTGTTGGTTCCCCTGCTGTTGTTGTTAACAAATCTTCTGCACAACTTTTAGGTGGTTTAGGAGCATTTCTAGCTGTTTTAGGAGTTGTTGCTTGTCCAATAACTTCAGGTGATACTGCATTTAGAGGTTCAAGATTAATAATAGCTGATATTTTTAAAATCAAGCAAGAACCTATTAAAAATAGATTTTTAATAGCTATTCCTTTATTTATAGCTGGAATCTATTTAACTACTATAGATTTTAATATTATTTGGAGATATTTTGCATGGTCAAATCAAACACTAGCAACTGTTGCTTTATGGACTGCTGCGGTTTGGTTATTAAAAAATAATAGAAAATATTGGATTGCTTTATTTCCAGCAATGTTTATGACTGTTGTTGTTGTTTCATATATTGTTATTGCCCCTGAAGGATTTGTTAGATTCTTTAAAAACGTTCCAGTAAAAACTATTGAAATGTACGGATTAATTATAGCTGGAATAGTTACTATTATTTGCACAACTTTATTCTTCATGTATAAAAGTAATTTACATAAAGTGAAAAATATAGCAAAAATTGCTTAAAAATAAAATAAAAAAATCGACAAATTTGTCGATTTTTTTATTTTATTATCTTTTAATTATCCTATTTTACTTGCAAAGAATCCTAATGTTCTTATTAATTGAGCTGTATAAGACATTTCATTATCATACCAAGATACTGTTTTAACTAATTGAGTATCTCCGTTTTGAACTATTTTAGTTTGAGTAGCATCAAATAATGATCCGAAACTAATTCCAACTATATCAGAAGAAACTAATTGTTCTTCAGTATATCCAAAAGATTCATTAGATGCTGCTTTCATAACATCATTTATTTCTTTTACTGTAACTTTTTTACTTAAAATAGAAACTAACTCAGTTAATGATCCTGTTGGAACAGGTACTCTTTGAGCAGCTCCGTCTAATTTCCCATTTAATGCAGGTACTACTAATCCAATAGCTTTTGCAGCTCCTGTTGAGTTTGGAACTATATTTACTGCTGCTGCTCTTGCTCTTCTCAAGTCTCCCTTAGCATGAGGTGCATCTAATGTATTTTGGTCTCCTGTATAAGCATGGATAGTAGTCATTGTTCCTGTAACTACTCCAAAACTGTCATTTAAAACTTTAGCCATTGGTGCTAAACAGTTAGTTGTACAAGAAGCCCCTGAAATTACTGTTTCTGAACCATCTAAAATATCATGATTTACATTATAAACAACTGTTTTAACGTCATCTCCACCTGGTGCAGTTATAACTACTTTTTTTGCTCCTGCTTTAACATGTAATTCTGCTTTATCTTTAGTTGCAAAGAATCCTGTAGCTTCTAATACTACATCTACACCTAAATCTCCCCAAGGTAAATCTTCAGGATTTCTTTGAGCGAAAACTTTAATTTCCTTTCCGTTTACTACAAATGCCCCTTCTTTAACTTCGATTGTACCATTAAATCTTCCTTGTGTTGAATCGTATTTGAATAAATGTGCTAACATTTTAGCATCAGTCAAATCATTTATTGCAACTACTTCAAACTTATCAGTTTGCTCAGCCATTAATCTTAATGCTAATCTCCCTATTCTTCCAAATCCATTAATTGCTACTTTAACTGCCATATTAATCTTACCTCCTAAAAATTTTATATATTTTTTGTTAAATATACTATTTACATTTTGAGTATATCATAATTTAATTATATTTTCAATATATTTAAAATGAAAAAAATAACATATCTAAAATTACTTTTAAAAATAAATTAAATTTTATAATAAATAAAAAATCAGATGAGAAATTTCTCATCTGAAAATTCACGCTATTTTGGTGGAAATTGTTTTTTAATATTTTTATTTTGGTTTGTGTTTTTCTTTGGCGGTTGCTTCTTATTGTTTTGTTTTGGTGGTAATTTCTTATTTTGTTGATGTTTTCTTTGTGGTTCCAATGGTGGCTTTTTATTATGATTTGATCCTGCAAAAGATGTAATTGATAACCCTATCACTCCCGAAATTATTATCAACTTTTTTGTTATATTTTTCATGTTAATTCCTCCGATTAATTTTATATTTTTGTGATTTATTTTTCACAACGATATAATATCATCTAATTTTGACAAATATATGTCTTTAAATTTTATTTTTTATATTTTTTTGTTTTATTTTTTCTTAGAGAAATTAATTTTTTTATCTTTAAATTTATTTTTATAAGCTAAAAGTCTTAAAGCATTAAACACTACAACTACAGTTGTTCCTTCATGAAATATAACAGTAAGTCCCATTTCAGTAAGACCAAAAAGAGAGGTAGGTATTAAAAATAATATCATTCCAAGACTTATTATTAAATTTTGCTTTATTATTTTTTTTGCTTCTTTACTAAGACCTATTACAAACGGAAGATTTTCTAACTTATCAGCAAGTAACGCTACATCAGCTGTTTCAAGTGCCACATCCGAGCCTGCTGCTCCCATTGCTATTCCTACGCTACTCATTGCCATCGCAGGCGCATCATTCACACCGTCTCCAACCATTGCTATTGTCAGACCTAAATTTTTAATTTTTTCAATTTCTTTTAATTTATCTTCAGGTAGTAATCCTCCTTTTATTGTTGTTATCCCAAGTTCTTTCCCTATTGTTTCAGCAACTTTGAAATTATCACCTGATAGCATCATTATATTTTTTACACCAACTTTTTTCAGCATTTCTATTACTTCTTTAACTCCCTTTCTAGGCTCATCTATTAAAGAAATTATTCCAGTTATTCCTTTTTTCTCAATTCCAATAATCATTGTAGTGTAACCTTTTTCTGAAAACATATCTATTTTATTTTCAATTTCTTTTGTAAAAACAAATCCTGATTCTAAAATAAGACTTTTACTTCCTATAAATATTTTTTCTTCATTTATAATTGCTGTTATTCCCTTTCCTGATATATTTTTTATATCAGAAATTTCTAACAAATTGTAATTTCCTTTTAACATTTCTTCACATTTTTTTACAATAGATTTTGCTATTGGATGTGTGCTTAAACTCTCTATTGCAAATAATATATTTATAAATTCCTTTTCTTCCATATTATAAACTTCTATATTTTTTACTTTAGGATTTCCTTCAGTCAAAGTTCCAGTTTTATCAAAAGCTATTGTATGAAGTCCTCCTAATTCTTCTAAAGCTTTACCTCCTTTTATAAGAACTCTTTCTTTAGCTGCTCGTGCTATTCCACTGAGAACTGCGCTTGGAGTTGATATTGCTAAAGCACAAGGACTCCCCCCAACCAATACCCTCATTGCTCTATAAAAACTTTCCGCTGGTGTTTCTTGTAAAAATAAAAATGAAAAACATAAAATTACTACAAAAATCAAAATAAATGGTACATAGTATTTTTCTATATTTTTTGTAAACTGTTGTGTCGGAGATTGTTTAGACTCTACCTCATTTACCATTTTAATTAACCTTGCTAAAGTTGAATCAGAGGATATTTTTAAAACTTCTATTTCTAAAATTCCTTCTCCATTTATACTTCCTGCAAAAACTTTATATTTCTCTTCAATAGAAGAAAAATCTTTATTAATAGTCTTTTCATTTTCTTTAATTGAGATTTTTTCTACAGGATTACTTTCCCCAGTTATTGGAGCTTGATTAACACTACTTTGCCCAAAAACTACCACTCCATCAACCGGAACCTTACTACCTGCTTTTACTACTACAATATCTCCCAATTTAACTTCTTCAATAGGGAGTAAAACTATCTCTCCATTTTTTTTTACATTTGCTTTAGAAGGAGTTAAATCATTTAGAGCTTTTATCTGCTTTTTTGCTTTTTCTAATGCATAATGCTCAAGTGCATGACCTAAACTAAATAAAAAAAGTAATAACGATCCCTCAGAATATTTTCCCAATATCGCTGCCCCTACTGCCGCAAATAACATTAAAAAATCTATTTCAAACTTTACATGCAATATATCAGAAATTGCTTCTTTTGCCGCATAGTAACCTCCAAAAAAATACGACATTAAAAAAAATATCTGATGCATATTATTTTTAACTACTTTTTCAAAAATTATCCCCATTATTAAAAATATAAAACATAAAATTGTAAATATAATTTCTAAATCATATTTTTTATTATTTACATTTTTTTTTTCAAATTTAGTTTTTTTTATTTTTCTTTTGTTTAAATAAATGTGCATTTTTTCTCCTGTTCATTATTTATATTATTAATCTAATGAATTATACAATCAAAACAGAAACAAGTCAATTAAAAATAATAGTTTGAACATCTAAAAGAAAATAATTTTAATTTACAAATACATATTGAACACAAAATATTTTATTATTATATAAATAAAAAATACCTTTATAAATCCATTTAAAATTCTAATATATAAAAATTTTTGGATTAAATAAAGATATTTTTACGTTAATTAATTAGATAATTCTATTTCCCACTTATTATTATTTTTATTGAGTATTATTACTTCTTTACGTTTATTCGTATTTTCTAAAGAATTTAATTCTTCGACTAAGGTTTTTATTGATATTTTAAGTAATTCTGTCATGGCAGAAACTTCTTCATTTTTTTTCCATTTTCTAGTTATAGCCTCTTTTACAGAATATCCCATTTTGGATTTAAATATCTCTTCTGATTTTTTAGTTATCCTATCTTTATCTAGTAGGTCAAGATTAGGACCTTTTAAAATAATTGTTAATTCTGCTTTTTTTGGTGACACATAATTAATTTTTTCTATTTCATATCCGATATTTCTGTTATTATAAATATCCATTAATGCTGATTCAGTATAAAGATAGGAAAACAATACATCCTCAATCGTTTCTATATCAATGAATAATTCACCATTTGATAAAGGGATAACACTTTCTAAATTTTCTTTATCAATATCTTCTTTCGTTTTTATTACATATTCTGTCATTTCTTTTTTTACAACAGATTCTATCTGAGTATTATTTTTATTAATATCCGATTTATTTATTTTGACTCCTGAATTTTGCGATACCGTATATGCTAATACTGTGCTTTGTAAAGAAAATGTGAAAACTATTAAAATTATAATTTTTTTCATGCTTACTCCTTTTTTATTTTAAATTATATTTTATAAGTATATAATTTATAAATTATTTACTTTTTTATAACTATATTAATCCATTTTCTTCTAAAAATATAGTTTCCACAAAATGACCCGGTCTGTATTCAGTAAGCTCAGATTTTTCAGGTATATAATTTATTTCAGAAATATCTCCAATAGGACTTCTTAAATAGGATTCATCCATATCTATTTTATCTTTTTTCTTATACGTAGGATCTGCGACTGGCACAGCTGATATAAGCGACTTTGTATAACTGTGAACTGGATTATTGTACACTACGTCAGGTTCTCCCAATTCTACCACTTTTCCTCTATACATTACAGCAACTCTATCTGATATATACTTAACCATTGATAAATCATGAGCAATAAATAGCAAAGTCAAATTTCTTTCCTTTTGCAAGTCTTTTAATAAATTTACCACTTGCGCCTGAATAGAAACATCAAGAGCTGATATTGGTTCATCACATACAAGAACTTCTGGATTAACTGCAAGAGCTCTTGCTATACCTATTCTTTGTCTTTGACCTCCTGAAAATTCATGAGGAAATCTACTAGCATGCTCTCTATTAAGCCCCACCAATTCAAGTAAATCATATACTTTTTCTGTTCTTTCTTTTTTTGTTTTTGCTAATTTATGAATATCTATCCCTTCCGCTATTATATCTCCTACTGTCATTCTAGGATTTAGTGATGCTTGTGGATCTTGAAATATCATCTGAACCTTTTTTGTAAATTCTTTTGTTCCATATTTTTCAGTAGGCTTTCCATCTAATATAATTTTACCTGCCGTTTTTGGATAAAGTATACTTAAAGTTCTTCCTAAAGTTGTTTTTCCAGATCCAGATTCTCCAACCAAACTTAGTATTTCACCTTTATAAATATCCATCGTTATATTGTCCACAGCTTTAAGTACTTGTCTTTTCTTCATAGGAAAATATTTTTTTAAATTTTTAATTTCTACAATTTTTTCTCTATTATCTATATTTGACATACTATTTTTCTCCCTCTTTTTTATTTTCAAAAGGAGATTTCACTTTTGGGGCTCCTTCCACGTATAACCATGACTTCACAAAATGACCATTTCCTAAATCTATCATAGGAGGTTTTCTTTCATAATCAATCTTCATGGCATACTCAGACCTAGGAGCAAAAGGATCTCCCACAGGTGGCTTTAATAAATCAGGGGGAGTTCCTGGTATAGAAGATAATTTTTCGTTACTCCCCATATCTAATCTAGGCAATGATTTTAAAAGTCCTAAAGTATAAGGATGTTTAGGATTTTTGAAAAGTTCCTCCACTGGAGCTTCTTCTAATTTTTCTCCTGCATACATCACAACTACTCTATCTGCTGTCTCAGCAACAACCCCTAAATCATGAGTTATTAGCACAACTGCTATATTTAATTCTTTTTTTAAGTCATTTATCAATTCTAATATTTGAGCTTGTATTGTAACATCAAGAGCTGTTGTAGGCTCATCACATATTAATAAATCGGGCTCACACGAAAGAGCTATTGCTATTACCGCTCTTTGTCTCATCCCTCCTGAAAATTCATGAGGATATTGATTAAATCTTTCTTCAGGTTTAGGTATTCCTACTTTTTCTAACATTTCTATTGCTCTTTTTTTTGCTTCATCTTTACTTACTTTTTTGTGAATTAATATACCTTCCATTATTTGTTTTCCTACTTTTATTGTAGGATTTAGGGAAGTCATAGGGTCTTGGAATATCATTCCTATCCTACCACCACGGAGTTCTCTCATTCTTTCATCAGATACTTTTATTAAATCTTCATTTTCAAATAAAATCTCTCCTCCTTTTATTTCTCCTGGAGGCATTGGTATAAGTCTTATAATAGATTGAACTGTAACAGATTTTCCTGATCCAGATTCTCCAACTATTGCTAAAGTTTCTCCTCTATCCACCGAAAAACTTACATCTCTTAATGCTTTTACTTCACCAGCATAAGTATTGAAAGAAACACTTAAATTTTTCACTTCTAATATTTTTTTATTCATTTTTTTCTCCTAATTAAATAGTGTATTTTACGATCTTAACTTAGGATTTAACGCATCATTTAATGCATCTCCCACTATGTTAAACGCTAAAGTTATGAGTGATATAACTGAAGCTGGTATAATAAATAAATATGGATATGAATTCATATTTACAAATCCATCATAGACTAAGTTTCCAAGAGATGCTTGAGGTATCGGTACTCCTAGTCCTATAAAACTTAAAAATGCTTCTGTAAATATAATATTTGGAATATCTGTTGTAAGTCTTATTATTATAACACTTAAAGTATTTGGAATTAAATGTTTTAATGTAATCCAAATAAAATTTCCACCTAATGACTTTGAAGCGAGAACAAACTCGCTTTCTTTTATTTTAAGAACTTCTCCTCTTACTAATAAAGAATAGTTTAACCATCTTGTAAGAGACATTGCTATAATTATAGTTTTTATGCTATTTCCCATCACAACCATTAGTAATATTATATAAATCATAGATGGTATCGTCATTACCACTTCTACAAATCTTGTCATTAGTGTATCTACAATCCCTCCAAAATATGCTGAAATTGCTCCATATATCGTTCCAAAAACAACACATATTATTGTAGTTATTATAGATAATTCCATAGATATTCTAATACCTTGAGAAAGTCTTGCAAATAAATCTCTTCCTAAATTATCTGTCCCCAAATAATGTCCTGTTTTTATTCCTTGACTAGGGGTTAAAAACTTTATTGATAAATTCTGTTCTCTATATGAATATTTAGCCAACATTTGGCCAAATAATGCTAAAAATAGAAACAATAACATTAGCCCTAAAAATGTTAATGCTAATTTATTTTTCTTAAATCTTCTCCAGCCATCTTGCCAAAAAGTCAAGCTAGGTTTATAAATAATTTCACTTTGTTCAGTATCAGGACCAACAATTGTAAAATCCTCATCCGTAGGAACATAATGTGCAGTTTTTGAAATTTTTTCATCTTGTAATTCTTTTATTATTTTTGTCATACTACACTTCATCTCCTTTTCCAAGTGAAATTTTAGGATCAACAATAGCATAAACTATATCCATTAATATCATCATAAATATTAAAAATGCTGCATAAAATATAGTAACTCCTAATACCATTGTATAATCTCTATCATTTATTGACTGTATATAATGTTTACCAAGTCCAGGAATTGTAAATGCTTTTTCAATTACAAATGATCCTGTTAAAACTGCTGCAATCGTCGGTCCCATTATTGTAACTATAGGTAATATTGCATTTCTTAATGCATGCTTAAATACTATAGCTCTTGGTTTTACTCCCTTTGCTATAGCTAATCTTATATAGTCTTGTCCCATAACTTCTATCATTTTATCTCTTAAAAGTCTCGCAATTAATGCTACTGTATATAACCCTAATGCTATTACAGGAAGAATTTTTTTATCAGAATAATCCCAACCAGCTAAACGTATTCTCAAAAAACTAGGAAATCCTAATTTTTCTATAAAAAATCCATTATGAATATCAACAAAATATTTCTGCATTAATCCAGCTAATACAAAGCTTGGGACTGATATTCCAATAACTGCTACGACCATAGCTACCTTATCTTGATATTTACCTCTATTTAATGCGGCTACTATCCCTAAAGGCATTCCAATTATCAAGGCAAATAATATAGATCTTGCCCCTAAATCAGCAGAAACAGGAAAACTTTCTTTAATAACATTATTTACCGATCTTCCTCTGACTTTCATCGACATTCCTAAATCACCTTTAGATACATTTTTTAAATACTGTATATATTGAACTCCTAATGGTTTATCTAAATGGTATTTAGCCATTAGATTTTCCTTAATTCTCGGAGGTATAGCTTTTTCACTTTGAAATGGATCACCTGGTAGTAAATGTAATAAAAAAAACGTTATCGTTACTACAAGCCATAAAGTTAAAAAACCCATAGCAATCCTATTTACTAAAAATTTTAAAATACTTTTCATTTTAACTTCTCTTCCTTTCTTTATAGTCTCTAGATCTATAGTCTAAGATTCATTAATATTTTTAAATAATTATAATTATATCATTTTTAAAAAAAAATAGTAAGAGAGTAAGACTTTTTCAATCATATTTTTTAACTAACCTTATATAAATTTAATATATGATTTTGTAAAAAAAAATGATTTACTTATTTTTAAATAATAATCATATAAATTAATTTTGATATTTCATCTTAAATATTATATAATTAATTATATAATAATATCTTAAAGAAAGGAGTTGTGCTTTTATACTTAAAATTTTAAAATATAAATGTACATAACAATATGAATTTTAACGACTATAAATACGAAAGAGTAGATATTAATCATACAAAAAAAAAGTTTTCTTCATTAATTAAATTATTTTCTGAATCTAAAAATATTCAGGAGCAAATAAAATACATGGATGAAGTTATTAAACTTAGAAACCATGTAGATACTATGACTACTTTAGTTTCCATAAGACATAGTATTAATACAAATGATGAATTTTATGATAATGAAAACGAGTACTGTGATGAAATTTCACCTATTATATTTAGCTTTGTTACTGATTTCTATAAAGCTCTTATAAATTCAAAATTTAGAAAAGAACTAGAAGAAAAATATGGAAAATTTTTATTTGATATAGCAGAACTTTCATTAAAGACTTTTGATGAAAAAATTATTAATGATTTGCAAAACGAAAATAAACTTTCCAGTAAATACAGCAAATTAATTGCTAGTGCTAAAATACCATTTGACGGCGAGGATAGAAATCTATCTCAAATGACTCCATATACTCAATCTAAAGATAGAAATGTGAGAATAGAAGCTTCAAAAAAAGTTGCACATTTCTTTAAAAAAAACAAGAAAAAATTTGATGATATTTATGATTCTCTTGTGAAACTGAGAACTAATATTGCACAAAAATTAGGATTTAAAAACTATGTAGAATTAGGATACGCAAGACTTTTGAGAATAGACTACAATTCAGAAATGGTATCTTCATATAGAGAACAAGTATTGAAATATATTGTTCCACTACACACTGAACTTAAAAAAAGACAAGAAAAAAGACTAGGATTAGACAAACTTAGCTTTTACGATGAACCTATAAAATTTAATTCTGGAAATGCTGATCCTCATGGAGATCCCGAATGGATAATAAATAATGGAAAAACAATGTATAAAGAGCTTTCTAAAGAAACTGAAGATTTTTTTACATTTATGACTGAAAAAAATCTTTTAGATTTACTTTCTAAAAAAGGAAAAATGAATGGAGGTTATTGTACTTACATTCCTGACTATAAATCTCCTTATATATTTGCAAATTTCAACGGTACTGCTCACGATATAGATGTATTAACTCACGAAGCTGGACATGCTTTTCAAGTTTACCAAAGTCGTGATTATGAAGTTCCTGAATATTTATGGCCTACTTATGAAGCATGTGAAATTCATTCTATGAGCATGGAATTTTTAACTTGGCCATGGATGAATTTATTTTTTGAAGATGATACTGAAAAATATAAATTTATACATCTATCTGAATCACTCCTTTTTATACCTTATGGCGTAACTGTAGATGAATTCCAACATTGGGTTTATGAAAATCCTAATGCTACTCCTGAAGACAGAAGAAATAAGTGGCTTGAAATAGAAAGTAAATATTTACCTACTAGAGACTATGGAGAAGTAGAAGATTTAAAAGAAGGTATCTTTTGGTTCAGACAAGGTCATATTTTTTCATCACCTTTCTATTACATAGACTACACACTAGCTCAAATTTGTGCTTTCCAATTTTGGATAAAAGCAAATGATAATAGAAAAAAAGTTTGGGATGAGTATTTAGAATTATGTAAATTAGGAGGAAGTAAATCTTTCTTTAAGTTAATGGAATCAGCTAATTTAAAGAACCCTTTTAATGAGGGTACAATTGCTTCTGTTATCCCATATATAAGAGAATTTTTAGAAAATATTGATGATATGAATTTATAATAGATTTAAAAATTTTATTTTTATATTTATATTTTAAATGATTTTTAATATTTATTTTCTTGATTTTTATATTTTTTAATGTTATGATTTCAATAATAGCATATACAAATATTTTCATATGGTAAATAAATTTTAAAATTCAAACTACATTAACTTTAGGAGGTATCGTAAATGATATATGAAAACGTTTTAGAACTTATAGGTAATACACCTGTTGTAAAATTAAACTTAGTAAAAGATGAAAACATAGCTGATGTTTATGTTAAACTTGAGAAATTCAATCTCGGAGGAAGTGTTAAAGATCGTGCTGCTCTAGGAATGATAGAAGCCGCTGAAAGAGACGGTCTATTAAAATCAGGTGGAACTATAGTTGAACCAACTTCTGGTAATACAGGAATTGCTTTAGCTTTAATAGGAAGGGCAAAAGGGTATAACGTAATCATAACTATGCCAGAGTCAATGAGTATTGAAAGAAGAAATTATTTAAAAGCTTATGGAGCAGAATTAGTGTTGACTGATGCTGCAAAAGGAATGAAAGGCGCTATATCAAAAGCTGAAGAAATAGTAGCAGAAAACCCTGGTTATTTCCTTCCTCAGCAATTTAATAATCCAGCTAACCCTGAAAAACATTATGAAACTACTGCAAAGGAAATAATTTCAGATTTTGGTACTTCTCTCGATGCTTTTATATCAGGAGTTGGAACTGCTGGAACACTATCAGGAGTTGGAAAAAGATTAAGAGAAGAAAGCCCAAATACAAAAATAATTGCTGTAGAACCTGCTGATTCTCCTGTATTATCTGGTGGTGAACCTGGAAAACATATTATACAAGGAATAGGTGCAGGATTTATACCAGGAAACTATGATGCAAAGTATGCTGATGAAATAATTAAAATTTCTACTGATGAAGCTGTAAAATTTGGAGTTAGAGCTGGAAAAGACTCGGGATTATTTTTAGGAATTTCTTCAGGTGCTGCTATTGCTGCCGCTTATGAAGTTGCAAAAAAATTAGGAAAAGGTAAAAAAGTACTTGCTATTGCACCTGATGGAGGAGAAAAATATCTTTCAATAGAGGCATATAAATAAAATAGCATAAAATTGAAATCGAGTAGAGCTTTTGATAGCTCTACCTTTCTATTATTAGATTATAAAATGAGAGGTGATTAAAATTTTAAAATGGCTTAAAAGCGAAATTACAAATATATCAGATAAAGATCCTGCTGCAAGAAATATATTTGAGATTCTTTTATATCCTTCTCTACAAGCAATAATTAACTATAAAATATCTCATTTCTTTTTTAATAAAAAATTATTTTTTTTAGCTAGATTATTTTCTCAAATTTCTAGATTCATTACTGGTATTGAAATACATCCAGGAGCAAAACTTGGAAATAGAATTTTCTTTGATCATGGAATGGGAATAGTAATTGGAGAAACTTCAGAAATTGGAGATGACTGTGTAATTTATCATGGTGTTACTTTAGGCGGTGTTAGTACTGAGAAAACTAAAAGACATCCAACTTTGAAAAATAATGTAATTGTTGGTGCAGGAGCAAAAATTTTAGGAAATATTACTTTAGGTGAAAATGTAAGAATAGGTGCAAATTCTGTTGTTTTAAAAAATGTTCCTGATAATTCTGTTGCTGTAGGAATTCCAGCAAGAATTATAAAAAAAGAGGAAAAAGATTATTACATGTGGCACATATAAAATATTTTTTATTTTCAATTTAATAAATTTTACCAATTAAAAGCCCTAGATAACTAGGACTTTTTTATTAAATATTTTAATTTTTTATTTTATAATGATATATAAATTATTTCACTTCTGACTCTTTAACTGATTTAATATTTAAAGTTCTTTCATCTTTAGATACAGGTATTTTAATACTTCCATCTTTTAATTTTTCTGCTAGCTTAGATAATAATGGGTTATTAAAATTGTATTTTATTATTTCCCAATTATTATCCAATTGTGGCGTTACTTTTCCATCTTTTTCTTCTGTAATATATTTTATTATTAAGTCCCTCATTCTTCCACCATCTTGTAATTCATCGTAAGAATCATAATATTTATCTGCATCTGTTATTAATTTCAAGTTAGATAATGTTCCAAATCTATAATTATTTATAGCTAATTTATATGTTGATTTCTTGTCTATTGGTTTTCCATTTATTAAAGGATTGACTATTCTTTGCCCTGCGGGCTTTGTAGGATCTACTTTATAATTTATTCCTGAAAACATATCAAAATTATATCCTCTTATATTTTCATTAAAACTTATTGTAAGATCTCCAGGTTGTAATTGATTGTAGAAACTATACGACCATTCCATATATTTTAATAGATTCTCTCCTGTAATATTTACTCCAACTAAAGTATTTGTATATTTATATATAAAAGCCACATCTTTTCTTTTAAAAGGTCCTTTTACTAAATTTGAATCAAAGTTAAATAAGGCTGCGGCTGATATATCTGCCTTAGCATAATGCTTTTGTACTTGATTTATTAATTGAATTATAGGAGTTTCTTTTAACGTTGCAGTAGGCATCGATGTTATTTTAGATTCTCCTGTAATAAAATCTGGTCTTTCAATAAATGTTTCTGTTACTTCTCCCACAATTTCATTAGAATATTCCTTAGATTTTTTGTCCACATAAGAATATTTATCTGATATTTCTTTATCTTCAGGGACATCCTTTGTAGAAATATTTTCAGTTGTTATAGTTTTATTTTTTGTTTTTGTATCGTAAATAACAACACCTTTTGCAACATAAGTACCGTAAGCTCCTGGTTCTATTGTTTTAACTCCATTTATTTCTGTATTATATACTGCGTGTTCATGTCCTGCAAAAATTATATCAAATTGAGGGAATTTTTTTGCTAATTCCGTTACTCCTACTCCTCCACGTTCATCTTCTCTTCCTAAATGAAAAGAACCTATTAAAACATCGTATTTACCTTCTAACTCTTCTAATGTTGATTTTAAGCTTTCTTCAGGATCTAAAAATTTTAACCCTTCAAAATGTTCAGGAGTAGAAGCTTCCCATATAGGAACATGAGGTACTAAATATCCCACTATCGCTACTCTTACACCTTCTATTTTTTTTATTACATAAGGTTTTACAAAATGCTTTCCATTATCTGTTCTTATAACATTAGCTGCTAAAACATTTCCTTTAAAAGCTTTTATATTTCTTTCTAAAAAAGATTTTTCAAAATTAAATTCGTGATTCCCTAATACAAATACGTCATATTTCAAATCATTTAGAGTTCTCATTAACGGATGAACAGGTTCACTATTAAATAACTCAGCACTATTATCTTGTAATAAATCTCCATTGTCTATTACAATCACATTCTTATTCTCTTTTCTATGTTCTTTTAAAATTGTTGCAACTCTAGTCAATCCATTATCTTTTTTTTGTTCATCCACTGCATAGTCATAGGAGAAAAGTCTACCATGTATGTCTGATGTTTCTAAAAATACTATTTTTACTTCCTTACCAAATATTACTAATACTAAAAGTAAAAATATTGATAATAACCACTTTTTCATTTTTTAATCCCTACTTTCTTTTTATTTTAATTTTGTTATTTACTTTATTTTAAATATTTTTATATTACAATCCTATTATTTCCCATCTATCATGAGATTTTCCTTCTATTTTACCATTTTTTACATTTTGTATATAATCAATCATCATATTTTGAATAGTCCCTTTTTCTTGTCCCATAGTTTCTTTTGACGACCATATTAAAGGTATATTTTGACCTTCCAATGCTCCACCTTTTTTTATAAGTTGATCAAATCTGTAAGAGTTTAATCCTACTTTTAATTTCATATTAGGTGTAACTTTCCTTCCATCTGCCAATTCTAACTCTACAATTTTATCTCCCTTTTTATTTCTTAAATCGATTTTATATTTTACTCCTCCAAAAATATCAAAAGTTACATATTTTGAATTTCCTCTTATTTCATTATATCTATAATTACTGTCCCCTTTTTGGATTGTATCAAAATAATCTGCTGACCACTCCATATAAGCTTTCAATTGAGAACCTGTCATCTCATAAACAGAAACATCTCCCCCTGAATATCTATAATTAAATACTATATCTTTTCTTCTTATAGGCCCTTTATCTAATCTTACATTCTCATAATTATATGAAAATGCTACCACATCAGCTTTACTATAATGTAATTGAACGTCAGTTATAAAAGAAGACATTCCAGTATCTCTAGAAAACGATATAGAAACTCCATGGTTTTTTCCTTGAGGAACCATATCATTGTCTGTTTCTCCTATTTTTTCATTGGCTATTTCTAATAGTCTATCATGATAAGGTTTGTATATTTTAACAACTTCAATATCTGGTTCTTTTTTATTTACAGGGATTGTTGTAGAATTTTTATCTAATAATTTTACTTCTTTTTCATTTACAGAAAATTTTAAATCTACTTCAGATAGAACCGTACCATATCTATGAGGTTCTGTTATAAGCACTCCATTTATTATTTCTTTTTTTACATTTAAATGCATATGCCCTGCTATTATAACATCTATCCCGTCTACTGAGTTAACTAAATCTCTAACTCCAGTATCGGGTATATTATTTTCATTTTCTATCCCCATGTGAGCTACCACAACTATTGCATTTACTCCTTTTTTCTTTAATTCATATACTTGTTTTTTTGTTTCTTCAATTGGAGATGTAAATTTATAGTTTTTTAAATGACCTGTATCTTCTTCAAATTTAGCTGACATTGGAGTTGTAATACCTATTATACCTATTTTTACTCCATCCTTTTCTATTATAGTCGTAGGAGGCAAATATCTTTTTCCATTATTGTTATAAAAATTTGCTGTTATTTTTTTAGATTTCATATCTTTTAAAATATTATTTAATGCTGGCATTCCAAAATTAAATTCGTGATTTCCTAAAACAAATACATCATATTTCATATAATTTAATACTTTTGGCACTGGATGATTTTTTTCTTTAGCAAAAATATCTATATAGTTATCTTGTATAGAATCTCCTACATCTACTAAAATTACATTTTTATTTTTTTCCCTTATTTCTTTAACTAATGTTGAAATTTGAGAATAAGATCCCGATTTATCCTCTTCGTCTGCTGCATAATTCCATGGTACAACTCTTCCGTGAATATCTGATGTTCCTAATATTTTAATCTTTACTTCTTTAGAAAATATTATTAAAGTCAGTAAAAAAAATATCGACAATAACCATTTTTTCATTTTTTTATCCCTACTTCCTTATTTTTAGTTCTCATTAAATATTTCAATTTTATTTTATTTTATTTTGTTTTATTTTTTTCTGTATTTACTTTTCTTATGTATTCTTCTCTAGCTTCATTTAAAGAAAATTTTCTTTTATATTTTTCCCTATTAACACAATCTTTAATATAAAAAATTTCTTCTAAATCAATCTTATAATCATTTGCAATAGCAATAATATAGTAGAAAATATCAAATAATTCTTCTTCTATAGTTCCTCTTATATTTTCACCTGTGTATCTCGAATCTTTTCTTATGTTCTCTGCTAGTTCTCCAAATTCTTCTATTAATTTTAATATTAGCCTTTGCGTGTTTTCTTTTCTCTCCAATGTCGTTTTTTCACTGACTTCTTTTAAAGTTCCCAATTCTATATGTTTTATTAAATACTGCACTTCTTTTATAGTCATATTATTTTTATCCCCCATTTTACCTCCTTTTTTATAAAATAATCCCGCTACTCACCTTGAAATACATGTAATAATCATGAATATTGGTGAAAGCGAGATTTTTATTGTTTCTATATTATAATTTTTTTATTAATATTTTAATTTAACGTTAGAAGAAGCAGGTCTTCCTAATTCTGTTTTAGATTTTAAGTAATCAATAAATAATTTCGCATCTCCTAAGTAAGTATCTGTTCCTCCTCTGTTTGGATCTGAAGTAATTTTTCCAAAAGTCGTATATCCATCTTTTCCTGATGCTATATATGAATTAGTTCCCAATGAGTAAGTCTTATTATTGTCAATTAATACCCATTTATTTGTTTTTCTATCAAATACTTCAACTTTTTTAACCCTTGTTCCTAAAGTTCCTTCTTTAGTAGCTTCATATCTTATACCAGCTCCATAAGGAAATGCTCCTGAAGATCCTCCTGTAAATACAAAATTTAATGCATCTTCTATTACTTGTTTAACTTCTGCTCCTGTTATTCTCATAGTATATACAGTATTTGATGTAAATGGTAATAATGTGTATGCCTGATCAGTTGTAAAATCTCCAGGATTAAGAGTTATTCTAACTCCTCCTGAATTTAATATAACAAAATCAACATTTCCAGTTCCTGTATTTTGAAGAGTATTTAAAACTGCTTCTGCAACTAGTGTCGTTGCAAATGATCCTTCAGGATTTTTTTCATTTGGGATTCTGTTTTCTGATCCACCAGGAATTACATCTTTAATTTTACCTACAGATTGCTTACCTAATTCTGTTTTTTCTTTTCTATAATTTTCTAAAATAGCTTGAGAGTTAGGATCATTTTTAACTGATTCTATATTTTTATGATTTTTCACAAACTTTAATAACATTGCTTTTTCAGGGTCACTTAATTGAACTTTTTCCCCTTTTTCATTTTTAACTTCAAAAAAATCATCCCCTATTAATATTTGAGGCGTTGCAACTACATTTGTAATTACTCCTTTAGAGTCAAATTTTATTTTTAATTGCCCTAAAAGATAACTATAGTTCCAAGCTTCTGCTATATAAACAGGTTCTCCTGTAGGAGACATAACTTTTTTAGGATAATCTCCTTCTTTTGGATTTAATCCAAATTCAGCAAATTCTTTACCCATTAAATAATGCGAATCTCCTGTTATTATTAAATCTATTCCTGATACTTTTTCTGCTATTTCTACATTTTTTTCATATCCTGCGTGAGATACAAAGATTATTTTATTAATTCCTTTAGATTGTAATTCTTTAGTGATTTTTCTAGCTGTTTCTAGTTCATCTTCAAATTTAATATCTTTTCCAGGACTTGAAGATTCTATTGTTTTACCTACAACGTCTAATCCTACTATAGCTATATCTTGCCCACCCATTTTTTTTATTGCATAAGGTTGCCATTTACCTTCTAGTATACTTCCTTTATCAGGTATAACATTGGCAGAAAGTGCTGGTATTTTTAAATCATCTAAAAATGATTTTAATACATTGTTACCATCATCAAATTCGTGATTTCCCAATGTAAAATAATCAAATTTTACGGTATTCATTAATGCTGCATCAGCTTTTCCTTGAAATAATGTATAATATAATGTACCTGATAATGCGTCACCAGCATGTAATGCTAAAGTATTTTTATTTTTTTTCTTAACATCAGATATTTTTTGAGCTATTCTAGGCATTCCTCCTACATTTACTGTTACATCTTTTCCATTTAATTTTAATGTCATTTTTTCTTCTTCTAAATGTGAATGATGATCGTTGATATGTACCACAGTTAACTCTATCGGATTGCTTGATACTTTTGTTGTTGAATAACCTGTTACATAAAACAACATTGTTGACAATCCTAATAAAAATAATTTTCTCATAATAAAATCTCCTTAATTTGTTTTCTTCATTTATTTAAGTATACCACATTTTTTTATAAAAAAAGTATCAATACAACAAAAAGTTATACTGATACATTTTCATATAATTTATTTACATCCACATGATTTATCAGCAATAGCATCTACCCCTGGTAAAACTTTTCCTTCTAAATATTCCAATGAAGCTCCTCCACCTGTTGAAATATGTGAAAATTTGTCAGCATATCCTAATTGAATTGCTGCTGCCGCTGAGTCCCCACCACCAATTATAGTTGTTGCACCTTCTAAATTAGCTATAGATTCACACACTCCTATAGTTCCTTTAGCAAAATTGGACATTTCAAATACTCCCATTGGTCCGTTCCAAACTACTGTTTTTGCACCAACTAGAGAGTCTGAAAATAATTTTATAGAATCTGATCCTATATCTAATCCCATCCATCCGTCTTCTATTTCATTTACAGAAATTGTTTTAAATTCTGTATCATTTTTAAATTCTTTTGTAACAACTGTATCTATTGGCAATAATAATTCTACACCTTTTTCTTTTGCTTTAGTAATTAATGATGCTGCTAATTCAACTTTATCAGCTTCTAATAATGAAGATCCTGTGTTTTTTCCTAGAGCTTTTAAGAATGTAAACATCATTCCTCCACCTATTATTACTTTATCAGCTTTATCTAATAAGTTTTCTATAACTCCTATTTTATCAGAAACTTTTGCTCCACCTAAAATAGCAACAAGTGGTCTTGATGGATTATCAACAGCTCCACCTATAAAATTAATTTCTTTTTCAACTAAAAATCCTACTGCAGAATCTGAGATATTTGAAGCAATTCCTACATTTGAAGCATGTGCTCTATGTGCAGTTCCAAATGCATCATTTACAAAAACATCTCCTAATGATGCCCAATATTTACCTAATTCAGGATCATTTTTAGATTCTTTTTTTCCATCTAAATCTTCAAATCTAGTGTTTTCAAACATAAGTATTTCGCCATCTTTTAACTCAGAAATAGCTCCTTCTAAAGCTGCCCCTCTTGTTTCTGAAACAAATTTAACTGGCTTTCCTAAAACTTCCTCTAATCTTTTTGCTACTGGTGCTAAAGTTTTTGAAGCTTTATCCGCCTCTTCTTTTACTTTTCCTAAATGAGAAAACGCTATTACTTTTCCCCCATTTTCTAAAATGTGATTTAAAGTAGGTAATGCTGCTGTAATTCTGTTATCATCAGTTATAACCCCATTTTTTATCGGTACATTAAAGTCAACTCTTACTAAAACTTTTTTCCCTTTTACATCTAAATCTTTTACTGTTTTCTTAGCCATTGCTTCCTCCTAAAATATTTAAACTTATTTAATCTTTATTGCCTTTTTTAAAATTATATCATTGTTTACATTCATTTTCAAGATATAATATTATTTTATTTCTATATTACAATCAACAAATATTTTTTTTATATTATCAGAATAATCCTTTTCTTCTTTTTCTGTAATTATATTATCAAAATCTTTTAATTCAGCAAATTTATAACTTCCAGAAATTCCAAATTTTCTATATTCTGTTGCTAAAAAACTTTGTTTTGAGATTTTTATTATTTCTCTTTTTGTATTACCGTCATTAGATTCAAAATTCATAACTTTTCCAGTATCTAAATCTATTCCAGCACTACCTATAAATGACTTATCAACATTATATTTTTTTATACTATTTATTGCTTCTATTCCTACATTTCCTCCAATTTCTTTACTGTAGTCTCCACCAATTATAATAATTTTAACTCTAGAATTATTATTAAAAAGTGAAGCTATACTTGGCATATTTGTAATTAAAGTAACATTTTTCATTGTTTTAGATAGATATTCCGAAGCAATATAATTTACACTAGAAACATCAAAAAATATCTCTTCTGAGTTTTCAATATTTTTTACTATTTTTCTTGCAATATCTTCTTTTTGTTTTGTTCTATTTATTATTCTCTCTTCTAAAGTTATAGTATGAACTATCTCTTTTAATAACATTGCCCCACCGTGAGTTCTTTTTAACTTACCTTCTAACTCTAGTCTTTTTAAATTTTTTCGTATAATTACTTCAGAAACGTTAAATTTTTCAGATAGTTCGTTTACTTTTACTTTTTTTTCTTTTTTTAATATTTCTAATATTTTTTCCAATCTTTCATCTAAAAACATTTTTATCTCCACCCGTTCATCCATCTCTTCAGTATCATCCCTTGTTTTGCTTTTAAACTTATTTTTAATTTTCCAGAACCTTTAATTATGAACATATTTCCTGTAATTAAATCCAAATATTTTTCTTCTAGATAATCTGTTTGAATTTCTATATCTTCTTTATTTTCAAAAGAATTATTTATGACAACTATTATAGATCTTCCTTCATTTGTTCTCTCATAAGCAATAATATCATTTTCATTGTCTGAAAGTAATTCTTTAAACTTTCCATAAACTAGAACTCTATTTTCTTTTCTTATTTTTATAAGTTTTTTGTACCATTGAAATAAATCATTATCTCTCTTTTGAAAATATTCTTCTCCTCTATTTATATATGATGGATTTTTTTCATTATCATACATAAAATCTGCCCAAAGCATTGGTTTTCTACAATAAGGATCTGTTGCCCCCCACATTCCAACTTCATCCCCATAAAAAAGCATAGGAGCACCGATATATGTCATTTGAAATATAGATATAAGTTTTAATACATCTTTTGGTTTTATTTTACTATTTATCCAGTCTATAGAAGTATTTGGATGATAATTAGATGCTAAGTCAGGTCTTATACTATTATATCCTTTTTCAAGTTGCTTTCCTTCTTCTAAATTTGTTCCTAAACCATCATTTACTATTCTTGAATATAGTCTATCCGTGTCATGAGAACCGTTTAAATTTTGAGAAGCTTGTAATGCTTGATAAGGATACCAAGAGCTTTTTTCTCTTAATTCATTAAAAAATTCTGTTGGGGTAAGTTTGTATCTTTCCCCTTCTTCTTTACTTTGATTTATAAAAAATCCTATTACTGTTTTCAACCATTCATAATTCATAACAGTATCAAATTTGTTTCCTTCATTTATATCATTTGAAGCATTACCCCACAACTCTGCTGTAATATAGGAATCTTTTTTACTAGATTTTACAACTTCCCTCCATTCATTCCAAAATTTTTGATTTTCTACACAATCAGGAACATCTAGTCTCCATCCATCTATTCCGTCATCTTCTTGCCAATTTTCAGAAGTTTTTCCATCAGGACCATACATCCATTTTCTAGTAATATTAAAAATATATTCTTTATATTCTTGATTAAAAGTGTCAAATTCTGGAAGAGTATCGAATCCTGCCCAAGAATTATACTTTAACTTATATTTATTATTTCTCATTATTTCATAAGCTTTTTCTTCACTCATATCCTCAGTTACAGGTGTATGATCAGTAAAATCTGTAAATTTATACCAATCTTTATATTTAGAGTTTTCTCCTTCTGCAAGAACCATATTAAATGCCCAGTGTCTATCGCTACTATGATTAAATACTCCATCAAATATAACTCTTATACCATTTTTATGAAATTCTTTTATTAAATCAACCATAAGTAAGTCTGATTCTGTCCAAACCCATGTTTTAGGATCCTCAGTTTCTCTATACCCATTTTTACCTTTATTTTTACCTGTAATTTTTATTTCTAATAGTTTAAGTTCGCTATTATTTACTGCTTCAGCTCCTAAAACATCTATATAACTTTTATTTCCATAAGAATTATATTTTGAAACTAAAACATCATGTTTTGAGCCTGATGTTCTTATTATTCCAAAATCAGGTGAAATATGCCTAAAGTCATTGGCACCATATTTATGACTTTGATAAGAGAAAAATACAGGATTTAACCATACTGCCGTTATCCCAAGTTCTTTCATATATGGTATTTTTTCTTTCATTCCTTTGATATCTCCACCATACATTCTTGCATATTTAAGACTGTAATCTATCCCTTTTTCTCCTATTGTCTCCCAAACAACTCTTTTTCCATAATCTGAAGTCCACCTATTTCTATCAAATTTTCCATATAAATTATTATTTTTTGACCATTTGTATTCTTCTATAAAATTTTGTTCATGAAGTTCATTTCTTAAAAATGCTTCAGGCCCGAATTCATTGAAAATTGGATCATTATACGAATTTCCATTATAAAATCTATCAGGGAAAATATTATACCAAATAGCTTCTTTAGACCACGCAGGGATACTAAAAATTTGAATATTCTCATCTGATGTTTTTAGACGTAGTCTTCTTGGTTTTTTATATGTAAGATTTTTACCGTCAAAATAGGCCTTTACTCCTCCATCTTCTAATATAAAATAATAAGAAATTTTATCAATATCTTTTCCAAAATCTATAATCCTTTCAAAATAGTCAAATCCATTTGTTTTATCACTCAATCTTTCTAACTCATAAATCACTTCATAATTATCTTCTTCTTTTAAAACTACACTTATATATACTCTTTCCACATCATCCAATTGAGTTCTTATAGTAAATTCATACTCCCTATTAGATAATTTATTAAAATACTGTAGACTCCTATGATTATGTACTATTGCTTTTAAATTTGTATTTTTATTTATAGCTTCAAATACAAATTTACCTGTTCCTAAGTCTCCTTTGGGAAATAACTCTCCATTTTCTCCTATTATTAGCTTTAAATTCTCATTTTCAGGATACCATTTTTCATCAATAAAATATTTGTAGTCATACACACCTTCAGGTATAGCTAAAACTACTTCATATATTTCATTCTTTTTGTGATTTATTGGTTCGTCTTCTAGTTCCCAATCATTGAAGTTCCCTGATATTTCTATTTTTTCTGCACTTTTCAAACCAAAATCTGATATATTTAATGTCATTTTATAAAATTTCATTTTTGAGAGTATAAAAATATTTGTTACATCATTATAAGAAATTAATATATCTACTCCTTTTTGAAATCCTGTTATTGATCTAGGATGAGCATTTTTTTCAGCTATTGCTTCAAAATCTGTAGCAAAAGGTGCCGTATGATTATACGTCACTCCTTTTACTTCTCCTTTTTCATTTTTTATTTCAAAAAAATAACTTCCTAACTCAACATTTGCCCATTTATAAATATACGTACCTTCGGATTTCATTTTCAAATATTCTTCTTTGCAAAATTTATTATTTCTATATATTAAAATTTTATAACCCATATTAATCTCTCCAAACTTACTTTATGTTAGCTATAATATTTCTACAGCTCTATCCAAAATTCCTGTTAAATAAGCTAAAACAACTCCATAATTTGTAATTGCTATTCCTCTTTCTTTTGCTATTTGTATTCTATTTAATGTGTTTTTTCTAGTTAACATACACGAGCCACAGTGTATGATAACATCCACTCCTTCGAGTATATCTTCTTTAAATGTTACTCCATTTTGAAAAATGATATTCAAATTTTTATTTATTTTCTTTTTAAGTAAAATTGGTATTTTTACTGTGCCTATATCTTCATGTGATGTAGTATGAGTGCAACTTTCTACTATTAATACCGTTCCATTTTGAGCATTTTTTAATTTATCTAAAGCTTTGACACCTTCTATAAAATCATTTATTTCTCCTTTTTGTCTAGCAAATAAAATTGAAAAACTTGTCAGTGGAACAGATTTCGGAACTATTTTATTGACAAAATCAAAAGCTTGAGAATCTGTAATAACTAAATCTACATCCTTTATTTCTTTTAATGCCTCTTCCAATTCAGTATCTCTTACAACATAACTTTTAATTCCGTTATCTAAACAATCACGTATTATTTGAACTTGAGGTAATATCAATCTACCTTTAGGAGCTTCAGAGTCTATTGGAACAACTAAAATAACTTTTGAGCCATAAGCTAATATATCTCCTATTAAAGACGATTCTTCTTCTTGTTCTTCTAAATATTTCTTAATTATATTTATTAAATTTTGACGTTTTTTTAATAAATCCACATCTAAATAGAAGACTTTTGGATATTTTTTTTGCAGATTAAGTTTTTCTTTTTCTTCTAATAAATCTATTTTATTCCAAACAAAAACATGAGAGATTCTAAATCTTTGAAAAAAATCCTTTGCTTCTTTTATTTCTCCTTCATCAATTTTTTGAGAAGCATCTAAAATATAAATTGCCATGTCTATTTTTTGCAGAACTTCTCTAGATTTTTGAACTCTTAATTTTCCTAATTCTCCAATGTCATCCAATCCAGCAGTATCTACTAATCTTATCGGTCCATAACCTACTAATTCCATAGCTTTATATACAGGATCTGTTGTTGTTCCTAAAAAATCAGATACTAAAGAAATATTTTGTTCCAATATTAAATTAAATAAACTAGACTTCCCAGCGTTTCTTCTTCCGAAAAGAGCAATATGTTTTCTATTAGAATTTGCTGTTCTTTCCATCATATGTATAAATCCCTTTCTCCTGCTTTCAATCTGTCTATATTTCTTAATACAAATTTTCTAAGTCCTTCGTTATCCATAGTACTTGCTTGTCCTCGAACAAAGTCTTCTACCTTTTCAAGCAATTCTTTATCTCCATAATCCACAGCATACTCAACTAATGTAGTAAGTGCATTTGGTTTACACATATTGTGTATTTTTTCAGATTTTGCCATTTCCATAAAAGCTTCTCCAACCCTACCCGTTCTGTAACATGAAGTACAGTAACTCGGAATATATCCTGAAGACATTAAGTCTTCTATAACTTGCTTAGGGCTTCTTTCGTCAGCTAACTCAAATTGAGTTACTTTTCTTCCTTTTATATGTTCTTCATACCCACCAACACCTGTACATGATCCAGCACTAACTTGAGAAATTCCGTATTTTAATAAGATTTCTCTCATTTCAGCAGTTTCCCTTGTAGATAATATCATTCCTGTATAAGGAACTGCTATTCTTATAACTGTAACTATTTTTTTAAACATATCATCATTTAATAAATGAGGAAACGTATCTAAACTAACCCCTTCTGCTGGTCTTAATCTAGGAACTGAAATTGTATGAAATCCTACTCCAAACCTTTTTTCCAAATGTTCATTATGCATCATTAATCCTAATACTTCAAATTTAGGATCAGAAAGCCCAAATAAAACCCCTGCACCTACATCTTCAATACCTCCCTCCATAGCTCTATCAAAAGATGTTGTATGGTAGTCGTAATCTCCTTTTAAACATTTTGGGTGAACTCTTTTATATACTTCCTCATCATATGTTTCTTGGAATAAAATATAAGTTCCAATTCCTTTTTCATTTAATTTTTTATAATTTTCTACTGTTG
>JAGOWQ010000035.1 GCA_018060185.1 Leptotrichiaceae bacterium | reverse complement strand
AAATGAGCCCTCACATTTTTATTCAATGAATTAGGGATTAAGAAGAACAAGTCAAAACTCTCAGGTAAATAAATCAAATTCAAAAAATATGTAAAAATAATCCTTTTTTTATTAAAATTAGTATATTGTGTACATATATAGTAAATTAGTAAAAAAATTGCTAAAATATGATATAATATTATAAACATAAGAGTTAATTAATATAATGATAAAATTATAGATAGGAGAAAAAAATGAACATAGTTGCGCCAGCAGGAAACTATGAGAAATTAGAATCTGCTATAAAAGCAGGAGCAAATGAAGTGTACTTTGGATTAAAAGGATTTGGAGCGAGAAGAAATAATCAAAATTTAGGGATACAAGAAATACTAGATGGAATTGATTATGCACATTTAAGAGGTGTGAAAACACTACTAACATTGAATACACTAATGAAAGATATAGAAATAGATACTTCATATTATAATATAAGTAGAATTTACGAACATGGAATAGACGGAGTGATAGTTCAAGATTTAGGATTTGCAAAATTTATAATGGAAAATTTTCCAGGACTTTCAGTAAACGGAAGTACACAGATGACAGTAGCAAATCATGTAGAAGCAAATAAACTTCATGAGTTGGGATTTAGTAGAGTTGTTCTTGCAAGAGAACTTTCTTTTGAAGAAATTAAAAGTATAAGAGAAAAAACTAAAATTGAATTGGAGGTATTTGTTTCTGGTTCATTGTGTATATCATATTCAGGAAATTGTTATATAAGTAGTTTTATAGGAGGTAGGAGTGGAAATAGAGGACTTTGTGCATATTCATGTCGTAAAAAATTCAAGGATGAAGAAGGAAATAAAGCATATTTTTTAAGTCCCAATGATCAGATGCTTCAATCAGAAGAAATTAAAAAGCTTATTGATATAGGAATTGAAGGAATAAAAGTAGAAGGTCGTAAAAAATCAAGTGAATACGTGTATGAAACGGTTAATTATTATAATAATGTTATAGAAGGAACTCCAAGGAAATCAGAAAGCTATAAATTATTTAATAGAGGTTATTCTAAAGGTTATTTTTATTTAGATAATAAGCTTATGAATTTTAAATATTCTTCTAATTTTGGATATTTTTTAGGAGTTAGAATTGATAAAACTAATAACTTTATGGTAGATGATGAGTTAATATTAGGAGATGGTGTTCAATTTGCAGATAAAGACTTTAATATTATTTCTGGAGAGTATGTAAATAAAATATTAATAAATAATAAAAAAGTTATTAAGGCAAATAAAAATGATGTAATTTCTATTGGAAAACTACCTGAAGATACAAAATATATTTATAAAAATTATTCTAAAAAAATAAATGATCGTATTAATCATGATATAAAAATATCAAAAAGATTTTTAAAAGTTAATGGCGAGTTAAAAATAGAAAAAGATAAAGAAATAGAGCTTAAATTTTATGTATATAATTTAAAAGGAGAAAAAATAGAAGTTACAAAGAAAGGAATGAGAATAGAAAACGAAGCACAAAAAAAAATAACAAAAGAACAGATATTTGATAAATTGAGTGAATTAGGAGACACAACTTTTGAAATAAATAATTTGATTATAGATTATGATGGTTTCTCATTTTTTCCTTTTAGTGAGTTAAAAAGGCTAAAGAGAGAGTGTATAATGGAGCTTGGGGAAAAACTTCTCGAATCTTATAAAAGGGAATCTTTTCCAAGAAAAAATTATAATTTCAAAAATCAAAATAGAGATAGAAAAGTATTGTTTTCAGCTCTTGTCTCAAATGAAGAACAAGAAAAAGCTTGTATAGAAATGGGGATAGAAAAAATTTATTATAAACAGGTTGATGTTGCTAAGGAGAATAATATATTTAAAGATAATAAAGTTAAAATAAATACTAATTTAGTGTCTAATTTTTATCAAGTATTAATGGGAGAAAAAAATAAAATTAAAGGTCAGTCTGTGGACTGGAATTTGAATATATTTAATAATCATACACTAAATTTATTTTCTAATTTTTCTAATATAGAAACAGTATTTTTATCTCCTGAATTAAATTATGAACAACTGAAAAAAATTAAAACAGATAAGATAAAAAAAGGATTAGTAATATACGGTTATTTAAAAGGAATGTATATAGAACATAAAATATTTGATAAGGAATATAAAGAATTAACAGGGGATTATTATGATAAGTATAAAATATTAAAAAATGATTTAAACAATATTGAGCTATATTTAGATAAGCCGATGAATTTAATTCCAAAATTAAAAGATATTTTAGAACTTGATTTTGATGAGTTTAGATTAGATTTTATTTTTGAAAATTATAATGAAGTAAAAGAAATATTAAAAAGTTTGAATACGAGAAAAGGAAATTATAATCCATATTCTTTTGAACGTGGAGTTTTTTAGGAGAGAGGACAGAATTAAAATGTTTAAAAATAGAAGTTATATAGAAAAATTATATGCCTTTTTGGGGATTTCGATATTTATTCACTACAGTCTAGTTATATTATTTAGTTTACTATTACTAATAAAAATATTTTTTTCAAGAGAATATAAGAAAATATTGAAAGATAAATCGTTGATATTAGTCGAAATAGTTTTAGGAATTTCTATAATAATGTCTTTAATTTATAATAATTATTATGGATTAGTAGCTATACCTATATTATTTTGTATAATTGTAGGTAGATATTATACTTTAGTCATTAATAATGATTTTAAAACAAAAAATTTAGAATTGATATCTAAAATTTCAATAATACCATTTTTTACAAGCTTTTTAGAGTGTGCATTAACTAGAGGAAGAGCAGGATATTGGTTTTTTTATAACCCAAATTATTTAGGCAGTGTAATGATGATGACAGCTATAATAAATCTTTATTTATTTTTTGAAAAAAAATCAAAATTAAATATAATTATATTCATTTTAAATATATCAGTTATCTTAATGTCAGGCTCAAGATCTGCAATAGTAGCTGTTATAATAGGAATATTTTCTTTATTATATTATTTTTTAGAAAGAAAATATTTTATAAGTTCACTTTTATTTAGTATGGGGTATATAGCAGGAGTTGTATCAGGAATATTTCCCTTTATGAGAACAGGTAGTCTTATAAGATATTTTTGGTTAAGAATTGATATTATTAAACTGGCATTTAAAATATTTGAGAAAAAAAATATACTTTTTGGTCATGGAAACTTTTTTTACTATAAATTTACAAATTTCATATATCCTCATAGTCATAATGCTATAGTTGAATCATTATTAAGTTATGGTTTAATTGGAACAGGGATGCTTATGGTTGTTTTTTTCAGATATTTATATGAAATAATGAAAAATGACAAAAAAAATGTTCTTAAAATATCTTTAATATTGGGTATAATATTTCATAATTTTACTGATTTTACAATATTTTGGATACAAACTGTATTATTATTTATTATGGCTTTATCTTATAAAGAAGAAATTAGTGAAAAATGGTATGTAATAAAATCTAATAAATAAAATTTGGAGGTAAAATAATGCAAAATTTAAATACTGTTTTATTATGGATAATATCCATAGAACATGTTCATATAATTTTATATGTAATTTTTTTAGTATCAATATTAATATCAGACAAAAGTCCAGAAGGGATGGTATCGTGGATATTTACTATTACTATTTTTCCGTTTTTAGGTTTTTTTCTTTATCTTATTTTTGGAATAAATTGGAGAAAAAATAGAATAATTTCGTTAAAAGAAAATAAAAAAGGAAATAAAAAAAATATAAGAAATTTTTTGAAGTACGATCCTTATGATTTTTTTCATTCTGAAGAACTTAAAATACTAAAAAATCATGATGAGATTAAAGGCATAAAGTTAAACCCTGAAGAAATAGAAATTTCAAAAATGTTAAATGAAACAGAAAAAACATATCTTACATCCAATAAGTCTTATGAAATGTATTATAGTGGAAAAGATGCTTTTACGTCTATTATACAAGATATAAAAAATGCAAAAAAAAGCATACTTATGGAGTATTTTATATGGAGATCAGATGAATTAGGAGAACAAATTAAAAATCTTTTATTAGAAAAAGCTAAACAAGGATTAGAAATAAAACTTTTATTTGACGGTTTAGGATCAATGGGCACAATATCAAAAAAATATAGGAAAGAATTATCAGAAGTAGGAGTAGAATTTAGGTATTTTTTGGATATCAAATTTTCAATATTAAAATTTAATTATAGAAATCATAGAAAAATGACTATAATTGATCATAAAATACTTCATACTGGTGGAATGAATCTAGGAGAAGAATATATTACTGGAGGAAAAAAGTTTGAAACATGGAGAGATACTAATGCAAGGATAGAAGGAGAAATAGTAAATCAATATTTAACAATATTTTTCACAGACTGGTTAAATAGTGGAGGAGAAATAGGAAGTATAAAAGGAAAAATAGATGAGATAATAGAAGGAAATAGAGTTTTAGATAAAAACCCTTATCTAATGCAAGTATCCTCGAGCGGACCAGATACAGTGTGGACATCTTTAAAATTTTTATATTCTAAGATGATAGGTACTTCTAAAAGTGAAGTTTTAATCCAAAGTCCTTATTTTGTTCCAGATGCTGGAATTATAAGTCAGTTAAAAATAGCTTCTCTTTCAGGAGTAAAAATTAAAATTATGATGACGGGGGTACCTGATAAAAAAATCCCCTATTGGATTGCAGAAACTTATTTTGAAGAACTTCTTTTAGCAGGAGTTGAAATTTATAGATATAAAAAAGGATTTCTTCATTGTAAAAATGTTATAGTTGATGAAAAAATATGTACAATGGGGACATGCAATTTTGATATGAGAAGTTTTGAAATAAATTATGAGATAAATATTGTTTATTACAATGAAAAAATAAGTAAAGATATGAAAAAACAATTTTTAGAAGACTTAAAATATTGTGAAAAGATAGAAGAAGAAAAATTTGAAAAATTAAAATATAGAAAAAAAATTAGAAATTCTATATTTAAAGTGTTTTCGCCAATAATGTAAATTGAATTTTTTATTAAAGTGGGGAATTAAAAATGAGATATGAGAATAAATATTTAAAAGATAACATAATTTTATTAAATAAGAATAAAGGTATAAGTTCTTTTAAAATTATAAATAAGTTGAAATGGTTATTAAATGCAAATAAAGTAGGTCACGCTGGAACACTTGATCCTTTAGCTGAAGGGCTTATGGTAGTTATGTTAAACGGAGCTACAAAATTTTCAGATTACTTAATGAAAAAAGATAAAGAGTATTATGTAGAATTTGAACTAGGATATGAAACGGACACTTATGACTATGAAGGAGAAGTTATAAAAAAATTTAATGGTAATATAAATCTATCTAAAGAAAAAATAGAAAAAATAGTAAATGAATTTTTGGGTGATATAGAACAAGTTCCCCCTATGTACTCTGCAATAAAAATAAATGGAGAAAAATTGTATAATTTGGCAAGAAAAGGATTAGAAATAGAAAGAGAGTCAAGGAAAGTAAAAATATATTATATAAAAGATATTGAGTATAATGAAAAAATAAATAAGATTTCTTTTACAACTGGTGTTAGTAGTGGAACTTACATAAGGTCATTAGTTCACGATATTGGGGAAAAAATAGGCGTATATGCAACTATGACTAAGTTAATAAGAACAAAAATAGACGAGTATAATTTAGAAGATGCAATATTAATAGAAGATGTAATAGAATTTTTTGAAAAAAATGAAAATATAAAAGAGACAAATGAAATTGATAAAATATTAAAAATTAGAAGTATTGAAACAATTTTAAGATATGAAAGTATTTATATTAGTAATGAAAAATATATAAAAATGAAAAATGGAATGACAGTTTTAATAAATATTTCTAAATTTACAAATATAAATGTGAATGCAAACAGAGTTTATAAAATTTATAATAAAGAAAATGAATTTCTTGGTACAGGTAAAATTATGAAAATATTCGATGATAAAGTATATATAAAAAGAGACAAATATTTCCTTTAATTATAAAAATAATAACTATTTATGGTAATTTGAAAAAAGATTTTAGATATGGTATAATATTAGCTAATAAAATACTTGTAATTTAGGAGTAAAATGAGAATATTAGGTATAGATCCAGGAGTAGCCATTGTAGGATATTCTGTTATAGATTTTGAAAAAGGTAGTTACTTTGTTCAGGATTATGGTTGTATATATACATCAAAAGACGATGATATGCCTTTAAGGCTTGAAAAAATATATAATAGTTTGGAAAATATAATAAAGTTATGGAAACCAGAAGATATGGCAATAGAAAATTTATTCTTTTTTAAAAATCAAAAAACAATAATAGAAGTTGGACAAGCTAGAGGAGTTATAACATTGTCAGGGCAGAAAAATGGACTTAATTTATTTAGCTATACTCCACTTCAAGTAAAAATGGGAATAGCTGGTTATGGAAAGGCAGATAAAAAACAAATTCAAGAGATGGTAAAGTTAATTTTAAAGTTAGAAAATATACCAAAACCTGATGATGCATCTGATGCTTTAGCCATTGCTATAACGCATATTAATTCCAAGAATGGTTTTGGAGGTTTTTCAAGAGGAGATAATGTTACAAAAAAATTAGGAACATTAAATAGTAATAAAATAAAATTATCAGATTATAAAAAGTTGATGAATATAAAATAGAATGGAAGTATAGTTAATGAATATAGTATTTTTATATCCAGAAATTCCTACAAATACTGGGAATATAAGTAGGACATGTGTTTTAACAAATACAAAATTGCATTTAATAAAACCTTTTGGGTTTTCTTTAGATAGTAAATATATAAAACGAGGTGGTTTGGATTATTGGGATAAAGTTCAGCTTTACATTTGGGAGGATTTCAATCATTTCTATAACGAAAATATAAAAGATAAAAAATCAAATATTTATTTTGCAACAACTAAAACAAATCAAAGATATTCAGATATAAAATTTGGAAGAGATGATTTTATAATGTTTGGACCTGAGTCAAAAGGCATACCTGAAGAAATTTTAAATAAATATAAGGATAAAAACATAACAATACCTATGCTACCTTTAGGAAGATCGATAAATTTAGCGAATTCTGCTTCAATAATCTTATACGAAGCATTAAGACAGAATAATTTTGAATTTTAATATAAAAATTACTGAAAGGAAAAGATAAAAGTGAAACAGTATTTAGATTTAGTTAAACATGTCCTAGATAATGGAGTTGTAAAAGAAAATAGAACAGGAGTAAAAACGATCTCTACTTTTGCATATTCATATAAAGTTGATTTAAGTGAGGGCTATCCGTTACTTACAACAAAAAAAATGTATTTTAACTCAATGTTACATGAGCTTTTTTGGTATTTAACAGGAGAAGAAAACATAAAAAAATTAAGAGAAAAAACGAAAATATGGGATGCGTGGGCAGATGAAGAAGGAAGATTAGAAACAGCTTATGGTAGATTTTGGAGGAGATATCCAGTTCCTGAAATATCTTTAGATGGAGAAGTTTTTGTTGATGAAAATAATCCTTGGACCACGAGAGAAGAGAATGGTCAATTAGTTTTTGATCAAATAAAATATGTAATAGATACTTTAAAAATATTGAAAAAAAATCCTGATCATAAAAATGGAAGAAGAATGATAGTTATAGCTTGGAATCCTGGAAATGCTTCTATAAGTAAGTTGCCTCCATGCCACTTTACTTTTGTTTTTAATGTTTTAGGAAATAAATTAAACTGTCATTTGACTCAAAGAAGTGGAGATATAGCCCTTGGTATTCCTTTTAATTTAGCATGTTATTCACTTCTAACAATGATGATAGCAAAGGAGTGCGGATATGAACCCGGAGAATTTGCTCATACTATAATAGATGCTCATATTTATGAAAATCATATTGATGGATTGAAAGAACAACTAAAAAGAGAACCATTTAAATTATCTAAAATAATTATTGCTGACAAACCTTTTGAAGATTTGACTTTTGATGACATAAAGTTAGAGGATTATGAAAGTCATCCTGTTATAAAATTTGAAGTAGCGGTTTAAATTTTTATGATTTATTTTTTGATATAATTTAAAATGTTTCAAAGAAGAAAGGAAAATATGTTTAGTATAATTGTTGCAATTGGAAAAAATAATGAAATAGGAAAAAAAAATAAATTAATTTGGCACATACCCGAAGATTTGAAAAATTTTAAAAAAATCACTACTGGAAAAACAGTAGTTATGGGAAGAAAGACTCATGAAAGTATAGGTAAAGCTCTACCAAACAGGAAAAATATTATTTTAACTAGAAATTTTAACATAAAATATGATGAAAATATTGAAGTTTACAATGATTTAGAAAATTTTATTGATAAATATAAAAATAATAATGAAGAAATTTTTATAATAGGTGGAGAAGAGATTTATAAAGAATTTTTAAAAAGAGATATAGTAGAAAAATTGTATATAAGTCATGTAGATTTTCAGTGTGAAGATGCAGATGCTTATTTCCTTCAAATAGATTACAGAAAATGGAAAAAACAATTGGAAAATCAATATGATAACTGGAAATTTTGTGTATATATCAATGAAAGAAAATAGGAGATTAGGAAAATGCCAAAAGTAAAATTTACAAAAGAAGATATTTTAAGAGCAACATATGATATAATGAAACAAGATGGAATAAAAAATATAAGTGCGCGAAAGATAGCTCATAAATTTAAAGGCTCTACAGCACCTATTTATGCTAATTTCAAAACGATAGATGAACTGAAAGATGAAATAATAAGAATGGCTGAGGATCAGTTTAAAAGCTATTTATACAGAAATCATGTTGGAAGAGAAATATTTGATGTAGCATTAGGATTTATTCAATTTTCACGAGATGAAAAAGAATTATTTAGAGCGATGTTTTTAGATGTTGCAGATGGTTTTAAAGAATTATACGACGACACAATGACTTTCTTATTACAGGAAGAAATATTAATTAAAAGTTTTCCAAAATTAACTTATGAAGAAGCAGAGGAAGCATTAGAAAAATTATGGACATATTTATTTGGATATGCTACGTTAGTATTTATAAATCCTAATTCAAAAGAAGAAACTGATGAAAAAATAATAAAAAAATTAGAAGATATTGCGTCGTACTTTAAAGAAGTATATAAATTAAAATAATAAATTAAAGCATGGAGTTATTATGAATAAATATAAATTAATAGGAATTTCATTATACAATATATATAAACTGTTAATGTTTACATTAAGAAGAGAGTGTTATTATTTTGAGGATACTGAAAATAAGATGAATGCTCCTAGTATTGTTGTCTTTTGGCATGGAAAGATATTTCCTGTGTGTAGTGCGACTAAAATTATAAAAAAAAAGGCTACAATAATAAGCGCCTCTAAAGACGGAGATATGTTGGGCGAATTACTTAGAGGAGAAGGAAGTGAATTAATAAGAGGGTCTTCTAATAGAGATAATATAAAGAGTTTAAAAGAAGCTGTTAGATACGCAAAGAAAAAATACTCTATAGGGATTGCTATAGATGGCCCAAAAGGTCCTATTTATGAACCTAAACCTGGAGCTGTTTTTATAGCACAAAAAACTGGATTTCCAATATTACCTATTAGTTCTTATACATCTAAAAGTTGGGTTTTAGAAAAATTATGGGATAAAATGGAAATTCCTAAACCGTTTTCAAGAAATATTCAATATGTGGGAGAACCTTTTTATTTATCTAAAGATGTGGAAATAGAAGAAGCTAAAAATATAATAAAAGAAAATATAAATAAATGTACAGAAAAAGCTTACGAAATATATAAAAAAAAATATATATTAAAAGAAAAATAATAAATTTAAATATAACTTAATGATAAGAATTAAAATACGGAAGGAGAAATAATGTCTAAGTCATTTTACATAACAACACCAATATACTACCCTAATGCGGCTCCTCATGTTGGAACAGCTTATACGACTATAATTTGCGATGTTGTCGCAAGATATAAAAGATTAACAGGATATGATGTAAAATTTTTAACAGGAGTGGATGAGCATGGTCAAAAAATCCAAGAAGCAGCAGAAAAAAATGGATTTACTCCACAAAAATGGGTAGATAAAATGTCTTTAAATTTTCTTTCATTATGGAAAGAATTAAATATATCAAATACAGATTTTATAAGAACAACTCAAGATAGACATAAAAATGTTGTTAAAGAAATAATAAGAAAAGTTAATGAAAAAGGTGATATTTATAGAGGGGAATATATAGGAAAATATAGTGTTTCTGAAGAAACTTTCGTTCCTGAGAATCAATTAATCAATGGAAAATATATGGGTAAAGAAGTAATAGATGTTAAAGAAGTTTCTTATTTTTTTAAACTTTCTAAATATCAAGATGCTCTTTTAAAACATATAGAGGAAAATCCAGATTTTATAAAGCCTGAAGGAAAGAAAAATGAGGTTGTATCTTTTATAAAACAAGGATTACAAGATTTATCTATTTCCAGAACAACATTTGATTGGGGGATACCACTTGAATTAGAAGAAGGGCATGTAATATATGTTTGGTTTGATGCATTGACAAATTATTTAACAGCAGCTGGTTACTCACAAAATTCAGAAGAATTTGAAAATATATGGACAAATGGGATAGTAAATCATGTTATAGGAAAAGATATATTGAGATTTCATGCTATAATTTGGCCAGCAATTTTAATGTCAGCAGAAGAAGAACTTCCTAATACAATTTCAGCACATGGATGGTGGACTGTAGAAGGAGAAAAAATGTCAAAATCACTTGGAAATGTTATAAATCCATTAGAAGAAATTAAAAAGTATGGATTAGATTCATTTAGATATTATTTAATGAGAGAAGCTACTTTCGGGCAGGATGCAGATTATTCTAAAAAAGCTATGATTCAAAGGATAAATTCTGATTTAGCTAATGACTTAGGAAATTTATTAAATAGAACTATAGGAATGCAAAAAAAATATTTTAATTTAGATGTTGTATTAAATAAAAAAGAACTTTCTATAGATGAAGAAATAAAATCATTATGGGAAGAAGTATTATCCAATTTGGAAATACGTATGAATAATTACCAATTTTCTGAAGCATTAAAAGAAATATGGAAATTTATTGCTAGAATGAATAAATATATAGATGAAAATGAACCTTGGAATTTATTTAAAGATAAAATATTAGAAGACAGGTTATCAACTGTAATGTATAATTTAGTTGAAAGTTTATATAAAATAGCAATATTAATATATCCTTTTATGCCCGATACTGCAAAAAAAATAGTTGATCAATTAGGATTAAATATAGATTTTGATACTATTAAATTAGAAGATGTTAAAATGTGGGGAATATATCCAGTTGGAAATAGATTGAATGAGGCAGTTCCAATATTTCCTAGATTAGAAATTGAAGAAGAGAAAAAAGAATTTAATGATAATTTAAATATAGAAAATCCTATAACAATAGAAGATTTTTTGAAAATCGAAATCAAAGTCGTTGAAATAATAGGAGTTTCTAGAATAGAAGGCGCTGATAAATTGCTTAAACTAATTGTAAACACTGGAAAAGAAAAGAGGCAAATAATTTCAGGAATTGCAAAATATTATATCAATGAAGCCGAATTGATAGGAAAAAAAGTTTTAGCTGTATTAAACTTAGAACCAGTAGAATTAAAAAATGAAATTTCACAGGGAATGTTATTAACCACATCAGAAAAGAAAAAAGTAAAATTAATAGAAGTTAATGAAGAAATAAAATTAGGAACAATAGTAAAATAATTATAAAATTATATTTAGTTAGGGATGATGAGTAAAAAAATGAAAAAATGGATATGTTATTTAATGTTAATTTCTATGCTACTAGCCTCATGTGGTAAAATAAATAAGGGATATGATTCTCTTGAAAAAGGATTAATTGGAATTTTAGAAAATAGAGAAGAAAAATATGTAATAAAACAACTTGAAACGTCAGCTAAAAATGGAAATACAGATGTTTATAGTTTAGCATATTTATATTTAGGATATAATGGCAAAGATTTTTTTAATAAATTTTTAAAGAAAAGTAAGGGGAATGCTGAGTATTATAAGGCAGTTATTATGAATGACCTGTCAGAACCAGAAATGGAAGTCATAAATATGTTTGAAGAGTCTGTAAATCAAGGTAACAGTAAAGCCTATTACATGTTAGGAAATATATATCAAGAAAAATTAAATTTTAAAAAAGCACAAGAATATTTTGAAAAAGGTAAAAACAAAGGAGAAATTTACTCCACTTATTCATATAATTACAATAAAAATTTTACTAAAGAATATAAAAGAATAGAAGAATTAAATGAAAAATATAAAAATAATTCTATAACTGATAATGAAAAAAAAGAATTAGGAACATTAATATTAGAAAAATTTTCAAATTACGATAAAGCCTATGATATATTGAAAGGATTTATTTCTGAAGAATATACACAAGCAATGTATGCTAAAGCTAAAATACTTGAATATGAAAATAAAGATGATGAATCAATAAAAATTTACAATGATCTATTTTTCAAAAATAAATATTATTTAGCAGCATTTGAAATCGCTTATAAACTAGTAAACTCTAATCAAGACTATGAATTAGCCTTGAAAGTGTTAAAAGACATAAATTCTGATGATTCTTTGATAAAAGGATATAAAGGATTTGTGTATGAAAAATTGGAAATGTATGATAAGGCTGAAGAAAATTATTTGAAATCTGTTAAAAAAAATGATACTGATGTCATGGCTTATTTAGGAAAACTTTATGAAACAAAAAAAGAATGGAAAAAAGCAGAAGAGATATATAAGAAAGCATATCAACTAGGATCTATAAGTGCTGGATATGGATTAGCTAATGTGTTGGAAATAACAAAACCATTAAATAAAAAAGACGAGATTAAATCAAATAAAGAAGCAAAAAAAATATTAGAAAGATTATCGAATAATGGAGATGAAAATTCTACTATAGAATTAAGTTTATATTATAAATTGGAAGATAAAGAAGTAAAAAGGCTTAATTTAAGTGCAGCAACTAGATTTAACCCAGTGTCATTTTACAATTTAGGAGTTTATTATTATAATAAAAAAGATAAATATAAAGCAAAATTATTTTTGAGAACAGCTAAAGAACATGGATATGAGTTAGATAAAGAATATGAAATATATATAAATTCATAGAAATTTAATTATAAGAGAAGGAGAAAATAAAAAAATGAAAAAATTATTATTGATGATGATTACATTTATATTACTTGTATTAGGATGTAGCAAAGAATTTCACGTAGATGTAAATAAAGAAGGAGCACCAATATCAAATTTTAAACTACAAGATTTAGAAGGGAAAAAAATAGACAGTGATTCTATTTTAAATAATGGAAAAAAAACATTATTTATAGTTGCAGCTGAATGGTGTCCTCATTGTAGAGAAGAATCGCCAGAAATTCAGAGATTTTACGACAATTATAAAGATAAAGTAAATGTTATAGTAGTCTTTACAAATTCTGGTTCTAGTTTAGATAAAGTCAAAGATTATTTAACTAAAAATGGATATACGTATCCTGCCTATTATGATAACGATGGAGTTATACTAAGAGGATTTGGAGTAAATGGTTTCCCATTTAATTTAAAGATAGATAATGGAAAAGTTGTAAAACAGCTTGAATTACCAGTAAATTACGAAAAAATAGTAAAAGAGCTAGTTGAATAATTATAAATTTTTTATAAAATTTTATGAATAAAAACTTGTAAAAATATGAAAATTATGTTAAAATTATTGGGAATTTATACTATGAACATAAGTTGCCACTATGTTCTTGGTTTAAATAATATAATATTAGGAGGAAAAATTAATGGCAATGAAATCAAAAAAAGAAATTATTGAAACATTCGGTAAAAATTCACAAGATACAGGTTCTGCTGAAGTTCAAATAGCATTATTAACTGAAAGAATAATTCATTTAACAGAACATTTGAAATTCCATTTTAAAGATGTTCATTCGAGAGCAGGATTATTAAAAATGGTAGGAAAAAGAAGAAGATTATTAAATTATGTAAAAAATAGAAATATTAATGAGTATAGAGAATTAATTGAAAAATTAGGAATTAGAAAATAGTAAAATAATTTAATATAATAAAAGAGCGTATATTTTGTATGCTCTTTTTTTCTAAATATTCTCATTAAATAGGAGGAAATATGAGTT
>JAGOWQ010000075.1 GCA_018060185.1 Leptotrichiaceae bacterium | reverse complement strand
ATAATTTTTATCTGATACACTTATTTTAAAAATCTCTTCCATTTCAGTTTCATTTAATAATAAATAATCTATTTTTTTAATTACGCTATCATCTATTTCCTTTGCTGGAGCTGGATTATAAATTGTTGTCTTATTCAATTCTTTAGACTTTTCTAACACATAATTTACTACTTCTATTGGTATTTCATTTTGCAATACTATAATATCATTTTTTAATATGACTTCTTCTTTAAGATTAATATCTTTTACACTAATTTCAAAATTACTACCAGGAATAACTATAATATTATTATTTCCATTTTTATCAACTGTGATAATTGCTCTTCCAGTATGCGAGTTTTTATTAACAATTATATTATCGGACTTTACTTTATTGTTTTCTAAGTTATCTATTAATCTTTGCCCTTGAATATCATTTCCAATCATACCAATTATTTCTGTTTCAACTTCCATTTTAGATATTGCGACAGCTTGATTTGCTCCCTTACCACCACAACTTTCATAATATTCATATCCAAAAATAGTTTCTCCTAATTTTGGAAAGTTATCTACTTTTATGGACACATCCATATTTAAACTTCCTACAACTAATACTTTTTTCATTTCTTCCCTTTCGTTTTAAATATTATTAATTACTTCATAAAGAATATTCCAAAAACTTTTAAGATCAATTTCTTTTCCTACGTAAATCGGATAATATCCTTCTTTTATTTCATTCTTATCACTTGTATTTTTATCACATAAACAAATTGTTTCTCCGTATCTTTCCTCATTTTTTAGTTCAATTTTACACAATTTTTTATCAAATTTTATAATAGTTTCATCGATTAAATAAGTCAAAGTAACTACATCATGCAAAGTATGATATAAAAAATTACCTTTTTCATCATATCTTTTAGGAAAATGTAATATCTTATATAAAAAATCACTTTCTTTTGTATTATAATTATTTATTTTATCGATTATTTCTAAATTTGGCATAGTTTTATTCGTTATATCAAGACCCATCATATAAATATCTAATTTAGATGAAAATACTATATGAGCTGCTTCTGGATCAGCGTAAATGTTAAATTCTGAATAAGGTGTAACATTTCCCCCACTACAACTTCCACCCATTAAAACTATTTTTTCTATTTTTTCTTTTATTTTAGGTTCTAACCTCAATGCCATTGCAATATTTGTCAATGGTCCAACTGGAACTAAAGTCAATTTTTCTTGACTATTTATAAGAGTATTTATTATATAATTAACTGCGTTTTCATTTCCTAATTTTTTATTTGTTTCAGGTAATTTTATCCCATCTAAACCTGTTTTTCCATGAAAATCAACAGCAATAATCTGATTTCTAATTAATGGGCCTTTCATACCACCATAAACAGGAACATCTATATTCAAATAATCACATATTTTAAGAGCGTTATTTGTAACATTTTCATAAGTTTGATTTCCAGCAACTACTGTTATTCCCAATAGATCTAAATTTTTATGTAGTCCTGCTACCATTATTGCAATGGCGTCATCATGACCAGGATCACAGTCTAATATTATTTTATTTTTTTTCACAATATACTCTCCTCTTTATTTTATTTAAAATTATTTTATATTTATTATTAAAATATCAAATTTTATAATATTATACCTTATTTTTCACATTATTTCATTAAAAAAAGACTATTTTTTAATTAGTCTCTTTTTATGTTTATTTTAATCAACTCTTAACGCTTCTATAGGATCAAGCGAAGCAGCTTTTTTTGCAGGATAAACTCCAAATATTAATCCTGTCATAGTTGATACTAGAAGTGAAACAATAACAACAATAGGATTTAAGATAGGAGTTGTATTTATAAATAATCCGATTAATAAAGCACCACCATATCCGAACAGCACTCCAATAATTCCTCCTAAAAAAGTCAAAAGTACAGCTTCAATTAAAAATTGAGTAAGTATATCTTTTGTTTTAGCTCCTATTGCCTTTCTTAATCCAACTTCTCTTATTCTTTCAGTAACACTTACAAGCATTATATTCATTACTCCTATACCACCAACAAATAGTGATATTGCTGCAACTCCACTAATAAATAAGCTTAGCATATTTAGTATATTATTAAATTGATCTAGTCCTTGACTTGACGAAGACACACTATAAGTCTCTAATTCGCTTCCTCTCCTTATTAAATCTCTTCTAACAGTTTCCATTACAAGGCTTAAACTATTTGCATCAGCTGCTTTTGCCTGTAATTTAGTATATTTATCTTCTTCATTTCCATTTATATGATTTAAATAATTATTTGGTAAAAGACCAATTGCAGGAGTTCCTCCTCTTCCACTAGCTCCTCCTATTCCAGCAAGACTAGCATATGGATCTTTAAAAATACCGACTATTGTAACAGTTTGGCTATTTTGTCTAAAATTTATTGTTATCTTTTCTCCAATAGGATTTTCTCCATGAAACATCTCTTCAGCAGTAGTACTATCAAGTAATAAATATTTACCATCTTTTCTATATTCATTAGGTAAAAATTTTCTACCTTTTATAATTGTATAATTAGATATTTTAAAATAATCTTCTGTAACGCCTGTTAACATAAAAAATTTTCTTCTATTTTCATTAATATTTAATCTTGCAAAAGAACTTGACGTTGGAGAAACTGCCTCTATTCCTTCTATTTTTTTTAATTTTTCTATATCTTTAGTTGTAAGTAAGTCTTCAGTTTTATAACTTTGTCCTGGAGAAGTATCTATTGATATTTCAAAATTTCCTACTCCCAACTTGTTTAAATCTCCAACAATATTTTCTTTAACTCCTGCTCCAAGGGAAGACATCATAACAACTGCAGAAATACCAATTATTATCCCTAACATAGTTAAAAAAGATCTTATTTTATAACTAAATAAGTTTCCTATGGATAATTTCAACAATTCTAAAAAATCCATTTACTCTCCTCCCCTTTTATTAACTATTTCATCTTTTTCAATTACACCATCTTTTAATCTTATTATCCTTTTACAATGTCCTGCTACGTCCTCCTCATGAGTTACCATAACTATTGTAGTACCTTGTTTATTTAATCTTTCAAATATACCTAGAACCTCTTCTCCTGACTTAGAATCTAAATTTCCTGTAGGTTCATCAGCAAGAAGAATTCTCGGATTATTTATAATAGCTCTAGCAATAGCTACCCTTTGTCTTTGCCCTCCTGACATTTCATTAGGACGATGATGAATTCTATCTCCTAACCCAACACTTTTTAATGCTTCTTCAGCTTTTTTTAAACGCTCTTCTTTTTTTAATCCAGCATATAACGCAGGTAATGCTACATTTTCTAGTGCTGACATTTTAGGCAACAAATTAAATGTTTGAAAGACAAACCCTATCTTTTCATTTCTTACCTCAGAAAGTTCATCACCTTTCATTGTAGATACGTCTATTCCATCTAGTACATATTTACCTGAAGTAAGTCTATCTAAACATCCTAATATATTCATAAATGTAGATTTACCGCTACCAGAAGGACCCATAAATGCTACATATTCCCCTTCTTTTACAGAAAGATTTAATCCTTTTAATACCGTCAACGAAAGACTCCCATTTTTATAAGTCTTAACTATATCTTTTACTTCAATCATATTTTACCTCTTTATAGTTTATCCTATTTAATTTGAATTTTTATTATCTTGGTGGTCCACCTTGACCTCCACCACCCTGGCTTTGAGATCTTTGATTAGCTGGTTTACCGTTTCTTTTTTTTGATTTTGAAGGATCAGATATTTTTATTTTATCTCCATCTTTTAATGACTCATCTACAGTTGAAATTATTTTATCTCCAACTGACAATCCAGAAATAATTTCATAATAAGAATCATCATTTGTACCTACTTTAATTTCTTTTTTACTAACTTTATTACTATTATCTACTGTAAACAAATAAAATTTACCATTTTCATTTAGAACAGAGCTATAAGGTATTTTTATTACGTCTTTACTTTCTTTGTAAAAAATAGTAGCACTAATTGTAGTTCCTGGTCTTAAGTTTTTAGGATCATTAAATTTAATTGTGACTGTAGTGTTACTTTCATCTAAACTTGTACTTTTATTTGCTACTCCTGATATGGATGAAATTGTTCCATTAACTTTTTCTCTTTCAGGAAGGGCATCCGAAGTTATTTCAACCCTTTGACCAATAGCTATATTTTTTATTTGAGAATCTGACAAGCTCACTTCTACTTTCATCTTTTCTGTATCAGAAACTTTAAATAATGTTGTTTCAGTATTTACTTTATAATCTTCATCAGCAGTCATTTCAGTAATAACACCATCAACTGGACTCGTGATTTCAGATTTTATTAATGATAAGTCTTCTTGTAATGTAGCTAATTCTAACTGTGCTGTTTCAAGTGCTATTCTCGCATCAGAAAGATTAACTTTTGATTCTCC
>JAGOWQ010000074.1 GCA_018060185.1 Leptotrichiaceae bacterium | reverse complement strand
AAGGTATGCAGACGTTATAATTCCTAGAGGAAAAGAAAATAAAGTTGGAATTAAAATGGTAGCAAGTAGGCTTAGATACTTATTTAATAATTTAATAACTAAAGTATAAAAATTATAGTTTAAAAAATAAATTTTGGAGGTAAAATGAAAATAGCAGTTATAGGTGGAGGTGCATCAGGAATGATGTTTTCCACACAATATAAAAAGAAAAACCCTAATGACGATGTATTTCTTTTTGAAAAATCACCTTATGTAGCTTGGGCTGGATGCCCTACACCTTACTTCATTGCAGATGAACTTTCAATAAATGACGTAATTTTAGGTGATGCAGAAGATTTTATAAAAAGAGGTATAAATGTAAAAATAAATCACGAAGTTATAGGAATTGATTTTAAAAATAAAACATTAAATATAAAAGGGAATGAAATAAATGGAATTTTCGGATATGATAAACTTGTTATTGCCACAGGAGCAAAATCTTTTGTTCCTAATATAAAAGGATATTCAGAAAATCTTGAAAATGTATTTACTTTAACTCACGCAGAAGATTCTATTAATATAAAAAATTATATTACAAATAATAAGAAACATTTAAAAAAAGCTTTGGTAGTTGGAGGAGGTTTTATAGGTCTTGAAGTTGCAGAAGCTTTTAATAAAAATGGATTTAAAGTAACTATTATCGAAAAATTTGGTGAAATATTTCCTACTGTTTCAGAAAATTTAAAAGATAATATTTTAAAAGAAATTAATAATCAAGATATTAATTTAATGTTAAATTCAGAAGTTTCTGAAATTATTTCAGAAAATAATGTATCAAAATCTGTTAAACTTAGTAACGGTAATGTTATAGATTTTGATATAGCCTTATTTAGTATAGGAATTATTCCTAATATAGAATTTATGCCTAAACAACTAGAAACATGTCAGGGAAAAATAGTTGTAAATGATAAATTTGAAACTAATATTACTGATGTATATGCTGTTGGAGATTCAGTATTTAATAAGTTCTATAATTCAAATAGAAATTTATATGCGCCTTTTGGTGATGTTGCAAATAAACACGGAATACTCCTTGCAAAACATTTGTCAGGGGAAAAAATAAGTTGGAAAGGGTTACTAAGAGCTTACGCTACTTCTTTTTATAATATAAAACTTGCTCAAACAGGACTTTCATTAAAAGAAGCATTAGATTTAGGTTACAATGCTGATAAAATTTCTATGAAAGTTATGTATAAAAATTCAGGATTTAAAGACTCTGTTCCAGGAAATGCTGAAATAATTTATGATAAAGATAAAAAAATTCTATTAGGGGGAACAATAGTCGGTACTCAGTCTGTTTCTCAATTTATAGATCAAATATCTATTGTTATAACCTTAGAAACTCCTATTGAAAAATTTATAGAAATTGACTTTGCCTATTCACCAACCAATGCAAGTCTATGGAATCCTTTACTAGTTGTTTATCGAAAAGTTATTAAATAAAATTACTATGTTATAAAAATAATAATAAAATGATTTATTTAAAATTAATTAAAAACTGATTTTATATTCTACTTTTTAAATTATTAAAATCCAAAAGGTAAATAAAATCAGTTTTTAATTTTTTATTTATATTTAATCTTTCAAAATATAATCTACATATTTTTCCGAACTTTCATCTATTACTTTATCTTCAGTTTCAGGTACCGCATCAAATAAAATAAAATTACCTATATGTTTAGCTCCTACGTAATTTATTGTAACTATGAATGGTAAAAGAAGTTCATCAACGGTATGAGAAACTATTCCATCTTTTTTATATTCTTTCTCTGGCCCTCCTACTGTAATCGCTAACCCTATTTTTTTATCTTTCAATTTATATGAAATTGTTTCGTCATCTCCATATGCCCAATTATATGTAAATACTTCGTCAATCCATTTTTTTAATAAAGGAGGACTACTATACCAATAAAAAGGAAATTGTATAATAATATTTTCATGACTTTCTAAAAGCATTTGCTCTTTGCTAACATTAATATTCCAATCTGGATATTCTTTATAAAGATCATGAATTAAAATTTTATCTTCATATTTTTCTAATTCTTCTTTCCATCTTTTATTTACTCTGGAATTATTTAGGTTAGAGTGAGCTAAAATTACTAATGACTTTTTCATCCTAATTTCCTCCTTCTTTGAACTAATTTATACATGTCATATCTGAATTAATTAAATTTATTTTCTCACAAAAGAAAATTTTTGCCAAGGCTTTATATAATCTAAAATAAAAATTTCTTCTTCTGATATCCTTCCTACAACATTACTCTTCCCTGTATTTTTCATATCTTTTAATGCTATCATCAATTCTCCTGCATAATGTCCATATTCGCTGCTTTCAATTATAACATCCCCTCTTTTTATAATTTCAGGTGTATTAAATAAATAAAAATTATTCCCTTTATATTTAACCCTACTTTGAGTTGATCTTATAACATTTTCAGAAATATCTCCCCTATTATAATGAAATTCATCAAAAATAATTTTTTCTTCAATTTCAGGAAGTTCAGAAACAGTTTCAATATCAAAACTTACCATATCCCATCGGACTTTTTTAAATTTTTCCAATTCTTCTATTGTAGGATAGCAATTAGAAATTATTATATCATCTATTATTTCAAGAGCTACTAGATGTTTATATTGAACTATTAAAGGAAGATTCCTATGCATTTCTAAAGTTACAAGACCTTGTGATACAGGCCATGGTCCGTATGTATTTTCTGCTTGGGAAGAAATAAATGCTGCTGTTCTTATCCCGTTTTTTACAAATCTATCAGTACATTTCATAAAAAAATCCATTCCTAACCCTGTATAAGCATGAGGATAAAAGTTATGACATCCTATAAGATTATATTTATTAGGTTTATATCCTAATATAGTTTCCAAATATTTTACATCATTGCTCATATTTATTTCTATTTTAAGATTTTCTTTATTAAAAGTCATTATACTTTCTTGAAGTCCTGTAAATCCTATGTCAAGACGAATTCCATCAGCTTCTACTTCTTTAAAAAAAGATAAGTCTTTATATGATATCCCCAAATCTTCAAATACTCTTGGGTTTACATCTAATATTATTTCAAATCCTTTAGATTTAGCATATAAATTTATCTCTTTAAAAGTTTCTTTTATTTTTTCTTTTCCCTCATTTACCGATAGCAAACAGCTAAAAATTCTACTAAATCCACATTCACTAGACTTATCTAAATATTCAAAAAGTTCTTTTTTAGTAGTCCTTTCAGGATATATTGAAATTCCTAATTTTCTCATATTAATCTCCTTAATTTTATTAATTAGCTATTTCCTTCTTCAATTAACATTTTCCTATCATATATTTTGAAGAATGGGTAATATATTGCAATTGAAACTACTATTAACAAAATATTTAAAAAAACTGCTCTAACATCTCCATTAGTTGCTAAAAATGCTCCTATTGGGCTTGGCAATGTCCAAGGTGGTGTCGAGGTTACTCTATTAACTAAATTTGAAGCAGTCGCAAAATATGCAATTGAAGCATTTACTAAAGGAACAATAATAAATGGAGGAATTAAAGTGGGATTTAACACTATTGGAGCTCCGAATATAATGGGCTCATTTATATTAAAAATAGAAGACAGTATAGATGTTCTACCCAATGCTTTACCATAACTTGACTTTGCCAATGTAGCAAGTAATATTGCAAATCCTATTGTGCAACCTGACCCTCCAATCCATATAAACCACTGATATAATGGCTCAGGAGCAATATTTGGTATACTTCTACCATCTACTAAAGCTGCACCATTTTGTTCTAGTAACGTTATCCATATTGGACGCGCAAGAGAACCTACCACAGACACTCCATGTATTCCAAATGACCAGAAAAATGTTATTGAAAATACTATAATTATAACAGAAAACCACGAATCACTCGCTTTTATTATAGGTTTAACTACTGAACCTACTATTCCATGTAAATCCACTTTTAACCAGTAAGTTATTGTCGCAACTACTAAAATTACTATTAAAGTTGGAGTTAATGCTTCAAAAGATCTAGCAACAGACTCAGGAACTCCCTCAGGCATTCTTATTTTAAATCCTGTTGTCGTTGTAAATCTGTATACTTCTACAGCAAATATTGCAATTAATATTCCTACAAATAGTCCTGCCGAACCTAAATTTGTCATAGGCATAACAAACCCCAAAGTTTTTTGTACTATTGTTGTGCCTGTTGCCCCTTTTTCAGCAATTATTTGTAGTTCTTTTCCATCAATAACTTTGCTTATAACGGCTATTTCTGATATTGCTGTTGGAACTATTGTCAATAAAAATCCAGAAGTAGCTAAAATAGCCCCTGTTATACCATCTAAATTATAAGATTTTGCTAAACTATTTCCTATCCCCATAACTGAGTACAATGCCATTATAAACATTGTCATACGATAAGGTAATAATA
>JAGOWQ010000015.1 GCA_018060185.1 Leptotrichiaceae bacterium | reverse complement strand
TAGTTTGGAAAATAAAAAGTATTATAGAATAGAAAAGAATTTAAAAAAAGAAATTTATAATAAAAAATATAAAATAAGTGCAATTGTAATGGCTTCTGGAAAATCTGAAAGGATGGGAAGAAATAAATTATTATTAGAATATAAAGGTCTAACATTTATAGAAAATATATTAGAAAAGATATTAAACGAAGAATTTTATGAAATAATTATTGTGTTATCAAGTAATAGAGTAAAAGAAAAATGCGAAGAATATATAGAAAAACAATTTAAAGAAGGAAAAGTAAAAATAGATTTAAAAAAAATACATATAATAGAAAATAATAATTTTCATAAAGGTCAAAGTGAAAGTATAAAATTAGGGTTAAAAAATTTAGAAGATTGTAATGGATATATGTTTTTTTCTGCAGATCAACCTAATTTGGCTTCAAAAACTATAAAAAAAATAATTGAAAATTTTGATGAAAGTAAAATAATAATTCCTAAATATAATAGTAAAAAAGGATTACCTACTTTATTTGGAGGAATATTTAAAGATGAATTTTTTAAATTAGAAGGAGATACAGGGGGTAAGCCTATTATTGAAAATAATAAAAGTAAAATAAAATTTATAGAGATAAAAAATGAAAAAGAAGGAATGGATATAGATACAGAGGAAGAATATGAGAAATTGAAAAGAGGTAATTAAAATGTATACAGTTGGAATAATTACAAGTAGTGATAAAGCTTATGTAAATGAAAGAGAAGATAAGAGTGGGAAAGCTATACGTGAAATAGTAGAAAAATATAAATTAAAAGTCGAAAGATATGTAGTCTTACCTGATGATAGAGACATTCTTTCTAATGAAATTAAAAATATGTCTGATAATTTAAAATTAAATTTAGTGCTTACTACAGGAGGAACAGGATTTAGCGTAAGAGATGTAACACCTGAGGCAACAAAAGATGTTATAGAAAGAGAAGTTCCAGGAATATCCGAAGCAATAAGGCAATATAGCATTACAATTACAAAAAGGGCAATGCTTTCAAGGGCAATTTCAGGAATAAGAAAAGATACTTTGATAATAAATCTTCCAGGAAGTGAAAAATCAGTTAGAGAGACATTGGGATATTGTATAGAGGCAGTTATTCATGGCATAGAAATACTTGTAGGAAGTAGTACTGAGTGTGCTAGGTAGAAAGGAAATCAAAATGAAAAAAATAAATGTTAGAGAATCAGAAGGGTATGAACTTTTTCATGATATTACTCAAATATTACCGGGGAAATTCAAAGGAGTTAAGTTTTTAAGAGGTCACAAAATAAGAAAAGAAGATATAGATATATTAATATCATTAGGTAAAGAAAATATATATGTTTTTGAAGAAAAAGATAAAGAAAAAAACTTAATTCACGAGAATGAGGCTGCATATTTTATTATTGAAAAATTAAATTTAAATAAAAATCTATTTGATATTTCTGATATTAAAGAAGGAAAAATCAATATAATAGCTAAAGAAGATAGTGTTTTAAAAATAGATATAGAGACATTAAATAAAATAAATAGTATAGGGGATATAATTTTAGTAACTAAATATAATAGTACATTTATTTCTAAGGGTGAAATTTTGGCAGCTACTCGTATTATTCCTTTAATGATTGAAAAAAAGCAACTATATAAATTAGAAAAAATCACTAAAAATAAGAAAGTATTAAATCTAAAAAAAATTTATAAAAATATAGAAATAGGCTTAATAACAACAGGTAATGAAATATATAATGGTATTATAAAAGATAAATCAAAAGAAGCGTTGTTGGTAAAATTTAAAAAATATGGTATAAGTAATATGGAACAAATATTTTCTAAAGATGATAAAAATATGATAAAAAAATATATTAGTAATTTTGAAAATACTAAAGATATTATAATATGTACAGGAGGGATGTCTGTAGATCCAGATGATGTTACTCCGAAGGCTATTAGAGAGAGTGGATGGAATGTAATAACTTACGGAACTCCAATACTACCAGGGGCTATGTTTATGCTAGCTTACAAAGGAAAAAAAGTTTTACTTGGATTACCTGGAGGGGTAGTTTTTTCTAAAAAAACAGTATTTGATATTTTATTACCTATAATTTTATCAAAAGGGAAAATATCAAAGAAAGAATTAATAAAAATGGGTCATGGTGGATTACTTGAACAGATTTAAGAATAAAAAATATAGATAATGATAAGAAGGAGAGTAGGTATGTTTAAAATTGTGGAAAAGAAAAAGTTGACTCCAAATATATACTTAATGAGAGTTTACGCACCTAGAGTTGCAGAATCGTCTAATCCAGGGCAATTTGTTATAGTTATAACAGATCAAATGGGGGAAAGAATACCTTTAACAATAGCAGATTATGATAGAGAAGAAGGAACTGTAACAGTGGTTATTCAAGCAATAGGAAGTTCCACAAAAGAAGTATGTAAGCTTGAGGAAGGAGATAGTTTTTTAAATTTTGTAGGTCCGTTAGGAAAGCCTTCTGAATTAATATATGAAACAACAGAAGAACTTAAAATGAAAAAAATATTATTTGTAGCAGGAGGGCTTGGAGCAGCACCTGTTTATCCTCAAGTTAAATATCTACATTCTAGAGGAATAGATGTAGACGTTATAATGGGAGCAAAAACCAAAGAAGCAATAATATATGAAGAAGATATGAAAAAAATAGCAAAAAATGTATATATTGTAACAGATGATGGAAGTTATGGAAGACAGGGCCTTGTGACAAATGAGCTTGAAAGATTAATTGAAGAAGAAAAAAAAGAATATGATTTGGTAATAGCAATTGGTCCTATGATTATGATGAAATTCACAGTACTTAAAACTAAAGAATATAATATAAAAACAATAGTAAGTTTGAATCCTATAATGGTTGATGGTACAGGAATGTGCGGAGCATGTAGACTTACTGTTAATGGAAGTGTAAAATTTGCTTGTGTTGATGGACCAGAATTTGTTGCAGAAGAGATAAATTTTGATGAGGCACTGAGAAGACAAGCAATGTATAAAACAGTAGAAGAAAAGGGTAAAATAAATAAGAAAAAAGATGATAAGTCGATAGATGTATGTGAAATGGATAAATTAGATAAAAAAGATTCTTTTGATAGAAAGAAAAAAGTAAAAGATATAGTTCAGCCAGCTGAAGATAGAATAAATAATTTTGAAGAAGTTAGTAAAGGATATACAGCTGAAATGGCCATGCTTGAAGCCACTAGATGTTTAAATTGTAAAAAACCTCTTTGTGTTCCAAGTTGTCCTGTAAATGTACATATACCAGAATTTATAATGGAAGTAAAAGAAGGAAATTTTGAAAAAGCTGCAAAAATAATAAAAGAAACTAACTCACTTCCTGCCGTGTGTGGTAGAGTTTGTCCTCAAGAATCACAGTGTGAAGGAAGTTGTATAGTAGGGTTTAAAAATGAACCAGTTGCTATAGGAAGATTAGAAAGATTTGTAGCTGATTACGCAAGAGAAAAAGGGATAAAATTTCAAACTCACATTCAGAAAAATAATAAAAAGATTGCTATAATTGGAAGTGGTCCATCAGGAATAGCATGTGCTGGAGACTTGGCTAAAATGGGGTATGATGTAACTATATTTGAAGCATTACACGAGCCAGGTGGAGTTTTAGTTTACGGTATTCCAGAGTTTAGACTTCCTAAAAAAGAAGTTGTAGAATATGAAATTAAAGAGATAATAGATTTAGGAGTAAAGATAGAAACAGATGTATTGGTAGGTAAAACCGTTATGATAGATGATCTCATTGAAAAAGAAAATTATGAAGCCGTTTATATAGCTTCAGGGGCAGGGTTACCTAATTTTATGAATATAAAAGGAGAAAATTCTAATGGAGTATTTTCAGCCAATGAGCTTCTAACAAGAAGTAATTTAATGAAAGCTTTTGATGAAAATTATAAAACACCAATAAAACTTGGAAAGAGGGTAGCTGTTGTTGGAGCAGGAAATGTGGCTATGGATGCCGCTAGAACAGCACGTAGACTTGGATCAGAAGTATATTTAGTATACAGAAGATCTGAAGAAGAGTCCCCTGCAAGAATGGAAGAATTGGAACACGCCAAAGAAGAGGGAATTAATTTTATGTTTTTAACAAATCCAGTTGAAATTATTTCTGATGAAAATGGATGGGTAAAAGCAATGAAATGTATAAAAATGGAATTAGGAGAACCTGATGCAAGTGGTAGAAGAAGCCCTATACCTATTCAAGGATCTGAATTTGATCTTGAAGTTGAAACAGTAGTTATGTCTATAGGAACTTCACCAAATCCTCTAATATCCCAGACAACACCAGGTCTTGAAATAAACAAATGGAAGTGTGTAGTTGCTAATGAAGAGACAGGAAAAACTACAAAAGATAAAGTATTTGCTGGAGGGGATGCTGTAACTGGAGCAGCAACAGTTATTTTAGCAATGGGAGCTGGAAAAAAAGCAGCTAATGCTATTAATGAAATGATAAAATTTAAAAATTAGTTTAATATTAAAAATAAAAGGTAGTGTAAATTTTACACTACCTTAGTTACGTAACCTAATTATATATTAATCAATTTCAAACTCAAGTATTTCACCATTATTTGCATTTATACTATATTCATATTCTCTATTATTAAAATAAAATTCAAGCTCATATGTAGCAATTCCACCATTCGTATCTACTTTTATTTTAGTAAATCTAGCCGAATTTTTTGGAACTCCAGCATGTTTAAGAGCTATTTCTTTTGCTCTTTCTGAAGAAATTTTTGCATTATAGTTTCCTATTCTCATATAAGGAGTTTTTGGAATATTTAAATAATAGTTATTTGAAAAAGTAAATGAATTTATTGTTAATAATGTTAATACTAATATATTTATATTTAAAAAATTATTTTTCATTTTTCCTCCTATTCATTCTATTCATTTTATGCTCTTTATAATATATTTTTGTTTCAGTAAAAGTATAATAACATGAAATTATTAAAAAAAAATGAGAAAATTTATTTATTCATTAAAATTGGTAAATATAAAGTAAAAGTTGTTCCTTTATTTAATTCACTTTCAACAGAAATATGACCTTTGTGAGCTTCAAGTATGCTTTTTACCATAGATAGTCCTAATCCTGAATTTTCAGTAGTTCTAGAAGGATCTACTTGGAAAAATCTAATCCAAATTTTTTCTAAATTTTCTTTTGAAATTCCAATTCCATTATCTTCAATTTTTGTAATTATATTATTTTCATCTTTATATAAATAGACTCTTATATACCCATTTTCTTTTCCATAAGAAATAGAATTTGATATAAGATTATTAAAAACTCTCATAATCATTGTTTCATCTACTAAAGAATAGATATTTTCTTGAATATTTGAAATAATTTCAATGTTTTTTTCTTTTGCTAGAAGTTTTTGGCTTTCAATTGAAATTTCTATTAGCTCTCCTATTTCAACTTCTTCTAAATTAATTTTTTGATGACCTTTATCCATTCTTGCTAATATAAGTAGTTGAGATACTAAAATAGACATTTTTTTAGATTCTTTAAAAATAATATCAAAAATATTTTTTGATTCCTCTATAGAAGATATACATTTTTTACCGTATTCTGACTGGGACATAATTACAGAAATAGGGGTACGTAATTCATGTGATACGTCTGAAGTAAATTGAACTTCATTATCGAAAGAAGTTTGAAGCTTGTCAAACATTGTATCAAAAGTATTAGCTAAAGTATATACTTCATTTGTTCCATCACCTAAATTTATTCTTTTTGTTAAATCATTTCCATTGTTAATTTCTTGTGCCGCATCTCTAATTTGCTCAATAGGTTTAAAAGAGTTTTTTAAAATAATGTATCCTGTTAAACCAGTAAAAAATAGGAAAAAAGGCAAACTTATTAAAGATATAAAAATAATAGTTTCTAATGTGTATTCTATAACAGAAGACTCAACTACTCCTCTTATCCAAAGTTCTCCATAACCGTCATATATTTTTTTGGTTTCATAGATATACCATCTTTTATTTAAATTTTTTACAATTTTAATTTCTCCATTATCTGTTAATGTATCATCAAAATCAAAATTTAAAGGAGAATTTCCATAAATAAACTCTTTATCTTTATTGAAAATAGAAAGTTGAATATTACCAGTTAAAGTTTCAAGATCATCATCTATTTCGAGATTATTTTTTTTATAAGTTATTTGCATAAAACTTTTATCCACTATATCCTTTAGATTAGCATAAGCAGAATTTCTAACAAGATTATTACTTATATAAAATATAGTACCTAAAAAAATTATTATAAGACCAGTCATTAAAATCATATACCATAAAGTAATTTTAATTTTTATAGAAAATTTACTGTTTAATTTTTTTTTGAAATTTACAATAAATCTATTCATTTTCCACCTTCAAAACATATCCTATATTTCTAATAGTATAAATTAATTTAGGAGAGTACCCGTCGTCAATCTTTTTTCTTAAATATCTAATATAAACATCAACAACATTTGTTCCACCTTCATATTCGTAATCCCATATATGTTGCTCTATACTATCTCTTGAAAGAACTTTACCCTTATTTCTAATGAGATATTCTAAAATAGTAAATTCTCTAGTAGAAAGTTTTATGCTCTTGTCGTCTCTAAATACAGATCTTGAGTCAATATCTACTGTTAAATTTGCTATTTTATAAATATTGTTTGCATTATTATTTGTAGAATTACGCCTGAGAAGAACTCTTATTCTTGCTAAAAGCTCATCAAAAGAAAAAGGTTTTATTAAGTAGTCATCAGCACCTAAATCAAGACCTTGAACTTTATCTTCAATTCCATCTTTAGCAGTTAGCATAAGAACAGGTGTTTTAATATTTTTATTTCTAATTGATTTTAAAACTTCAAAACCATTTAATTTTGGTAACATAATATCTAAAATAATAACATCATATTCTGTTGCCAGTATATAATCAATAGCATCTTTTCCATCAAAACAACTATCTACACCGTATTTTTCATTTTTTAGTTTTTTTACTATAATGTCATTCAAGTTTTTTTCATCTTCAACAACTAAAATTCTCATATATATAAAAACCTCCTTTAATTTATCTTTTGGCAACAGTTGTAAAAGTAAATTTATCAGGTCTATACGAAGTATAACCATACTGGAATAAACTTCCATTAGAAAGATACGTTAAACTTTCAATGACAACTACCATGTTATAATTTCCTAAATCTAAATTTTTATTTTCTTCTTCATTGGCATATCTAAATTTTATTTCCCTACGAGAGTGAGATATTTTTAAATTTAGTTCGTTTTCCAAGTATTCATATATAGATTTTTCCGCTATATTTTTATTTAAGAACGGTACGATTCTTCTGTCAAAATAAAGATGATCTAATTCTATTCTTTCATTATCCAAAGAACGAGTACGAACAATTTTGTAAAAATCTGAATCTTCAGAAACACTGAAAATATCCATCAATTCTTCTTCCCCTTGAACAATATAAAGGCTTATAAGATCTGTTTTTATGTTTAATTCTTCCATTTTATTTAGTTCAGAAGAGGTCTGAATAAAGGATAAATATACATTTTTAAGACGTCCGTGCCCTAAAACTAAAGAGTTTTTTCCTTTTACTTTTTGTATATATCCGTCAAGTTCAAGCATAGAGAGAGCTTTACGAATAGTATCTTTAGAATAGGAGTATTTTTTTGCTAAATCAGCTTCACTTTCTAGAAATTCACCTGATTTCAAGTTTCCATTTTTTATTTCTTCTTTTATATCATTATAAACTTCTTTATATTTACTCATTTATAATTTTCCTTTCCGTATATCTTTAATATATTATATATTAAAATTAAAGAAAAAACAATAAAGATAAAATAAAAAAGATGTTTTTGAGTTTTAATTCAAATCATCTTTCTTATTTTCAAATTATCTTGAGTATATTTTTGTCAATTTTTCAATTTTTTCAGCAAGATCATCAGTAAGAATATCTTTTTTTAGTCTCCATTTCCAATTTCCAGAGGCAACTCCTGGAGTATTTATTCTCGCTTCACTACTTAATCCTAAAAAATCTTGAATAGGAGCGATTGCAATATCTGCTACAGAGCTCCAAGCAGCTCTTATAGTATCCCAATGAATTTCTTTTTCGTATCTAGAATTTAAATAATCCATTGCAAATCTTTTATCTTCTATTTTAGCTTTTTCAAACCATCCTACCAAAGTGTCATTGTCATGGGTTCCAGTATAAACAACGCAATTTCTAGGATAAGTATGTGGTAAATAGTCATTTTCTTCTCCTGAATCAAAGGCAAAGCTTAGTATTTTCATTCCAGGAAATCCTGTACTTTCTCTTAAATTAATAACTTCTTGAGTCATACTCCCCAAATCTTCAGCTATAATAGGTAACTCACCTAATTCATTTTTAATAGCGTTAAACAAATCAATTCCAGGGCCAGGTAACCATTGACCATTTTCAGCAGTTTTATCTCCAAAAGGAACAGCCCAGTAAGACTCAAATCCTCTAAAATGATCAATTCTTATAATATCACAAAGAGAAAGGTTTGCTTTAACTCTTTCAATCCACCATTTATATCTTGTCTCCTTTAATTTATCCCAATTATAAAGGGGATTTCCCCAAAGTTGTCCTGTAGAACTGAAATAATCAGGTGGAACACCAGCTACTTTTACAGGCTTTAGATCTTTATCAAAGAGGAAAATATCCAAATTTGACCATGTATCTGCACTGTCTGCAGCTACAAAAATAGGAATATCACCTATGATTTTTATGTTATTTTGATTAGCATATTTTTTTACATTTGACCATTGATTAAAAAATAAATACTGGATAAACTTTTGAAAGTCAATTTCATCTTGTAAATTATTACGATATTTTTCCATAGCTTCTAAGTTTCTACTTCTTATATCTTCTGGCCATTCGTTCCATGGAAGCCCTTTGAAATTATTTTTTAATGAAATAAACATAGAGTAGTCATCTAACCATGAATTGTTTTCTATTTTAAATTTTTCAAATAATTCTTTTGAATAATTTCCTTCACTAAAATTACATGTAGAATTTTTAAAATTTTCATATACTTTTCTCAATAAATGATATTTCTCATTAAATATAATACCATAATCAATGTATTCTTCATTATCTCCAAAATTTAAATCTTTTAAATCATCCTTTGTAAGCAGATTTTCTTCAATTAATAAATCAAAGTCTATTAAATAAGGATTTCCTGCAAATGAAGAAAAAGACTGATATGGAGAGTCACCATATCCAGTAGGGCCTAATGGAAATATTTGCCATAATTTTTGTTTAGATTTTTTTAAAAAATCAATAAAGGAAAAAGCTTCTTTTCCCAAAGTTCCAATTCCGTATTCACTTGGAAATGAGGTTGGGTGTAATAAAATACCAGAACTTCTTTCAAACATTATTTTACCTCCTTAAAATATTTTATTTATATAAATAGTATACACTATTAAAATAAAAAGTCAATATACTAAAAACATAAAAGAATTTAAAATTCAAAAAACTTTTACGTAAATGTATTGACAAAATTTTAAAAAATGATATAATATAAAATATAATATTACTATGATGGGAGATATGAATTATGAAATTACTTACAATAAACGTTCATGCATGGATAGAAGAAAACCAAATGGAAAAAATAGATATTTTAGCAAGAACTATAGCTGAAAAAGAATATGATGTAGTTGCTATGCAAGAAGTAAATCAGATTATGACAAGCCCAGTAGTGTATTCAGACATTAGAGAAGATAATTATGGATGGGTTCTTCTTCAAAAAATAGCAGAGTATACAGATACAGTTTACTACTATCATTGGAGTAATTCTCATATAGGATATAATAAATATGACGAAGGAATAGGTATTTTAACAAAACATGAACTAAAAAATACAGATGACTTTTATTGTACAAGATCTCATACAGTAAGGTCTATTTCTTCAAGAAAAATAATAAGTGCAGAAATAGAATACAATGGATATGATATAGAGTTTTATAGCTGTCATATGAATCTTCCTACTAATAAAGATGAAGATATTATTGGGAATATACAAACAGTGTTAAATAGAAATAGTAAAGATGTAATAAAAGTTCTTATGGGAGATTTTAATACAGATGCAATATCAAGCAGAGAAGATTATGAAAAAATAATCTCGCAAGGATTACTTGATACGTATAAAATGGCCGAAGAAAAAGATGATGGAATTACTGTAGATAAGAATATTCATGGTTGGGAAAATGATAAAGGAAAAAAGAGAATAGATTATATTTTTATAAATAAAAAAGTAAAAGTACTAAAGAGTTCAGTTATATTTAATGGTAAAAATAAACCGATAATATCGGATCATTATGGAGTAGAGTTGGATATAGTAATATAAAAATAACATAAATGTAAAAAAAATGAAAATATAAAAAGGTTTACGAATAAGTATTGACAAAAAATAAAAGTCGAGGTATACAAGTTATATAAGATAAATTAATAATATTTAGTAAATATCTTTAGGAGGTAAAATTTATGTTAAAGAAAATTCAACGTTTTGGTGGAGCAATGATGACACCTGTTCTATTATTTGCTTTTACAGGTTTAGTAGTAGGGATAACTTCAGTTTTAAAAAACCCACAAATAGTAGGAAACATTGCAAACCCTGAAACAAATTGGTTTAAATTTTGGCAATTGGTGGAAGAGGGAGGATGGACAGTATTTAGACAGATGCCTTTATTGTTTGCTATAGGATTACCAATTGGTTTGGCTAAAAAAGCAAATGCAAGAGCGTGTATGGAAACATTTGTATTGTATTGTACGTTTAATTATTTTGTTGGTGCATTGATGACACTTTGGAATTTTGGTATTGATATGAGTCAAGAAATAGGTGGAACAAGCGGGCTAACAACAATAGCTGGAATAAAAACATTAGATACTAACTTGTTTGGAGCTATTATAATTGCTGGGTTAGTTGTATATTTACATGATAAATTTTTTGATAAAAAGTTACCAGACTTTTTAGGAGTGTTTCAAGGATCAGTATTTGTTTACATAGTAGGATTTTTTGTAATGATTCCTTGTGCTTTAATAACAGTTTTAGTATGGCCTAAAGTTCAATTGGGAATATTCCATTTACAAGGATTATTAGTAGCTTCAGGGGCATTTGGAGTATGGGTCTATACTTTTTTAGAAAGAATTCTAATACCTACTGGCTTACATCATTTTGTTTATACACCATTCATATTTGGTCCAGCAGTAGTAGAAGGTGGAATTCAAACTCACTGGGTACAACATATCCAAGAATTTGCTAAAAGCACAGAACCGTTGAAAACTTTATTTCCTCAAGGAGGATTTGCCTTGCATGGTAACTCAAAAATATTTGGAGCGATAGGTATAGCCCTTGCAATGTATGCTACATCAAAACCTGAAAAGAAAAAAATAACTGCAGGATTATTAATACCAGTTGTATTTACAGCGGTAGTTTCAGGAATAACAGAACCTTTAGAATTTACTTTCCTATTTATAGCTCCTTTACTGTTTGCTGTTCATTCGGTTCTAGCAGCTACGATGGCAACAGTAATGTATATATTCGGAGTTGTTGGAAATATGGGTGGTGGATTATTAGATTTTATATTCTTAAATTGGTTACCAATGTTTCCAAATCATAGAGGAACGGTATTTACACAAATAATAATAGGGATTATATTTACTGGTATATACTTCATCGTATTTAAATTTTTAATTCAAAAAATGAATTTAAAAACACCTGGAAGAGAAGAAGATGATGAAGAAGCAAAATTATATACAAAATCTGATTATAGAGCTAAAAAAGGAGAAGCAGGTGCAGAAAAAGTTGGAACAGATCAATTAGATGACCAAGCATTAATAATATTAGAAGCCCTTGGTGGAAAAGAAAATATTGAAGAATTAAACAACTGTGCAACAAGACTTAGAGTAAGTGTAAAAGATGAAACTAAGTTAGCCTCTGATTCAGTTTTTAAACAAGCAGGAGCACATGGAGTATTAAGAAAAGGAAAAGCAATTCAAGTAATTGTTGGATTAACAGTTTCTTCAGTAAAAGAGAGAATAGAAGGATTGATGAAGTAATTAATAAGCAAATAATAATATATAAAAAAATGAAAGTATTAAATTTAGGAGGTATTAAAATGAAAAAATTTTCAATCGTAGTAGCAGGTGGAGGTAGTACATTTACACCAGGGATAGTCTTAATGTTGTTAGATAACTTGGATAAGTTTCCGATAAGACAGATTAAATTTTACGATAATGATGGAGAAAGACAAGATGTAATAGCAAAAGCCTGTGACATACTAATAAAAGAAAAAGCACCAGATATAAAATTTGTATCAACAACAGATCCAGAAGAAGCATTTACAGATATAGATTTTGTTATGGCTCATATAAGAGTAGGTAAGTATGCTATGAGAGAAAAAGATGAAAAAATACCTTTAAAACACGGAGTATTAGGTCAAGAAACATGTGGTCCAGGAGGAATTGCTTATGGTATGAGATCAATAGGAGGAGTACTAGAATTAGTTGATTATATGGAAAAATATTCTCCTGATGCTTGGATGTTGAATTATTCTAATCCAGCTGCAATAGTAGCAGAAGCAACAAGAAAGTTAAGACCAAAATCTAAAATATTGAATATTTGTGACATGCCTATAGGAATTGAATTAAGAATGGCGGAAATTTTAGGATTAAAATCTAGAAAAGATATGGTAATAAGATATTTTGGATTAAATCATTTTGGTTGGTGGACTGACATAAGAGACAAAGAAGGAAATGACCTAATGCCATTATTGAGAGAAAAAGTAGAAAAAGTAGGTTATAATATTCCAATAGAAGGAGAAAATACTGAAGCAAGCTGGAATGATACATTTACAAAGGTAAAAGATGTATGTATGCTAGATAAAAATACACTACCTAATACGTATTTAAAATATTATTTATTTCCTGATTACGTAGTAGAGCATTCTAATCCTAATTATACAAGAGCAAATGAAGTTATGGAAGGAAGAGAAAAATTTGTATTTGGAGAATGTAGAAATATAGCAGAAAAAGGAAACACGAAAGACTCAAAACTTCACGTGGATGATCATGCATCGTATATAGTAGATTTAGCTAGAGCCATAGCCTATAACACAAAAGAAAGAATGCTTTTAATAGTTGAAAATGATGGAGCAATTTCAAATTTTGATCCGACTGCAATGGTTGAAATTCCATGTTTGGTAGGATCGAATGGACCAGAAAAAATAGTTCAAGGAAAAATTCCTCAATTTCAAAAAGGATTAATGGAACAACAAGTTTCTGTGGAAAAATTAACTGTAGAAGCTTGGATAGAAGGTTCGTATCAAAAATTGTGGCAAGCAATTACCCTATCAAGAACTGTTCCTAGTGCAACTGTCGCAAAAGCAATACTAGATGATTTAATAGAAGCTAATAAAGGTTTTTGGCCAGAATTAAAATAGTTTTAAATTAGGTACAAACATATGTTTATAATAAAAAGAAAAGAAAGTAATAATTATATAATGCTTCTTTTCTTTTTATTTGTACTATTTATTAAAATTTGGAGGGAAAAAATACATGAAAGTAGAAGTAGATAAAAAAAAAGTAAAAAGAAAATGGTGGAAAGAAGAAGTAGCTTACCAAATATATCCAAAAAGTTTTTACGATAGTAATGGTGATGGAATAGGAGATTTAAATGGAATAACAGAAAAATTAGATTATTTAAATAATTTAGGAGTAACTCTTTTATGGATATGTCCTATATTTAAATCTCCAATGGATGATAATGGGTATGATATTTCAGATTATTATGATATAGCTCCAGAGTTTGGGACAATGGAAGATTTAGATAATTTGATAAAAAAAGCTAAAGAAAAAAATATAAAAATAATATTAGATTTGGTTATAAATCATACTTCTGATGAGCATGAATGGTTTCAGAAAGCATTAAAGGATCCTAATAGTAAATATAGAGATTACTATATATTTAAAAGGGGTAAAAATGGACTTCCTCCAACCAATTGGAGGTCACATTTTGGTGGTAGTGTTTGGGAAATGGTACCTAATGAATCAGATGAAAAAGGAAATGAAATGTATTATTTACATTTATTTAGCAAAAAACAACCTGATTTAAATTGGGAAAAACCAGAAATAAGAAAAGAAATTTATAAAATTGTAAATTATTGGTTAGAAAAAGGAATATCAGGATTTAGAGTAGACGCTATAAACTCAATAAAAAAAGATCAGAGGTATTTAAACTTGCCAGTAGATGGAGTGGATGGTTTAGGATTTAATATAAAGTATACATTAAATCAACCTGGTATAGAAGATTTTCTTGAAGAATTAGCAGATCATACTTTTAGAAAGTATGATTGTGTTACTGTAGCTGAAACTCCACTTTTAGAATATGAAAGATTTGATAGATTTATAGGAGAAAATGGATTTTTTTCTATGACTTTTGATTTCAATTATGCAGATTTAGATATGTTAGAAGATGGAGTATACTATAAAAGACAAGAAGTAAACCCAAAAGAGCTAAAAGAAAAAATATTTGAAAGTCAAAAAGTATTACAAAAATATGGTTGGGGAGCTCCATTTTTAGAAAATCATGATCAACCTAGAAGTCTTAACAAATATTTTGGTGATAAATCAGATGGAAATGCTGCAAAATTATTAGGAAATTTATTTTTATTTTTGAGAGGAACTCCTTTTATATATCAAGGTCAAGAACTAGGAATGGATAATTTTGAAAGAGATGATATTAAAGAATTTGACGATATAGCCAGTAAAGATCAGTATAATAGAGCATTGGAAGAAGGGTTTTCAAAAGAAGAAGCACTATATTATGTCAATAGAAGAAGTAGAGATAACTCTAGGACACCATTTCATTGGGATGATACTCTAAATGGAGGGTTTTCTAAAAATAAAAAAACATGGTTAAAGATGATAGGAACACACGATAAAACAAATGCACAATCACAATTAAAAAATGATAATTCTGTACTAAAACATTATGTAAAAATTATAGAATTAAGACAGAAAAGTAAGTATTCAGAATGTTTAATTTACGGAGAATTTCTACCTATGGAATTTGAAAATGATAAAATAATAGGGTACTCAAGAAAAAATGACGAATATAAATTGTTATGTTTAAATAATTTTTCTGATAAAGATGAGGAAATATGTTCAAATATTTTAAATAAAAATGAAATAAAAAATATTATATTAAATAATTATAATGAGTTATATGAAAGAAATGACAAAATTATTTTAAAAAGTCACCAAAGTATATTAATGGAAATATAAAATTCAAAATTATAGATTTAAAATATTTTGTGTAAATTCAAAGTAATATATGGATATTCTATCGTATTTCACTTATACATTTACACAAAATATTTGTATTATTATTTTTTAACTTGCTTGTTCATCCATTCAAATAAATTATTATAACTTTTGTTATTATAAATTGCCTTTTTATTTCCTCCATTGGCTGAATTACTTGGAACAAAACCAAAAGTTTTTTTATCTGTTGAATTTATTATTTTTTTAGTATCTTGCACACCACCCACTTTATTATTTAAGACATAAGTCCATGAAAAATGTCCTAAATATTCCAAATTTTTAACATCAATCCCCTTTACACTTTCGTAATAAGAGTACCAAGCATTTTTAGCTCCTGCTTTTAATAAAGCTTGATATGAAGGTAGTGAAAAATCTTTTGGAGTAACGACATTATCATTAGCAGAATTAATAAACCAAATAGGAATATTTTTAATTTTTTCATCTATAGAATAACTTATAAATGATATGAAAAATAGTAAAATTATATTTATAATCATATGTATTTTCACGTAAAAACCTCCTATATATTAAAATAAAAATAATAAATTTCATAGAAAAATAACACTAAGTTTATATATTACTGAAATCAGGTTTAAATATTTCTAAATTATTAAATTTTTTATTTTCATATTCATATTTGAATATAGTACAGTTAGGAACTCCTTCTAAAACAATATTAGGATGCCACTGAGAAAAAAAAGTAAAACATGCTATTCCATGACTTACAGCAAGAACGCTTTCATGATTGTCATTTTCCATAATTTCTGTTAATGTTTCTACCATTCTTTTTCTAAGAGATATTTCTCCTTCTCCACCTAAAGAAGCATAGTGCTCTCCAAAAATTCCACCATATTTTAGAACAGGAGGATGAAAATCTTCACTTTCACCTTCAAATATACCAAATCCCATTTCTTTAATTCCTTTAATCCTTGTGTAAGGCATATCTGTTATTATCTCTAGTGTGTCACAGGCTCTTTCTTGAGTAGATGAATAAGCATGAGTAATATTAATATTGTTTTCAATAAAATATTGCTTAGCTCTTTTGGCTTGCTTTATACCAAGTTCAGTTAAAGGAGAGTCTACATTTCCTTGAATTTTTCTCCTAGCATTAAATAAAGTTTGTCCATGTCTCATTAAGTATAATATCTTTTTCATTTATATTTTATATCCTTTCATCTTTTTGTTAAATATATTTTTTATAATATTTTAATTATATTTTATATGTCAAAATTACTTTGTATAACTTCTAAAAAGTTAAATTTTTCGTTTTCAAATTCATATTTAAAAATAGTACAATTTTGTGAAGAAATATTTTCAAAATTATCTTTTGCCCATTTAAGAAAAAACATAGAACAAGATTTCTCATGACTCACTACGAGTGCATTTTTATTGTCATCTTTTTTCATAATTTCCGTTAAAGTTTTATTCATTCTATTTTGAACTTTTGTACTATTTTCTCCTCCATAAGAAACAAAAAAATCATTATATGGAAACTTTGGAATCAAGTATTTAGATTCTCCTTCAAATAAACCAAAATTCCACTCTTTGAGCCCTTTAAGTCTTGTATATGGGATTTTATTATGAGTTATAATTTCAAGAGTATCTGAAGCCCTTTCCTGAGTAGAGCAATAAGCATGTGAGAATTTGATGTTATTTTTTTCAAAGTAAATACTTAAAATTTTAGCTTGTTTTTTTCCTGATTCTGTAAGAGGAGAGTCGCAACTTCCTTGAATTATTTTTCTTTTGTTGAATAAAGTTTGCCCACTTACAATTAAATATAGTATTTTTTTCATAGTATCCTCCAAAACGATAGTATTAATTATTTTATTATATCATATATTTTAATGATTGTTTATATATATTATATAATTTAAATTAAAAATATTGTGGTAATATATACTAGTTTTAAAAATAGAAAAAAGATAAAATAAAAAAAGTTTCCCAAAAAAGTAAAAATTTGTTATAATAATAGAGAAAAATTTGAAAAAATAAGGAGAAAAACAATGGAAAAGAAAAAAATAAATATAATCATGGTATTACTATTTTTAATATCCAATTTATCTTTTTCACAAGATGTTTTTGCAGATTATAAAATACATTTTGATAGAGTGCATTTGACTAACTACGTTCAGACAATGAATGATAATTTTAAAGTTATATCCACAGAGGATGGGAGTTTGACCATTTCTGATTCTGGAAATTTTAAAGTTCACGACAGTGGAGGAAGACACATAGATGTCATTTTAAAAGACGGGGTAATTAATGGAAGATATGAAGAATACTATAATAATGGAAATTTATTTACTTTAGGAACTTATGTAAATGGAAAAAAAGAGGGTCAATGGAAAATTTATGCTGAAAATGGTAAATTATGGAAAGTTTATGAATACAAAAATGATGAATTAAATGGTAAATATATTTCATACTATACAAATAATGGTTTAGAATCTGAGAGAGGCACTTATGTAAACGGTTTGTTAAATGGGGAATGGGTGGAAAATTATTCCTCTGGGCAAAAGAAAATAACTGGTAATTACGAAAATGGAAAGAGAAAAGGAACTTTTACTGAATGGTACACAAATGGTGTTAAAAAATCATCTATGGATTATAATAATGATGAAGTAAATGGAAAAGTTTTGGTTTATTATGAAAGTGGAAGGTTATTGTATGAAGCTGATATGATAGGTAGAGAAGGTATTTTAAAAGGGTATCATTTAGATGGAAGACTAGGATTTGAAGGTAAAATTAATAATAATCAAAGAATTGGTAAATGGAATTTTTATGATTCTTTAGGAAATCTATATACAGCTATAGAATATTAATAAATTTATAAAAGATGTGATAAATGGAGGTAAAATGTCCTATTCAGCAACATTGAAAAGAGAGATTTTTAATAATGAAATTAAAAATAAAAAAGAAATTATAGCTGAACTTTTTGGAGTATTTATCTCTAAAGAAGTTATAACAGAAAATGGAATATACTTTAGTACAGAAAATGTATCTTTTGCGAAAAGAGTATATTCAAATTTGAGATATATAACAGATTTAGAAATTCAACTTAAATATTTAGTGAGTAACAAATTAGGAACTCATAAGGTGTATGAAGTTTTACTTATAGCAACAAAAAGTAAAGAAAAAGAGTATAATAAGTTATTAAAAGAAATTCTTTTTTATAAAGATTTTTTTGTTAAAAAGTCAGAAAGTGAGCTAGCTGGTATAATAAGAGGATTCTTTCTTAGTTGTGGGTATGTAAAGTCTCCTGAAAAAGGGTATGCCCTCGATTTTTTTATAGATACAGAATATGCAGCTAATTTTTTGTATGATTTATTTAAAAAAATGGGAAAAAAAGTATTTCAAACAGATAAAAAAAATAAAAATCTAGTGTATTTAAGAAATTCAGAAGATATATTAGATATTGTTTTTATGATAGGAGGAGTAAATTCTTTTTTTGAATTTGAAGAAGTTACTGTAAATAAAGAAATAAGAAATAAAATAAATAGAAATATAAATTGGGAAATTGCTAATGAAACTAAGAAAATTTCAACTTCAGAAAAACAAATAAAAATTATAGAAGCAATAGACAAAAAAATGGGGTTATCTGAATTAAGTAATGTATTGCGTGAAGCTGCAGAATTAAGGATAAAAAATGAAGAAATGTCTCTCCAAGAATTAGCTGATTTGATAGGGGTTTCAAAATCAGGAATAAGAAATAGATTTAGAAGATTGGAAGATATATACAATAATTTAGAAAATAACGATGATTAAAAAAATAAATATAATAATTTAAAATTGGAGGAATGAGGAATAATAAATGAAGTTATTATCTTTTATATATGCCTTTATAGTTTATGTAAGAAATAAATTATATGATTTAAATATAAAAAAATCAATAAAAATAGAGGGAGTTAAAATAATATGCATTGGAAATATTGTAGTTGGTGGTTCTGGAAAAACACCAGCAGTTCAATATTTTGCAAAAAAATATTTAAGAAAAGGTAAAAAAGTAGGAATTTTAAGTAGAGGATATAAAGGCAAAAGAAAAAAAGACCTTTTTTTGGTAAGAGATGAAAATAAAATTTTTGCTACTCCTATTGAAAGTGGAGATGAAGCTTATCTTCATGCTTTAAATTTAAAAATCCCTATAGTTGTATCTAAAGATAGAGTAGAAGGAGCGAGATTCTTAAAAGATAAATTTAAAATTGATGTTATTATAATGGATGATGGGTTTCAACATAGAAGGCTTATAAAAGATGAAAGTATAATATTGATAGATGCTACAAACCCTTTTGGTGGAGATGAATATTTACCAAAAGGAAGGTTGAGGGAATCCCTTGAAAGACTTAAAGAAGCTGATGAATTTATTATTTCTAAAAGTAATTATGTTAATGAAAAAGAAATAGATATAATTACTGCTAGACTTAAAAAATATGATAAGAAAATATCAAAAGCAATTTTTAAAGAAGAATATTTTTATAATATGAATGAAGAAAAAAAAGTTTTATCAGAAATAGAAGATAGAAATGTATTGATATTTTCTTCTATAGCTAATCCAGAAGTATTTTATGAAACGATAAAAAAATTAAATCCTAAAAATATTAAAGAAATTAAATTTTCGGATCATCATATGTATACAGAAAATGAAATTTTAAATATAGAAAAAGAGGGAGAAAATTTTGATTATATTATTACTACAGAAAAGGATATAGTTAAAATAAATAAAAATATAAAAAAATTATTAGTTTTAAAAATGAAATTTGAAATAGTGTAAAGAAGAATATAAAATAAATAAAAATAGAATAGAAGGTAAAAAATGAGTAAAAAAAAGGAAAAAATATATAAATTTTCTGATTTTAAAGAAGTTGAAAATATTTTAGAATTTATTTTGAAATACAGAAATACTTTTGAAAAAAGAAAATATTTCATCATAGACGAGGATTATAAAATAATAAAAAGAGAACCATCTTTTATATTAGAGTTAGCGTATATATATTATGAAACAAAAATTGAAAATGAAGCAATTAAAAAAATTATAAAAGAAAATTTTGAAGATAATTTTATAGATAAAGATAAAAAAATCGAAAGGTTATCTAAGATAAAAGAAGAAAAATTAATTGATAGTTTTAGACGGTCAATTTTAAATAATGATTCTATTCACTCGGTAAAACTTGGAAATGAATTACTTCATAGAAATAAAAAAGAATTTTTTAAAATTTTATACAATATTTCTTTAATTTCCATTGACGAAAATAAATTAATAAAAACATATTTTACAGAAAAAATAATAGAAAAAATTGAAAAAATTGAAAATAATAGCTTTAATAAAAATAGACTTCAAATAGATGAAGTAGTAAAAAATATAATAAATTATTTTACAAAATCAGAAACTGGGTATTTAAATTTTGAAGATAATGAGAGAATAGAGTATTTTTCTAAAAGTAGGGTAAGTATACTTTATAAAAAAATATATGAAGAAAACTATGAAAAGATAGTAAATAAATATAGCATATTAAGCACAAAGAAAATAAAATTTGAAAATGTTTTAAATGAAGATTATAATGAGTTAAGTGAAGTAAAAAAAGAATTGTATGACTACTTATAAAAAGATGGTTTAGTATAAATTAAAAAATTAAATAAATTTTAAATTTTATATAGAAAGGGACGAAAAACATGTTAGGAATGAGATATATAAGAGAAAACGCAAATAAAGTGAGAGAGTATTTAAAAAATAGAAATAGCGATTTTGATTTAGATGGATTTTTAAAATTAGACGAAGAAAGAAGAACTCTATTATATGAGGTAGAAACTTTAAAAAAAGAGAGAAATGAATCAAGCACATTGATAGGTAAATACAAAAAAGAAGGTAAAGACACTGAAAAATTAATGGAAAGAATGCAGGAAGTAAGTTCAAAAATAAAAGAATTAGATCAAAAAGTTGCAGAAATAGATGAAAAACAGTTAGAATATTCTTATACAATCCCAAATAAGCTTCATGAAACAACTCCAATAGGTACTTCTGAAGATGATAATGTAGAAATAAAAAAATGGGGAGAACCTAGAAAATTTTCTTTTGAACCTAAATCACATGATGAATTAGGAATATCATTAGGAATACTTGATTTTGAAAGAGGATCAAAAATAGGAGGATCAAGATTTACTGTTTATAAAAATGCAGCCGCAAAATTAGAAAGAGCTTTAATTAATTTTATGTTAGACACACATACAACAGAGCATGGATATGAGGAAATGCTAACTCCTCAATTAGTGAAAAGAGAAATGATGGTAGGAACTGGGCAATTGCCTAAATTTGCAGATGATGCTTATAAAATAGAAAATGAAGAAATGTATTTAATTCCTACAGCAGAAGTAACATTAACAAATTATCATAATGGAGAAATATTGGCAGAAGAAGATTTACCAAAATATTATTGTGGATTTACTGCATGTTTTAGAAAAGAAGCAGGTTCTGGAGGAAAAGATTTAAAAGGATTAATAAGACAGCATCAATTTAATAAAGTTGAAATGGTAAAATTAGCTCATCCAAAGAACTCATATGAAGAATTGGAGAAAATGGTAGAGAATGCTGAGAAAATATTACAAAAATTGGAATTACCATATAGAGTGTTGTCTTTATGTAGTGGGGATATAGGATTTGGTTCTGCGAAAACATATGATTTAGAAGTGTGGGTACCAAGTCAAGATAAATATAGAGAAATTTCTTCTTGTTCAAATACAGAAGATTTTCAAGCTAGAAGAGCTATGATAAAGTACAGAGAAAAAGAAACTGGAAAGAGTTATTTTGTGCATACTCTAAACGGATCAGGATTGGCAGTTGGAAGAACGTTGTTAGCTATAATGGAAAATTATCAACAAGAAGATGGAAGTATAAAAATACCTGAAGTGTTAGTATCTTATATGGGTGGAATGACAGTTATAAAGTAAATTTATAATAGATATGGTAGAGAAAATTATTTGAATTAAAGACTTGTAATAAATAAAAGGAGATAGGAGAAAAAATGAATAAATTTTTGAAAATTTTATTTTTTCTTATGTTTTTTGGAATTATAGCGGTTTATTTAGAATTATCAGGATATGTTTATCATAATGATATATTAGCAAAAATTTACAAAGTGCAAGGTCTTGATGTTTCTCATCACCAAGATAGAATAAATTGGCAATTGGTAGATAAAAAATATAAGTTTATAATAATGAAAGCTACAGAGGGAAAAGATTTTTTAGATACAGATTTTTTTTATAATTGGAATAATGCTAGACTAAATGGATTTACAGTGGGAGCGTATCATTTTTTTTCAATGATGAGTAGTGGAGAGGCTCAAGCAGATTACTATATGAGTAAAGTACCAATTTCTGACAAAACATTGCCTCCAGTAATAGACTTAGAAATACCCACTAGATATCCTAAAGAAATTGTTTTAAAAGAAATGAATGATATGATAACGAGACTTGAAGCACATTACAAAAAAAGAGTTATAATATATGTTACATACCATACTTACAATGCCTACATAAAAGGAGAATTTCCAAATAATAAACTTTGGATAAGGGATATTAAGTTTATACCAAAATTAGAAGAAGATAAAAGATGGGTAATTTGGCAAGTTTCTAATAGAGGTAGAGTAAAAGGAATACCCGGGTTTACTGATAAAAATATTCTTAGAATAGATTCTGTAGAACAATTAATAAAAGAAAGTATTATTGAGTAACAAAGTTGATTTTTAAAAAACTTTAAAATATATTGATTTTTTTATAAAAATTTGTTAGTATATATTTAAGTAAAAGTAATAATAATAATTTATACATATTTTAGGAGGAAAGATGAAATATAATTTCAAAGATTTAGGATTAAGTAACACTAAAGAAATGTTTGCAAAAGCAAACAAAGAAGGATACTCGGTTCCGGCATTTAATTTTAACAATTTGGAACAATTACAAGGTATTATAGAAGCATGTGTTGAAACAGGATCACCAGTAATATTACAAGTATCAACAGGGGCGAGAGATTATATAGGAAAAGAAATGTTACCTTGGTTGGCTAAAGCTGCAACTTCATATGTAAAAGCTTCAGGATCTGACATACCGGTAGCATTACATTTAGATCATGGACCAAGTTTTGAAGTAGCTAAAGATTGTATAGAGTATGGATTTTCTTCAGTAATGATAGATGCTTCACATCACTCTTTTGAAGAAAATATTGCAATTTCTAAAGAAGTAGCTGATTATGCACATTCAAAAGACGTAACAGTAGAAGCTGAATTAGGTGTATTAGCAGGAGTAGAAGATGACGTAGTAGCTGAGCATCATGTATTTACTCAACCTGAGGAAGTAGAAGAATTTGTAAAAGGAACTGGAGTTGACTCATTAGCAATAGCTATAGGAACTTCTCACGGTGCACATAAATTTAAACCAGGGACAGACCCTAAATTAAGATTAGATATTTTAGAAGAAATAGAAAAAAGAATACCAGGATTCCCAATAGTATTACACGGATCATCAGGAGTACCTAAAAAATTCGTAGATATGATTAAAAAATATGGTGGAGAAATAGAAGATGCAATTGGTATACCTGATGAGCAATTGAGATTAGCTTCAAAATCTGCAGTTTCTAAAATAAATGTAGATACTGATGGAAGATTAGCATTCACAGCTGGAATAAGAGAAGTATTTGGAACTAAACCAGGAGAATTTGACCCTAGAAAATATGTAGGACCAGCTAAAAATTATATGAAAGATTATTATAAAGAAAAAATTAAAACTGTATTTGGTTCTGAAGGAGCATATAAAAAAGGAACTGAAAGAAAATAATAAAAATTTAGTAAAAAAATAAAAAAATAACTAAAGAGAGTTAGTTATTCTAGCTAACTCTCTTTAAAAATACTACTACAAGAATTATCTAAAATGAGGTGAAATTTTTTTTTTCATCTTTTTTATTTGTAAATAAATTATTATCAGTTATTTTTAGGAGGAAAAATGAAAACAAAGATTGATAAAACAAAATATATTTTTGTTACTGGTGGAGTAGTATCTTCATTGGGAAAAGGAATAGTGGCATCCTCATTGGGAAGATTAGTAAAAGAAAGAGGATATAAAGTTACTATTCAAAAATTCGATCCGTATTTAAACGTAGATCCTGGAACTATGAGTCCTTATCAACATGGAGAAGTATTTGTTACAGAAGATGGTGCAGAAACAGATTTGGATTTAGGTCATTACGAAAGATTTATAAATGAGGATTTAACAAAATATAATAATCTCACCACAGGGAAAATTATGTCAAGAATAATTTCAAAGGAAAGAAAAGGTGAATTTCTAGGTGGTACAGTTCAAACTATACCTCATGTAACTGATGAAATTAAAATAAGCATAAAAAAAGCTGCTGAAAAAAGTAATTCTGACATTGTTATAACTGAAATAGGAGGAACTATAGGAGATATAGAGAGTGATCCTTTTATAGAAGCAATTAGGCAATGGAAAAGAGAGGTAGGAAGGGAGAATATAGCATATATTCATGTAACATTGCTTCCTTATTTAAAAGCAGCAGGAGAATTAAAAACTAAGCCCACACAACACAGTGTTAAAATACTTCAAGGATTAGGGATATCTCCAGATGTTATAGTAGTAAGAAGTGAACATCCTGTAGATATAAATATAAAAAAGAAAATATCTTTATTTTGTGATATAGATGAAGAAGCAGTTATAGAGTCTACAGATGCTGAAAATTTATATGAAATACCTTTAACAATGGAAAAACTTGGACTTGCAGATGTAATTTGTAAACATTTTAAAATAGAGAATAATAAACCATCTCTTTCTGAATGGAGTGAAATGGTTCAAAAATTTAAAAATCCAAAGAAAAATATAAAGGTAGCAGTAGTTGGTAAATATGTAGAATTAAAAGATGCATATATAAGTATAAATGAATCAATAGAACATGCAGGATTTAATCTTGATTCAAAAGTGGAAATAGATTATTTAAAAGCAGGAAAATTTGACATAGAAAAACTTTCAAATTATGACGGAATATTGGTTCCTGGAGGATTTGGAGACAGAGGAGTAGACGGTAAAATAGAAGCTATAAAATATGCTAGAGAAAATAATATTCCTTTCTTTGGAATTTGTCTTGGAATGCAGCTAGCTTGTGTAGAATTTGCAAGAAATGTTTTAAATTATTCTGATGCTACCTCAACAGAATTTGATAAAGATACTAAGTATCCTGTAATAAGTTTAATGGAAGAGCAAAAAGGATTAAAAGACTTGGGTGGAACAATGAGACTAGGTTCTTATCCTTGTATTTTAAAAGATGATAGTTTTGTTGCAAAAGTTTATGGAAAAGTTAATATAAGTGAAAGGCATAGACATAGATATGAATTTAATAATTTATATAAAGAAGATTTTCAAAAAGCTGGTATGGACATAGTAGGACTTTCACCAGACGGAAATTATGTAGAAGTTATTGAAATAAAAGATCATTCTTATTTTGTTGCATGCCAATATCATCCAGAGTTTAAAAGTAGACCTAATAAACCTCATCCATTATTCACAGGTTGGATAAAAGCAGCATTAAAAAAGAGTGGAAAATAATTGTTAAAAATAAAAAATGGAGTAATTTATTACTCCATTTTAATTTACATAATATAATAAATAAATTAGTCTCTTATATTTGCAATTAACTCTCCTAAAACTTCAACAGCTTGATCCTCGTCAGCTCCACTTGCGTGTACAGTAACTTCAGAACCATTTTTAATCCCTATAGACAATAATTTTAATAATGATTTTCCGTTAACAGTTTTACCATCGTGTTCAACTGTAACATCACTTTCAAATTCTTTTGCTTTTGCAACAAATACTCCCCCTGGTCTAGTATGTAATCCTGTAGGGTTAGTCATAACAACTGTCTTACTTGCCATATTTATATATCCTCCTTATTTGTTAGTCATCTTATTTTACATCAGATTTTAATTTTTGTCAATGAAATAAATGATTTAATAATATATTAACTAAATAATTATATTCAGAGAAGCAAAGTTTGAATATGTCACATTACCTGGTTTTGAATTTTTAATTTTTTTAACAAATTTTCTTTCACAATAATCAATGGTAACTTTGTCTCCAATGTTTCCCTTGGAATACTGAGCTGCGAGCTTAGCAGCATAGAATAGAGTATCGTTATCAATGCTTTTATTTTCTCTTAAAATTAGAACATGACTTCCAGGTATATCTTTTATATGAAGCCATATATCATTAAAATTTCCTTTAGAAAAAGAAATTTCTTCGTTTTCTTTGTTATTTCTTCCTACAAAAATTTTGAATCTATTATGTTCAAAAGAGAGCAATTCTCTTTTTTTAGTCCTATTTAATTTAATTTTATTTTTATTATTTTTATTAAGGTTAAGCTCATTTTCAATTTCTTCAATTCCTATAAAATCAGTTTCTTTATCAATAAAAAGTTTTATTTGTTCAAAATATTCAAGTTCAGATTTTATATGTAAAAGTCTTTCTTTAAGGGCATTGATCGTTCTTTTACCTTTGTTATATTTGTTATAATAAACATTTAGGTTATTATTAGGAGATAAAAGAGGATCTAATGTTATAGTAATGTTTTTATTATTATAAAAATCAAATAGAGTAATTTCACTAATTCCATGTTTTAGAGTATGCATATTTGCAGCTAAAATATCTCCAATGATTTTAAAGTTTTCATAATTTTTATTTTTATTTAAATCAATTTGTATATTTTTTTCTATTTTAATATATTTTTTTATTTGTGAATCGATATATTTTAATAAAACTTTTTTCTTTTCATTAATTAAATTAGAAGTAATAGTAGATTTAAAATATTCATTTAGCCCATCATTTAATGAATTAAATAAAACAGAGGATTTAGATTTTTCAGAAAACTCATTAAAACTATTATAGGTTAAAACTTTCTGAGTTTTTCCGTTATTTTCTAACTCATACATAATAGGGGAGTATTCAGAAATATACTTTTTAAATAAATAAAAATTTTGATAACAATGATTCGCAAAAGGTTTTCCTATTCCTTCTACTTTATTAATAAAATCTTTTGGTTCAAAAGGAAAGTTTTCCTCTTCCATATATAAAGGAGATATTTTTTTATTTTCAAAGGGCAGAATATAACTAGCCCCTGACATAATAACACGATTTCCATCTTCTATACCTGAAAAATATAGAGCTGTCAAAATCTTATTTCCAGAAGTTAGGAAAATATTACTCGATTTACCCATAATTTCCATTATAAGAGTATATTTTTCTATATCACCAAATTTATTTAATTTTTCAAAATCAAAATAAAGAATACGATCAAATCCTTCTTGTCTAATATTTACTAAAATAGAATTTAATATATATTTCTTCAGAGAGAGAAGAAATTTAGACTGAAAATCTGTATTTAAATCTTTTTCGTCTTTTATATAAAAAATAGTAGAATTATCTTTTACTTGAAATAATAAGTTATTTTTTCCAAAATAAAATGAAAAAGAAGAACGATCGTATTGATGTATTTTTGTTAATTTATAGTTTAAAACTTTTTTTTTAATTTCATTTTTTAAAAATGATAATCCAATTCCATCTAAGTAAATCATATTTTTCTCCGTAAATTTAAATTATACATAGTTTCTGGTAACCATTATATCAGTGGCGTCTTCTATACTTATAATCTTCTCATCGCCATCAACTAACAACATTATGATATGTTTATTAATATCTAAAATTTTAATAAGTGATTTAATAGAAATACCTTTTTCATTTAGATATTTTCTAATAGCAGGACTTCCTTTAATAGAAGAAACTTGTACAATATCACCTTTTTCAAAGTTTAAAATGGATTCAGGTTGGATATCCTTTTTAATTTTATTTAAATTATGAACAATAGTTTGGAAAACTTCTACAAAAGTATCAAGCTTTTCTTTTTTTATGTCAGTTGTGACCTTTTCAAGAATGTTAGAATGAAAACTAACATGATATTTATATGCAAGAAGTCCTTTTTTAGAAAGTTGAACATAAACTTTTCTTCTATCCTCATCAGAACGATTTCTTTCAATAAAATATTTCTCTGTTAATTTATTAACTGCTACAGAAGCAGTTCCCATAGTAATACCTAATCTATCTGATAATTCATTCATAGTAAGAGATTCTTCTCCTATAGCTTCAATAACATGTAATTCAGTAGTAGTAAGGCATTTTATAACTTGACTTAAATTAATTTCTTCAATCTTATAATATGTTTTATAAAATTCATCTAATAATGATTCTATATCTAGATACATAAATTTTCCCTCCATAATTTTTATTTTAATGATTCTATTTTTTCTTTATAATTTCCACTGAATATATATGAACCAGCTACTAAAATATTTGCTCCAGCTTCTTTTACCTTTTTTCCTGTTTGTTCGTTTATACCGCCGTCAACTTCAATATCAATATTAGGTGCAATATATCTTAATTCTTTTATTTTGTCAATCATGGAATCAATAAAATTTTGTCCACCAAATCCTGGATTTACAGTCATTATTAACACCATATCTAAATATTTTAGATCATATTTTATAACATCTAATGATGTAGAAGGATTTAAAGAAACCCCAACTTTTTTTCCATAAGATTTTATTAACTGAATAGTTCTATTTAAATGTTTTGTGGATTCAGCATGAACTGTTATTATGTCAGCACCTGCATCAACAAAATCTTTTATAAATCTATCAGGATTTTCAACCATTAAATGAACATCAAAAATAAGATTACTATGTTTTTTCAATGAAGAAATAATAGGAACACCAAATGATATATTAGGGACAAAAGTTCCATCCATAACATCCAAATGTAGATATTCAGCACCATAATTTTCTACTTCTTGAATTTCTTCTTTTAATTTACTAAAATCAGCTGCAAGTAAAGAGGGAGCAACAATAATTTTTTTATTCATAGAAAAACCACCTTTTTAATTATAATTTACTTATTAAATATATTATTTAGGGCATATAGATAAAAATTATATCTTAATTGAGAAATGTTACCATTTTCGACATTTTCTTTTATAGAACAATTTGGTTCGTTAATATGTATACAGTCTCTAAATTTACATTCGGAAACATAATTTGCAAAATCAGGAAATAAAGTTTCTAGATTTTTCTTTTCTTTTAAAGTTGGAAAGTCAAAAGAAGAAAATCCTGGGGTATCAATAATAAAAGTATTTTCATCAATTTTAAAAAAACGACTTTCAGTAGTAGTATGACGCCCTCGATAAGTTTTATTATTTACTTCATTAGTAACTAAAACCTCTTTTCCTAGTAGACTATTTATAATAGTAGATTTTCCAACTCCACTAGGTCCTGATATTGTAATATATTTTCCTTTTATATGTTCTTTTAAATTATTTAATCCAATATTTTTTTCGCTAGAAATAGGAAATATAGAAAATGTATTTTTAAAATTACTATTTAAATATTTTAAAAATACATTTAGTTCTTCATTGGAAACTAAATCTATTTTAGAAATAATAAGGATAACAGGAATATTTTGCTCAAAGGAATTAAGTAACATTTTTTGAAAAACAATAATATCAAAACTTGGTTGAGTTATTGAAAAAAACATACCTATGTAGTCTATATTTGATAACAACGGTCTATAAAGGAAATTTTTTCTTTTTTCAATACTAGTTATAACTTTTTCATTTTCATCAAATTCTACAACATCACCTATAATGCAATTCAATTTATCATTTTTAATTTTCAAAGTTCCCTTTAATTTACATTCGTATATATTTTTTTCTTCAAAATTATTACAGCTCTCATCTAAAATATAGTAAAAACCTTTAATTTTTCTAATGATTTTTCCTCTAATAAAATATTCCTCCTAACTTTTTATAAATTACTAATTTCCAGTATTACTTTCACCAGCATCATTTTGACCACCTTGGTTATTTTTAACATTATCTCTTTGTTCTATTTTGTTTAAAGTTTCGTTAATAATATTTTCAATTTCATTATTTTCAATATTTTTATTTGTTTCATTTATTATTTCTTCTACAGAAGGACCAGTTTTCTTAGCTTGAACGCCACGATTAATTACAAGGGATATACTCTGTCCTTTATTAATTTTTTCTCCTGGTGCAGGGTTAGTAGACATTACAGTATTTACGGGAAGAGTTGAATCTTCACTATAGGAAGTTTTACCTAAAGAAAGACCAATTTGTTCTAGTAAAACTTTAGAATCATTCAAATCCAATCCAATTAAGTTAGGCATTGTTGAAGGATCAACTATCTTTTGAGAAGAAACTAATATTGAAATTTTTTGATTTATTTCGAGTTTAGTTCCAGGTTTTGGGTATACTCCAATTACTGTATTAAATTTTTCGTTAGAGGGTTGATAATCAATTTTTTCAATTTGAATATTATCACCTTGAAGTAAAGAACGAGCCTCTAATAATTCTAATCCTACAATATTTGGAACGATCTGACTTTCTCCATTATTTACCCAAATTTGAACAGTTCTATTTACTTTAATTGTTTTTCCTGGAAGAGGATATTGGATAAATACAGCATCTAAAGGGACTTTTTCACTTTTAGAATTTATAACTTTTACTTTTAATCCTGCTTCTTTCAAATATTTTATTGCATCTTTTTCATTAAGATTTACAACATTTGGAATAACAGTCATTCTTTCGTTAAAAAAATGTCTTGAAAAAACTTCTCTTCCAACGGTAAACAATATTCCTAAACAAAATAATGTAATAAATATTTTTATAAAGTTAAATTTAAATTTTTTTGCCATTTTACACCTCAAATATTTTTATATATAATTCATCATACTTATTATATCACAAAATATTTTGATTACAAAGATAAAAAAATAATGGAATGTATAAAATAAAAATTTAATTATGATAAATAAATTTTTAATTAGACATTCCTTATTTTAGTCGGTTAGTTAGGTAGTTAAGAAATTTTAAAATTTTACTTTTTTTCTGTTTTCCAGTTGATAATTCTTCCAGTGAATGCGTCAATTTCAAATGTGTATTCAACACCATTGAAATTGATTACACCATCATAAGAGTCTTTATCACCTTCAAATTTTTTAATATTTTCTTTTGTTGCTCCAGCAACTCTAGATAATACTATTTGTTTTGCTCTATCCGAAGTAATCTTTTTCAAATTATTGTTCTCAGAAGAAAAACTTATAATTCCTAAGACTAAAACCAATAGTGCAGTTGTTTTAAAAAATTTGCTTTTCATAATCATTCCTCCAAATAATTTGATTTAATCTTTCTTACTCAAATATATAATATCATATAAAAATTAAAGAAAAATGAGAATTTTATTATAAATTAAAATATTTTGTAAAAGGATGAGAAAATACAATGGCACTTACAGAAGCTTCAGGATACATCATATATCCTTCAGTTAATTTTATACCATACTTTTCAGGTTTTAGTAAATTAAATAATTTTTTCTGATCAGATAAATCAGGGCAAGCGGAATACCCAAAAGAATAACGTTTCCCTTGATATTTAGCCTTTAATATATCTTCTTGAGATATTGAATTATCAGTAATACCTACATCTTCTCTCATAATTTTATGTATGTATTCAGCAGTTGCCTCTGCTAGTTCTAACCCGAGTGAATTCACTAGATGTCCTAAATAAAATTCTCCTTTGGAAATTAGTTCGTTAGATACAAGTCTTGATTTTTCTCCTGCACTGACAACAAACATACCTATATAATCTATTTTATCTGACGATACATAGTCATTTAATGACAAATATTTACCCCATTTTTGTCTAGGAAAAGAAAATTTTTCAATGACAGAAGTTAAGTCATCTGATAAGATTTCAATACTCTCTCCATTTCTTTTAGCAGGAAAATATTTATAGATAGCTTTTATATCAAAGTATTCATCGCCTTGATTTATAATAGACATTATTTCATTATAAATTTTTATAGCTTTTGGATCTTTGTTTTCTAAAAGATTATTTATAACCCATTTCATTCCTAAATGTTTTCCAATTAACATTTGAAGATTTATATATTTAAATACTTCCTTAGAATTAATATTTGTAATAATATTTTTATTTAAATTAGAAGGTTCGTATATTTTATCAAAATTATATTTAGGAAGTTCTACTTTAGAAAAATCAAAAAAAGTATCATCATTTTTATTGAAATTTATAGTTTCACGTACTTCAATTTTTTTAAGGGAGTTTTCATTAGTTATAGTGTGAAAATCTCTTCTCGTTTGTAAGTAATTTTTGAATTCTTTAAATTTTTCAGGATCAATCATTTTATTTAAATCTGAAAGAGCTGTCATAGCATCTTTAGAGTAAATAACTATATTATTTTTGTAAGATGGTTCAATTTTATTAATTGTAAATTTTTCAGTTAGAGCAGCCCCTCCAACAAATATAGGAATGCTGATTCCACTGTCCCTTAAAACAGAAACAGTATTTACCATTTCAGTAGCTGATTTTACAAGAAGACCAGAAAGTCCTAAAAAATCAGCTTTATATTTAATAATTGCTTCTTTTATTTTTTCAGCTGGAGTATTTATCCCCAAATCAATAACATTATATCCATTATTTCCGATTATAATACTTACAAGATTTTTTCCAATATCGTGGACATCTCCTTTAACTGTTGCCATAATAACAGTTCCTTTAGTAGATACTTCAGATTTTTCCATGAATTTTTCCAAATGAGACACTGAAGCTTTCATAACTTCAGCGCTTTGTAAGACTTCTGCAACAATTAAATCATTTTTGTTAAAAAGTTTACCAACTTCGTCCATTCCAGACATAAGAGGTCCATTTATAATATCTAAAGGTTTGTATTTTTCGAGTAAGATGTCGATCAATTTATATAGATCTTTTTTGCTTCCTTCAACTACAAGATTAGAAATTTGTTCTTCAGTTGTCATATTTATTGTATTTATTTTCTTTTCAATACCTTTTTTTTCTCTGTATAAGTTTACAAAATTTGATATTGTTTCATCACTTGTTTCAAATAAAATTTTATTTGAAAGTTCTTTTTCTTGAGGTGAAATCTCATCTATAGAAATAAGTTTTTCTGTATTTACTATAGCAAAATCAAGTCCAGCCTCATAAGCTTTTTCCATATAGAAAGAGTTTAATACTTCTCTACCTGCTATGGGAAGCCCAAAGGATATATTACTTATTCCTAAAATTGTTTTAACATTTGGCATTTCTTTTTTAATTTCTCTTATGGCTTCAATGGTTGAAGTAGCAGAACCCAAATATTTTATATCTCCTGTTGCAACGGGAAAAACGAGTGTATCAAAAATAATATCTCTTTCATCAATTTTATATTTTTTAGTAAGAATATCGTAACTTCTTTTTGCAATTTTTAATTTCCTTTCAAGAGAAACAGCCATACCTTCTTCGTCAATTAAACCGACAACTATAGACGCTCCAAATTTTTTTATTAATTTTGAAATTTTTTCAAATTTTTCTTCGCCATCTTCTAAATTAACGGAGTTTATAATTCCTTTTCCTTGTAGGTAAGTTAATCCTTCTTCAATTACTTTTATATCAGTAGAATCAATCATTATAGGAACTTTTGCAAATTTTGAAATTTTTTCAAGAAATTTTTTCATATCACTTAATTCATCTCTATCAGGATTGGCAAGACAAATATCTATTACATCAGCATCTCCTTTTATTTGAAGTCTAGCTATTTCTGTAGCTTCATCAAATTTTTCATTTGCAATTAAATTTTTAAAAATACGCGATCCTATTACATTTGTTCTTTCTCCCACGTAAATAGGTCTTTTTTCAGGTTTATATAAAGTAATAAGACCACTTAAAGCATTTTCTCTATTTTCATTATTTACTACCCTAGGAGAATAGTTTACACTTTTTTCCTTTATTTTTAAAATATGTTCAGGAGTAGTTCCACAACAGCCACCCACAATATTTAAATATTTATTTTTGAAGAAAGGTTCTATTTTGTTGGCTAGAGTATTAGGAGTTTCTTCATATTGTCCGTCTTCATTGGGAAGACCAGCATTAGGATACACAGAAATATATGTATTTGATATACTATCTAAGTTTTTTAAAAACTGTGTCATAAATTCTGGTCCTGTAGCACAATTTAGTCCTATAGATAGAGGATTCATATGATTTACTGCATAGAAAAATGCATCTGCAGTTTGTCCTGCAAGGGTAGTTCCTGTGCTTTCTATTGTGAAAGAAAGCATTAGTGGAACATAATAATATTCATTCATAGCTTTTTGAAGTCCTAAATAAGCGGCTTTTAAATTTCTAGTGTCCTGAATAGTTTCAAAAAGAATTAAATCAACATTTCCTTCTAAAAGACCACTAGTAGCAACATAATAAGAATTAATTAATTCATCAAAAGTTACTCCACCTGTTACACTAATGGATTTATTGGAAGGTCCTAAAGCTCCTGCAATATATAAGTTTCTTTTATCATTAGGGTTTTCTTTTCTATATTCTTTAATAGCGTCATTTGCGATTATAGCAGCATTTTTATTTAATTCAAAAGTTTTATCTTCTAAATCATAGTCTTTTAGAACAATATCTAAAGCACCAAAAGTATTTGTTTCTATAATATCACTTCCAGATTTTAGATATTTTTTATGTATATTTTTTATGATATTAGGTCTAGTCATTACAAGGTAATCATTACAACCTTCATAATTTTCTCCACCAAAATCTTCAGATGTCAAATTTTCCATTTGGAGCATTGTCCCCATTGCACCATCTAATAAAACAATTTTATTACGTAAATCTTCTTTTAAAGATTCGTATGAACTTTTATATTGAAAGTTGTTATTCACTAATATTTCCTCCTTTTAATTTACTATTAAAGTATTGTATCATATTATTCATTTTAAATAAATATTTTAAGTGAATGTACATACAAAAAAGTTTTATTAAATATATGGATAACTAGTGTTATTTTATAATATATATATATTATGCACAATAAACTAAAATATAAAATATAATAAAACATATGAAAATATTAATAAAAATGAAAATATTAAATTTTTTTAATTTTTATCAGAAAAATAAATTAGTTGAAATTTTTCAATTTTTAGAATATACTAAATAAAATGTAAAAATGAAATAAAAACACAATATATTGTGTTTTTATTTAAAAAAGACATTTTATATGCTTTATCAAAGTATTGTTATGATAAGGTTTAATATTATGTAAAGAAAGGGAAAAAATTATGAAAATAATGAAATTTGAAAAAGAAGATTGTAGTCCATGTGCTATGGTATCAGAATTACTTGATAAAAATGGAGTAGAATATGAAAAAATAAATCCATTTAATAATCCTGAGTTAGCAGTAAAGTTTAAAGTAAGAAGTGTGCCTACAACTATATTAATAGATAATGATTTAGAAGTTAAAAGAATAATTGGATTTAAACTTGATGAATTAAATGATTTAATTGAAATGATTTAATCATTTATAAGAATTGAAAATAAAATTAAATCATGTAAAATGAAAGGGAAAATAGATGTTTATATACTACGATTCAAAAACAGGAAATGTTCAAAGATTTGTAGATAAAATAAAAAAAGAAAGACCTAACTGGAATTTTGTAAAAATAGAGCCCTCTATGAAAATAGACAAAGAGGGTCATTTTTTGACATTCACTACAAAAATAGGAGAAATTCCAGAAAAAACAATTGAGTTTTTAGAAAATAAGGATAATAAAAATTATATAAAATCGGTTAGTTCAAGTGGAAATATGAATTGGGGTATTTATTTTGGTGTAGCAGCAGATAAAATAAATGAAAAGTATGATATACCAATATTAATGAAATTTGAATTATCAGGGACAAGTATACAAGTAAAATATTTTATAGATTATGTGGAGGGAAATTAAATGGTTGATAAGAGAGCAAAAAAGTGGGTATACTTAAATAATGAGATAATGGTGAAAAAAGATGATGAATTTCAATTAGAAAAGGATAAGGAAGCAGTATACTCTTATTTTGTTGATTATGTAAATAAAAATACAGTATTTTTTCATAATTTAAAAGAGAAAATGGACTATCTTATAAAAAATGAATATTATATAAATTTTTATGACATGTATAAATTTGAAGAAATAAAAGAAGTTTTCAAAATGGTATATGCAAAAAAATTCAGATTTGCTTCATTTATGAGCGCTTCAAAATTTTATCAAAGTTATGCATTAAAAGACGATACAGAAGAAAAATTTTTAGAAAGATATGAAGATAGAATTTCTATTGTTTCTCTATATTTGGCTCAAGGTAATGTTGAAAAAGCAAAAGAATACGCAGAAATGTTAATAAATCAAGAATATCAACCCGCAACTCCCACATTTTTAAATTCAGGTAAAAAAAGATCAGGAGAATTAGTTTCATGTTTTCTTGATGAAATGGGAGATAATTTAAGTGGAATAGGATACGTGTTTGATTCAGCTATGAAACTATCATCTATTGGAGGAGGAGTTTCTATTAATTTATCTAAAATAAGGGCTAGAGGAGAAGCGATAAAAGGTATAGAAGGAAGAGCTTCAGGAGTATTACCGATAATGAAAATATTAGAAGATATATTTTCATATGCTAATCAACTAGGGCAACGAGCAGGGGCAGGGGCAGTTTATTTAAACGTATTTCATTCTGATATAAATGAATTTTTAGATTGTAAAAAAATAAATGTAGATGAAAAAATAAGAATAAAAACATTATCAACAGGAGTTATAATTCCAGATAAGTTTATGGAGCTAGCTTATGAAGATGAGGTTTGTTATACTTTTAATCCTCATACTGTATATTTAGCTTATGGTAAATATTTAGATGACATGGATATGAATGAAATGTATGAAAAATTAGTTGATAATCCAGAAGTTAAGAAAAAGAAAATTAATTCAAGAGAGTTATTAGTTAAAATATCTCAATCACAAAAAGAAAGCGGATATCCATATATATTTTTTAAAGACAACGCAAATAAAGAACACGCATTAAAAGAAATAGGAGATATTAAATTTTCAAATTTATGTACAGAAATAATGCAACTTTCAGAAGTTTCGGATATAAATCCTTATTATGAAGAAGATATTATAAGAAGAGGAATTTCATGTAATTTAGGTTCTTTGAATATTGCGACAGTAATGGAAAATAAGAGAATAAAAGAAGCAACAAAAGCGGCTATAGATTCATTAACTATGGTTTCAGACTTAACAAATATAGATGTTGTACCTACTATAAAAAAAGCTAATGAGGAATTACATAGTGTTGGTCTAGGAGCAATGAACCTTCATGGATTTTTAGCTAAAAATTTCATAATGTATGAAAGTAAAGAGGCACTTGATTTTTGTAATGTGTTTTTTATGATGTTAAACTATTATTCCCTTGAGCGTTCAATGGAAATAGCAAAAGAAAGAGGAGAAGTATTTAAAGACTTTGAAAAATCTGAGTATGCTAATGGAAATTATTTTAATAAATATGTAGAAAAAGATTTTTTACCTCAAACAGATAAAGTAAAAGAATTATTTGAAGGAATACATATTCCTTCAAGGGAAGATTGGGAAAATTTAAAAAATGATGTTATGAAATACGGAGTATACAATGCCTATAGAATGGCAATAGCACCTAATCAATCTACATCTTATATAATGAATTCAACTGCTTCTGTAATGCCAGTAGTTGATACCATAGAAGTTAGAGAATACGGAGATAGTACTACTTTCTATCCGATGCCTTATTTAACAAATGATAATTTTTTCTTTTATAAATCAGCTTATGATATGGATCAGAAAAATATATTAAAATTGATATCTGTAATTCAAAGACATGTGGATCAAGGAATATCTACAATTCTTTATACAAAAAGTACAGATACAACTAGAGATTTATCAAAACTATATATCTATGCTCATAAATTAGGATTAAAATCTCTTTATTATACTAGAACTAGGAAAGCTACTATTGAGGAATGTATAAGCTGTTCTGTTTAGGAAAAATTATTAAATGTAAAATACGAAGTTGAAAGGAATAATAAAATGAATAAAAAAATATATGAAGCAGTAAATTGGAATACTCCAGAAAATGACTATGTGGAAATGTTTTGGGAACAAAATTTGAAACAGTTTTGGATAGATACAGAGTATATTCCTTCAAGAGATATAGATAGTTGGCGTTCATTAGAACCTGCTATGAAATTGGCATATTTACAAGTATTAGGAGGATTAACATTACTTGATACGCTTCAGAGTCATACAGGAATGCCTAAAATAATAGATCACATTGAATCGTTACAATGTAGGTCAGTACTGTCATACATGTGTATGATGGAAACAATTCATGCTAAGTCATACTCTACTATATTTACAACTGTTGCTTCAACAAGGGAAATAAATGAGACATTTAATTGGGTTCAAGAAAATCCTCATTTACAATATAAAGCGACGAAAATAGATGGATATTATCAAAAGATGAATAATCCAAATGCAACAAAAAGAGAAATAGCAATGGCTTTGGCAGCTTCTGTTTATTTGGAAACATATTTGTTTTATAGCGGGTTTTTCCTACCTCTGTGGTTAGCAGGTCAAGGGGAAATGGTTGCAAGTTGCGATATTATAAAAAAAATTATAGCAGATGAATCTATTCATGGAGTTTTTGTGGGATTATTATTCCAAGAATTGTATAATTCATTTGATGATAAAATAAAATTAGAAATGAGAGAAGAATTAAAAACTTTAATGTACGATTTATATGAAAATGAAACTAAATATACAGATGAAGTGTATGGGGACATAGCATTGACAGGGGATGTTAAAGAATATATAAGATATAATGCAAATAAAGCTTTAATGAACTTAGGTTTTGAAGAGGAATTTGAAGTTAAAAAT
>JAGOWQ010000073.1 GCA_018060185.1 Leptotrichiaceae bacterium | reverse complement strand
AAGTTTCTGGAGCTTTTCTATTTCCTAAAGTAGTTTTATTTATTAAAAATACAGCTGCAACTACTCCTACTATTGCATATTGTCTTTTTGGATCTCTTAGATCTATTTTATCATTACAAAAATCTTTGTTCATTTCTTCAATATATGTCTCAAAAATTCCATTTTTCATATATTGCCCCATTAAGTTTTCGTCAAAAAACAATTCGTATCCTGCTGATAATAAAACATCTGCAACCTTTTCTGGATCTCCTATTTTTATCTTTTCTGTTACCCAATCAAGACCTAAATTAGCTGATTTTAAATCATACGCTATTGTATAATTTCTTTTAGAATTCTCTTCTTCAACCCATTTTTTTATCCCTTCAAGTAAAGGTATTCTTATTGGGCAAGGTAACACTCCTTCTATTAGAACATCTCCTTTTACATCTCCTCTATTAATATTTAGTGAAATATCTACCATTTCATCTTTTTGTAAAAATGTAATTAGTTTTTCCTCAAATAATTCTGGGTTTATCTTTCTAGATTTTAAAGCCATTTCTAAAGTAATTGTTTTTCCCATTGTTTCCAGCATTTTATTATTTTTTAACTGCTCAAATCCATTTGTTACAAAAAAACCTAAAGTTTCTGGATACTTCTCTACTATTGAATATAATGTATCATTTAAACTAAAAAACTCATTCATTTTAGCACCTCTATCTATTAATTTATTTTTATTCATTCTACAATAAGTATACTTTATTTATTAGAAAAAATATGTAACTTAAGTTACATATTTTAATTTTTTTATTAAAAATTATTTTATTCGATTATATATATTTATGTAGCCTATTTTAATGAAAGTAATATCGATTTTATATTTAATTTCCTTTGAAAAAAATTTGCTTGACTTTTTGAAATTTTTAACATAAAATAACATATGAATATTTATTCATTTATTTGATTAAAAATATAATATATTGAAAGGATCCCGCTATGAAAAATCCAAAACAATTTAAATTTGATATAATTGGCTTAGATTGTGCAAATTGTGCCAATAAAATCGAGAGAAAAATAAATGATACAGAAAATATAAAAGAAGCTATTGTTGATTTTTTAAATAAAAAAATTATTGTAATTTCAAATGAAGGAAATGAAGAAAATTTGCTACCTATACTTCAAAAAATAGTAGATTCCGTTGAAGAAAATGTTAAAGTGTCGTTTATTTCCAATAATGTCTATAGTAATAAAAGCAATCTACATATACTTAACTCTAATAAAGAGTCAAATGAAATAATAAAAAAAATTATTATTGGGAGTTTATTATTTATTACTGGATTTTTAATTTCAAAAAATAATAATTTGTTACGTTTTATAATTTTCTTTGTAAGTTATATTGTAATTGGTGGGGACGTTTTAATAACAGCATTTAAAAATATTAAAAAAGGACAAGTATTCGATGAAAATTTTCTAATGTCAATTGCAACTATTGGAGCTTTTCTTATTGGTGAATACCCAGAGGCTGTTGCTGTTATGCTATTTTATCAATTAGGAGAATTTTTTCAAAATATGGCAGTTTACAAATCAAGAAATTCTATTGTTGATTTAATGAATATAAAACCTGATTATGCTAATTTAAAAGTTAACAACAGCATAGAAAAAGTTTCTCCAGAAAGTGTCAAAATTGGAGATTTAATTATAGTAAAACCTGGTGAAAAAGTACCTTTAGATGGAAAAATTATTGAAGGTAATTCAACATTTGATACATCTACCCTAACAGGAGAATCTATTCCAAGAGATATTATCTCTGGAGATGAAGTTTTAAGTGGATATATTAATATAAGTTCGCTTATAACTATAAAAGTTTCAAAACCATTTTACGAATCAACTATTTCAAAAATTTTAGATTTAGTAGAAAATGCTACATCTAAAAAATCAAAAACTGAACAATTTATTACAAAGTTTGCCAGATATTACACACCTTCAGTTGTTATAATTGCATTAATAATTGCTTTTATTCCACCTTTTATTGTACAAAATACCACGTTTTCTGAGTGGTTTTATAGGGCGTTGGTTTTTCTAGTTATTTCGTGTCCTTGTGCATTAGTTATATCTATTCCATTAGGATTTTTTGGAGGAATTGGGAGCGCTTCAAAACACGGTATACTAATAAAAGGAGCAAATTATTTAGAAGCTTTAAATAATGTTGATACTATCGTTATGGACAAAACTGGTACTCTCACTAAAGGTATATTTAAAGTCACTGAAATAAATCTTTCTAATAATTTAAAAGAAAATTTTACAAAAAATAAATTATTAAAATATGTCGCTCATGCTGAAAGTTTTTCTAATCACCCAATCGCTAAATCGATAGTTAATGAATATGAAAAAGATGGTAATATCATTGATAAAAATATTTTAACTGATTTTAAAGAAATATCAGGATACGGTGTAAAAGTAAAAATTGAGGAAGACAATATAGTTGTTGGAAATTTACAATTAATGAAATTAGAAAATATTTTATTAGATGAAAAAGAAAGCCTAGGTACTACTGTTTATATTGGCATAAATGGAAATTATATTGGTAATATTCTAATTGCAGATGAAATAAAAGAAGATTCGGCTTCTGCTATTATAAATATGAAAGATAATGGAATTAAAAACATAACTATGCTTACTGGAGATACTAAAAATATAGGTGAAAGTATAGCAAAAAAATTAAATATTGATAAAGTATACGCTGAATTATTACCTCATCAAAAAGTTGAAAAATTAGAAGATATTTTTAAAGAAAATAATAATAATAAAAATAAGATTGCTTTTGTTGGAGATGGTATAAATGATGCTCCTGTTTTAGCAAGAGCTGATATTGGTATAGCCATGGGAGGTCTTGGTTCAGATGCAGCAATTGAAGCCGCAGACATAGTTATTATGAATGATGAACCTTCAAAAATTGTTACTTCAATAAAAATTGCTAAAAATACTAGAAAAATAGTATGGCAAAATATAACTTTTACATTAATCATTAAAATTATCGTTCTTATACTAGGAGCAGGTGGTATAGCCTCAATATGGGAAGCTGTATTTGCTGATGTTGGAGTAGCATTGCTTGCTATTTTAAATGCCACTAGAATTATTAAAAAGAAATTTGACTAATAGTAAAAAAAAAAATAGAATTATTGACTTTTTTCTTAGAAATTTGGTATAATATAACAAATGTTATGCAAAATTGTTAACTATAAATATATATTGAATTTTGGGAGTTTTTTAATGTTTAAGCTATTTAAAAAATTAAAGATGAGTGTAATATCAGAAGTAGTAAGTAATATTATCCCTGATATAAAAATTGATTTCTCATTTTTAGATATAAACAATATCAATATAGATAAAAAATGTATTGATTTATTAATTAAGAAGTTTGAAAAATTAAGTTTAAATAATTATATAGATTTTATGACAAATGATGTAAGAATTAAAATTATTGAAAAATTCAAACAATTTCTTAATAATATTATTCTTTTGTACGCATCTTTTACAAATATATTATTTAATTATAGCAGTATTCCTGCTAATGTAAGAATTAGTCGTTCTCCACCTTATTATTATAACTTTGTGTAAATTTATAATAAACTAGGAGGAAAATTAAATGAAAGAATTAAAAAAGATAAAAATTGGTAAATATGAAATAGAAAAGCCTATTATTCAAGGTGGTATGGGTGTAGGACTAAGTTGGGATCAACTTGCCGGAACAGTATCTGCAAATGGAGGACTGGGTACTGTAAGTGCTATATGTACTGGATATTATAAAAATATGAAATTTATAAAAAAAGAAGTTAATGGAAGACCTTTTGGTACAGAAAATACATATAGTAAAGAAGCTTTAAACGAAATTTTTAAAAATGCTAGAAAAATATGCGGTGATAAACCATTAGCATGTAATATTCTTCATGCTATAAATGATTATGAAAGAGTCGTAGGTGATGCTTTAGAAGCTGGAGCAAATATAATTGTTACTGGAGCTGGTCTACCTTTAGAATTACCAAGATTAGTTGCAAACTATCCAGATGTAGAAATTGTTCCTATCGTTTCTTCTGCAAGAGCTTTAAAAATAATATGTAAAAGATGGAAATCATCTGGAAAAATGCCTGGAGCAGTAATAGTTGAAGGACCTAAAAGTGGTGGACATCAAGGAGCTAAATATGAAGAACTATTTGCACCTGAACATCAACTAGAAGCTATTTTACCTCCTATAAAAGAAGAACGTGATAAATGGGGAGATTTCCCTATTATAGCTGCTGGAGGGATTTGGGACTATAATGATATTCAAAAAGTAATGGAATTAGGTGCCGATGCAGTTCAATTAGGAACAAGATTTATAGGTACTCATGAATGTGACGCAAGTCCTGAGTTAAAACAAGTATTAATCGACTCTAAAGAAGAAGATATAGTTATAGTAAGCTCCCCTGTGGGTTATCCTGGTAGAGCAGTAAAAACTAATCTAGTAAAAACTTTAGATCCAAGTAAAGCCAAAATTTCATGTATAAGTAACCGTATATTCCCTTGGAATCGAGGAGAAGGTGCAAGACGTGTAGGATACTGTATTGCAGAT
>JAGOWQ010000034.1 GCA_018060185.1 Leptotrichiaceae bacterium | reverse complement strand
TCTTCTTATCTTATTATTCTGTTTTTATTGTCCTTTTGTTATGCGAATTTATTTCGCATTGACAAAAATTATATTACCACATTATATTACTCTTTGTCAACTACTTTTTTTAATTTTTTTTGTTTTTATTTAAAATTATATTTTTTATTTATATTTTTTCATTATTTTTTCTATATTAGGTGGAAAATAATTTGGTCCTTTTATAACTTTCCCATCTTCTCTATATATTGGTTTTCCATTTTCATCTAATTTAGATAAATTACTTTTATGAATTTCTTCAAAAACTTCTTCAATTACATTTTGCATTCCATGTTCTATTATTGTTCCACACAGAATGTAAAGCATATCCCCTAATGCATCAGCTATTTCTATTACGTTCCCTTTTTCAGCTGCCTCTAAATATTCTTCATTTTCTTCTTTCATTAATTCAAATCTTAATTTTTCTTTTTCATTCTCTAATTTACCTATTGGATTCTTTGAATTCCCCAATTTATATATTTCATGGAACTCTTCAACGCATTCTATCTTTCTTTTCATTAATTTTTCTCCTTAATTAATATATTTAAATTCATATAAAAACTGCTCCAAAATAACACTTCATATTAGGAGCAGTTTTACTGCAGTTCTATTATTATAACCTTCTAAATTACTTTCTTCTCCCTACAATTCTTAATATAAAAATGAATAAATTTATAAAATCTAAATATAAGCTTAATGCTCCGTGTATTTCTATTTTATTTATTATCGACATATCTTCATTAATTGCATAGTTTAATACATTATTTTTAATTCTATTTACATCAACTGCTATGAAAATTATGAAAACTATTATTCCTAACATAGATGAAACCCACATTAATGTGTCACTTTTAAGAAAAATATTGATTATTCCCATTGCAATTAAAGAAATAACTCCAGCTTTCAAAATAGATGAATATTTTGTTAAATCTTCCCGTGTAACGTAACCGTATATTGCTAAAATTGTAAATAGCACTACTGTTCCAGAAAATGCATATATTATACTGCTTTGAGAATACGCTAAAATTAAGACTGACATTGTTATTCCATTTAAAAAAGAATAAAATATAAACATTAACTTTAATGTAGTTGCACTTGCTTTATATGTTAAGGCTGTAAAAGCATAAACTACTATTAATTCTAGTATAATTACACCACCAATTATATAATTAAATTTACTTATAACTGCTTCAGGCATTGTTCCATTTATTATTGAGTTTATAAAATAATATCCCGTTATTCCTGTTATAAATAGTCCCAAAACCATCCAAAGTATACTTCCTCTTACTTTTGAAGCTGCTATTCTCTCTAATTTTTCATAAGTTAATTCTTTGTCATCTACATAAATTTCATTTCCAAATTCATCATAATTCATAATTATCTCCCTCTATTCTAATTTTTATTAATATTTTTAAAATACCACCTTTGACTCTTCAATTAATAATTCTATTATTTCATCAACTTTCATATTAGAGCTATCTTGACTACCAAATCTTCTAATATTAACTTCATTGTTTTCAACTTCGTTCTTACCTATTATTAACTGAATAGGTATTTTTTGTTCTCCATTTGCTTCTCTAATTTTGTATCCTATTTTTTCATCTCTTATATCTATTTCGGCTCTAATTCCAACTTCCTGTAATTTTTTATGAATTTTTTCAGCATAAGGTATTTGTTCTTTAGATATAGTTAAAACTCTTACTTGAACTGGAGCTAACCAAGTTGGAAATGCTCCTGCATAGTGCTCTATTAATATTCCTGTAAATCTTTCTAAACTTCCGTACATCGCTCTATGTATCATAACTGGTTCATATTTTTCTCCATCAGATCCTATATAACTCATTTCAAATCTTTTAGGCAAATTAAAGTCTAACTGAATTGTACCACATTGCCATATTCTTCCTATTGAGTCTTTCATTTTAAAATCAATTTTAGGTCCGTAAAATGCTCCGTCCCCTGGATTTAATTTGAATGAAATTCCTGTTTTATTTAATGCTGATTCTAATTTTGCTTCTGACATAGACCATATTTCGTCAGATCCTATAGCTTTTTCAGGTTTTGTAGACAATTCTACATTATATTCAAAACCAAATAATTTGTAAAATCTATCGTATAAATCAATTATTTCAATAATTTGTTCCTCTATCTGTTCTTCTGTACAAAATACATGAGCATCATCTTGAGTAAAAGCTCTTACTCTCATAAGTCCGTGTAAAGCTCCACTAAATTCATGCCTATGAACAAGTCCCATTTCACCGTATTTTAAAGGTAAATCTTTATAAGAGTGTAATTTGTTTTTATAAGCAATTATGGACCCAGGGCAATTCATAGGTTTTATAGCATATACTTTTTCATCTATTTCTGATGTATACATATTCTCTCTGTAATTAAACCAATGTCCTGAAATTTCCCATAACTCTTTATCAAGCATAATTGGCGTTTTTATCTCTTGATATCCTGTTTTTTTATGTTCAACTCTCCATATTTCTTGTAATTTATTAAATAACTCTAATCCTTTTGGCATAAAAAACGGAAATCCTGGTCCATGTTCATCAATAAAAAACAATTCTAGTTGCTTACCTAACTTTCTATGATCTCTTTTTTCTGCTTCCTCTAACATTATTAAATGTTCATCTAATTCTTTCTTGCTTCCAAAAGCAACACCGTAAATTCTTTGAAGCATTTTTTTTGTAGAATCTCCCCTCCAATATGCTCCTGCTGTAGACATTAGTTTGAACGCTTTTAAAAATTTAGTTGAAGGTACATGTGTTCCTCTACATAAGTCAACAAATTCACCTTGTTGATAAATGCTCACTCTTTCTACTCCTAAATCATCTATTATTTCTATTTTATAGTTTTCTCCCATTTCACCAAACATTTTTTTTGCTTCTTCAGACGACATTTCAGTTCTTTTAAAAACGTAATCTTCTTTAACTATTTTTTTCATTTCTTCTTCAATTTTTAATAAATCTTCTTCTGTAAATGGTTTTTTAGGATCAAAATCATAAAAAAATCCATTTTCTATAACAGGACCTATTGTTACTTTTGTTCCAGGAAATAATCTTTGTACTGCTTGTGCCATTATATGTGCAGTACTATGTCTTATTATTTCTACCCCTTCTTGACTTTTTACAGTTATTATTTTTATATCTCCTGATTTTTCAATCATATATGACGGGTCTACTTGAATCCCATCTATAATAGCTCCAACAGTTTCTTTCCCTAAACTTGACCCTATTGTTTTAGCAAATTCTAAAACTGTCATTGAATCTTCTAGCTGTCTTTTGCTCCCATCAGGTAGTACCATTTCTATCATTGTTTTTACTCCTTAAATTTTACGTTTTTATTATCTTTTTATTTTACACTATTTTACTATAAATTTCTACCACTTTTTATTTCTAGTTTTTCATTTAGTTAGTTAGTTATATAATATTTTTATAATTTATAATTTATAATTTAAAATCCAACTCCAAATGTAGGTGCACCTTCATCATAACCCATTTTAACACTTTTTTCAGGGAATGGTGTCAATGAAAACTTAAGAACTACCACAGGATAATACCCTAGCTTTTTATTATCTGGTTTATCCCATTTTGCTCCTGCTCCTAATTCCCACTCTATATTTTCAAATCTATGACTTAAAGTAACTAATCCTAAAGTAATCTTATTTACTTTCTCCGCTAAAGAGGAACTTTCATATATCTCTGGGTCTGAAGATTTAGGCGATCCATTTTGTACATATTGAACTTTTGCTCCTACCCACCAAGGCTGATCAGGATCTTTTCCAAATGCATACTTAGCTTCAAAATCATGACGTCTATAGTTGTAAAGGCTTTTTCTATACGAAGCATTTCTATATATTCTATCTGGTCTTTCCATTATGTATTTATACGATAAAAAAAGTTTTTCTGTATGTCCCCCTTCAACCTTAAATATAAGGTCGTTGATTCTATCCATTCCTTTCAATTCTGTGCTATGTAACGAATCTGTTCCATCTAATTCCATGTCAAAACCTATCTGAAAATATTTTTTATCTTTCTTTGAGCTTTGTGTCTTACTTAAATAATCATTTAAATCAAACCTATTTTGTTTATTCAATTCTTCATCTACATAACTTCCATAACTTTCTTTTTCTGTACTCAATAATGTTTCATTTGTATTTTTAACACTATTAAAAATATTTTTGGTTCTTGAGCTTTCATTTTCTATAGAAAAGTCTTGAGTATTAGAATTTTTAGTCAATTCAAAATTTTCTAAATTATTATCATATATATTAATTTTAGTTCCATTTTTATTATTAGGTTTTTCATATTTAGGTTTAGCGTTATTTTCATATCTATATAGCATTCCTAATGTTATATAGTCTTTTCCTTTTCCATATGTATCGTCAAGTCCATTATTTGAAGTACCATTTAAATATCTATAAGTTTTTTTCCCTGTCCCTAAAGTAGCCTTAAAATAATGATCTGATTCAAATTTTTTATTTTTCATTTTTGAAGTATCATATACAAATCCTAGTTTATGATAACTAGATTTTGATTTTAATTCTGGTGTCCCACTAGGAAGTCCATTACTATCTGTATCAAATATATCATTTATAGTATCTTTTAAATTAGTATACTCTATTCCCCATTCATTAAAGCTAGCGGAGATGGTTCTTTCTCTTTCTTTTTCTTTATATGTATCTCTATTCCATCCGTAAGAAGTATTGTAAGGAAAATATTCATTCGTCTTATCAGTAATTTTATATAAAAATTGATCTTCCGAATTAGTAACATATCCATATTGAAATTCTTTTGTCATATTTTTTTCATCTCTGTAATCTTCAAACTCATAAGTTTCATTACTTTGAAAATCTGCACTTATAAATCTTTTGTTTTCGATATCGGCTTTAACATAATTTCTTACATATCTATTTTTCAACCAATTATCTTTAAAATGCTTATCATCCCTAGCAATAATTTTATAGTTTAAGTTTACATTTCCCAAATGAAAATTAAAGTCATTTTTAAGTCCTAATGAATTTGTAGGGGTTTCAATGATATCATACATTTTATTATTTGTACTATCTAAAGCCATTGCACTTTCTGCTTCTGTTCTTTGTATAGTTACATCTGCCTCATTAGTAACTTTTATATCATATTTATTATTTATCCTAGATGTATTGTCAAATATTGTTGTATATAGTTTTGTGTCTAAAGTATGAATTTTTACTACAGGGCTTTGTTTTAAAGCATTTCCATTACTATCTGTTTCTATTTTGTATCCTGTTTTAGAAAAAACATCTTCTTGTTTTCTACCATTTTTAAAACTAGGAACATAAGTTTCTTTATAGTTTCTATGTTCAAAATTATAATTAAATGTTAAATAAGAATCTTTTATAGGCAAATATATTTTATCGTTTCCTATACTAACGTTTTTGGAATCATATTGTTCATATATTATTTTTTTTGTTTTTCTTGCTGCATATACACTTCCAATATCTGTATTCGTTTTACCATAAGTCTTATATATTCTATCTTCATTATAATGTCCAGTACTTTCTCCTGTTGCCATTGAATTTAAAAAGAACGAATTATAAGAGTCATTATCCCTTGTAAAATCATATCCATATTCTTTTTTACTTATTTCGACATACTTTGAAGTTGTACCAAAATAAAAATTGTTAGTTAAATTTTCTATTAATGTTTTGGGTTCATAACCAAGAAATTCTCTTTTCATAAAAGGATAGTAATTTCCAAAACTTAATCCAATTTCTTTTCTTTTATCATAAGCTATTTTTTGAACCCATCTATAATTTTTAGACTCAAATATAGAAGAATCGCTTTCATCTCTTTCTTTTAATCCAAACAATTCTCCATATTCATCTTTATCAGAATTTAAATACTCTAATCTAATTTTAGGACCTTTAAAATCAATAGAATAGTTCTCTTTTTTTCTATAAGAATTTATATCTCCTATATATCCTGGATTGACATCTAAAAAGTCTTCATTTTCAATATTTATTAGTATGTCACTATTACCGTTAGTATACTTTAGCCTTCTGTAAAGTTCAACATCGGTTTTTCTTGGATCTAAGTCGTCATCCTCAACTATTTTATCATTTATTTCAGTAAGTGCTTTTAAAGCAGACCTATCTTGAGTCCAAAAATAATCAAAATTTAGTTCTCCACTTCTTCCTAACTCTTGATTAATTTTAAAGTCATAAAAACCTATTTTTTTGTAAGTATTTACATAACTCGTATAATCATCTCTTAATTCTTTTCCATTAACAGCATTAATAAGATTAGTCGTCATATTTCTATAATTTAAGTTCCATATACCATAACCCAAATCATAAAATTTTCTATCTATTTTTTCTTTTTTAGGGGTATTTATAGCATTATGCTCTATAGAAAAATCCCATTCATTCACTTTTCTAGTACTATTAGTAATTGGAACAACAAATCTATTTACAACTACACTTCCTTTGTTACTTTCTCCAAAAGTATAATCATTTGCAAATTTTAATGCTAACTTCTTTTTAGAACTCAATTCAAAATCTACAAATCCTTGAGCAAGAGGCCCTTTGTCATAATCAAATCCTAATATTGCGTATAAACCTCTATCACTATCTGAACCAAAAAATGGAAACAAAGTAGCTCTCCTATTAACTGGCCTTAATGAAGCTACATAATAAGGAAATTTAAACCATGTCTTACCTTTTACATTCAATCCTATATTTTTAGCAACTATTTTTCTATTTGGATAGATCTCTATTTCTTCTGCATTTATTCTGTAATTTGGTTTTTCATAAGGACTAGTAGTAAACCAACCATTTTTTATTGTAATTTTATTTGGATACTCACTTAAAGTCTCTTCTCCCCCAAACCTTAATTTTACACCATTATCATAGCTCTCTGACCCTATTATTTTCGCTTGATTTGTATCCATATCAAAAATAACTTGTTCAGCTTTTACAATTTGATTTCCTTGATTAAAAAGTACATTACCATATGAAAACAATATGTTTTTACCTTCTATTTTTTTTAAACTATCTGATCTTATTGTTATATCTTCATATTTTAATATTACTCCACCTGTTGCTGATATTGATTCATTTTCTATATCAATCGTTGACTTATTAGTTTCTAGTTCTATTATCGGCTCATTTGCTTTGGAAGCTGCCGACAATGTCAAAAAGAACAAAAAACTATATACCAATTTATATTTCATATTCATATTTTCAACCTTTTTTATAAAGTTTTTTATTTTTAAAATTATAACACAATTTTATTTTAATAACAATATGAATATACTTTGTAATAAAGCTATTCTATCTCATTATTTATTTTTTCTTTTAATTTAGGTATATATAAAAATAAGAATATCGTTCTTCCTAAAGAAAATAAAATAAAAGATAACCACAATCCATGATTTCCCCATAAAGGAATTATAGTAAAGTATGAAATTAAAAATATTATTGTAGCTTGTAATACTGAATTTCTTATTGGTTTCGTATAAGTTGCCCCTGTAAATAATCCAAATAAAACAAGTCCTCCGTTTATAACCAAAGAATATATTAATATCCATATACTATATTTCTTAGCAGTACTTATAACATCATGATTGTTAGAATATATTTGTATAATATTATTTCCAAAAAAATAAAATACAATACATAAAAAAAGTGAAATAATAGCACATATTTTGTACGATTTTGTTATTACCCATCTTACTTTTTTCTTTTTTCTCTCTCCTATAGCATTTCCAATAAATACACTTGAAGCATTACCAAAACCATCAAAAAAAGCTGCCATTAAATATTGAATTTGGAAAAGTAAAGAATTTGCTGCAAGAACTATTTCTCCATTTACACTACCTTTTTCAACAAATAAATTTGTCATAGTTAACATACAAATCGTTCTTATTACTAGATCTAAATTTACCATAGCTATTTCTTTTAATGCCTTTTTTTCCATTAATTTTTTAAAGCTTATATTTTTTACTGATTTTCTAATATTAAAAGTTTCTTTTTTCTTTCCTCTTAAAATTATAAGTAAAGAAATGCATGTAGTTAATATTTGTGATATTAATGTTGCATAGGCGACACCTGCAACATCCATATTTAATATTTTTACAAAGCACAAATCTAAAATAATATTTATTATATTTGTTGCCAATTGTAAAAAAAGACACTCTTTTAATTGCTTTCTTCCCATTATCCAACCTAAAAATGTATAATTCAAAAGAACAAAAGGAGCACCGCATATTAATATATTATAATAAATAGACATGTAATGACTTATTTCATCTCCTGATTTATAAAAATAAACTGCCATTTTAAGTATAGGATTTTGAAATATTAAAAATAAAACTCCCATTGATATTGACACTATTGTTGGTCTTATAAGAGAAAAGACTTCTTCTTCTTCGTTTTTTAGTCCATATGCTTTGGCTGAGTAACCTGATGTGCTAACTCTCAAAAAGCCTAAAATCCAATATATCGTATTAAATATGGTCCCCCCTAAAGCAACTCCTCCTATGTAAACAGGATTTGACAAACTCCCTACAACTGCTGTATCAACAGAACTTAATAAAGGTGTTGTCAATGCTGACAAAATAAACCCAATTCCTAATTTAAAATATTCTTTATTCAAAACTCTATTTTCTCTTATATTTTTATTCATTATCTTAGTATAACTCCATCTATATTTTTGATTTTATAATTTTTAAAACTCTATAACAGATTCTAATAATTTTTTTGAGTAATCTTTCTTAACTTTTTCAAGATCATCTATATTATCTATTTTTTCCTCTATTTTCCCATCTTTAAAGAAAATAACGCTATCACATATATATGTTATTGTAAGTAAATCATGTGTAACAAATATATATGACAATTCATATTTAGTTTTTAATTTTTTTAGTAGTTCAAGTATTTCTACTTGAGTGGATACATCTAGCGAACTAACTGCCTCATCTAACATTATAAACTTTGGTCTTGTAGATATAGCTCTTGCTATACACACTCTCTGCAATTGTCCTCCACTTAGCTCTTTAGGATACCTATTTAAAAATTCTTCTTTCAATCCTACAGCTTTTATTAATTCTATTAGTTTATTTTCTATATCTTTTTCTTTCATTTTATTTTTAATTATTAACGGTTCTTTTATAATTTCAGATACAGTAAATCTTGGATTTACTGATGCCACATAATTTTGAAAAACAATACTAATATTTTCTTTTATCATATTATTTTTATTTTTGTAAATATCTTCCCCATTAAACTTTATACTTCCTTTTGTAGGCTTCTCAATACCTGTTATAATTCTTCCTAATGTGCTTTTACCACTACCACTTTCACCTACTATTCCAAGACACTCTCCTTTCCTTATATTAAAAGAAAGACCATTTAATACCTTTTTAGTTTCTTTTTTCAAAAAACCTTTTTCCTTATATTCTTTCGTTATTCCATCTACTTCTAAAAGAATTTTTGTTTCATTATAATTTTTTACTTTACTTTGTGATATCATTTTTTCACCTTCTTAAATTTTTCCATTAAAGCTCTTCTTTTCTCTATTAAAAATTTAGTGTGTTCATGTTTAAAATTATATATTATTTCTTCAGTAGTTCCAGACTCTACTATTTTACCTTCTTTCATTACTATTAAGTTATCTGCAATATGAGAAAGTATCCCCAAATCATGTGATACAAATAGTATAGATACATTCAAATTTTTCTTTAATAAAATAAATTCTTCTATAATATCTTTTTGATTTATAGAATCTATTGCTGTTGTTGGTTCATCTGCTATTATTAGTTTAGGTTTTAATATTATGGCTATTCCTATCATAATCCTTTGAAGCATTCCACCACTTAATTCATGAGGATATTTTTTTAATATTTTTTCAATATTCTTTAAACTCATTTTTTCTAGTGCCTCTTTAGAAATTTCTAGTGCTTTTTCCCTGCTTATGTCCATATGTTCCAAAAAAGTTTCTATCATTTGATTTTCTATAGTATATAATGGATTAAAGGATGTCATAGGGTTTTGCAAAACCATACTTATGTCTTTTCCTCTAACTTTTCTTATTTCTTCTTGACTTAGTTTTAACAAATCTCTTCCCTGAAAAATTATCTCACCAGAGACATTAAATTTTTTATTAACTAAATTTAAAATAGACTTACATGTAATACTTTTACCGCTACCACTTTCTCCTAGTATTCCAAGACAAGTTTTTTCTTCTATAGAAAAATTTATATTTTTTATTATTTCTTCATTATTTTTTCCAATACCAATTCTTAAATTTTTAACTTCAAGTAGCATTATTCCTTATCCTCCTTTGGAGTAAACGCATCTCTAAGACTATCTCCCAATAAATTAAATATTGCCACAACAATTAATATTGCAAGACCTGGTGCTAACATTTGTTCTGGTTTAGTTCCTATTAACTTTCTTGATTCACTCAACATAGAACCCCATTCAGGTGTTGGTGCTTGTACTCCTAATCCTAAAAAAGACAACGAAGATATACTTAGTATAATCCAACCTATATCTAAAGTTATCAAGATTATTAATTCAGGTAAAATTGAAGTTATTATATGCTTTCTGAATATATAAGGAGCTTTTGCCCCTATTGTTTTAGAAAATAATATATATTCCTTATTATTTTGTTTTATGACGTTACCTCTTATCATTCTAGCATACCACATCCATTTTACAACTATATTTGCAATTATCACATTTTTTATTCCTATTCCCATAGCACCTACTATGGCAAGTACTGTTACTTGACTCGGAAAAGATAACATAATATCGCATACTCTCATTAAAATTTCGTCCACAATTCCTCTAAAGTATCCTGAAATAATTCCAACAGTAAGACCTAATAAAATTGTTGGAACCATCGTCAATATTGACAAAAACAATGTTGTCCTAATTCCATAAATAAGCCTTGTAAACGTATCTCTACCTAAATAATCTGTTCCTAATAAATGCTTTATTGAAGGTTTTTGAAATTTTTGTATAATATTCCCTTCTAAAGGATCATATTTTGAAACAAAAGGTGCAAATATACCTAACAATATTATAACTAATAAAATTATTAAACAAATAACTGCAAATTTATCTTTTAAAAGTTTTTTCATCATTATTTTACACCTCCTATAAGCCTTGGATCTACATAACAACTTATTATATCTACTACTAAATTACAAATTACAAATAAAACTCCCATTAAAAGAATATACGTTTGGATTACAGGATAATCTCTATTAAAGATTGAAGATACACAAAGTCTACCAATACCTGGAAGTACAAATATATTTTCTATTATAAATGTTCCTGATATTAATTTAACTACACTCATACCTAAAGCATTTATTGATGAATGAATAGAATTTTTTAAAGCATGTTTAAATATTACTGTTTTTTCTTTTAATCCTCTTACCCTTGCATAATAAATATAATCTTCTCTTAAAGTTTCTATCATATTATTTCTTATTAATCTTATATAGGTTGAAATATAAGTCATACTTAATGCGAAAGAAGGTAATATATATCCTTTTATCCCTTCTTCACCACTTATAGGAAAGAGATTTAATTTAACTGAAAATACTGTAAGTAATATTAATGATAGCCAATAATCAGGCATAGAAGTACCTATAAATATTATTATTCTAGTAATCTTGTCTAAAAAACTATTTTTTCTAATACCGCATAATACTCCTATTGGAATACTTATTCCTAGTATCATTAATATAGACATTGCAGATAATTTAAGTGTACTCGGTAGTGTTCTTGCAATTTCATCAAATACTTTTCTATCAGTATTAACATAAGAATTCCCAAAATCTAAATGCAAACTTTTCCATAACCAATCAATATATCTTATTAAAAAAGGTCTATCTAAGCCTAACTCTACTCTTGTTATTTCAATCATTTCAGCCGTAGGCGTTATATCATTTAACCTTAGTGAAACTTCTGCTGGATCTGATGGAATTAAATTTATTAGGCAAAAAGCAATAAAAGAAATGGCAAATATCATAGGAATAGATATTAATATTCTCTTTATTATATATTTTTTCATGTCTCCTCCCTTTTCTATACTATTTATTATTAAAAATTAAGGATATAAACTCAAAAAAATTTTATATCCTTATTTTATTCAATTATATTAAAATTTTAAAAATTAATAACTCATTTTATAAAATGGTATTTCGTAAGCAGAAATATCAAAACCTACATTTTTCAATCCTTTTTTATAAATAGCTCTATTTGTTTCATAAGTTACAGGAATATAAACCGCTTCTTCTGATAATCTAGTTAATACATATTTAAATAATTCTGCTCTTTCAGACTCATTAGTAGTTTTTAGTGCTTTTAATACTGAGTCATCAATAATAGCTTTATCTTTCAATCCTTGTTGTGCCGCATAATCTCCATAAACAGGCTCTCTCATTCCACCTAAAAAAGATTGAGGATCATAAGGTGTCCCCCATGAAATATTAAATGTAATATCAAAGTCCCCTTTTTTCATTCTATCTCTATAAGCTTGTTCTTCCTCTCCTAATAACTTCAATTCAACTCCTACTTTATTTAATTGCTGCTTAAAATATTCTGAGATATGTTTTTCACTTACACTATCATTATTATAGTTTAGTGTAATTTCTAACTTTTCTCCATTTTTAGCTCTTATACCGTCATTTCCTTTTAACCATCCAGATTCATCTAAAAGTTTATTAGCTTCTTCTAATGAAAAATTGTAAATAGGCAAATCAATATTAGCATAGGGTATGCTTTTAGAAAAAATAGTGTCAGCAGGCGCTTCTAATCCAGAAAATATACCTTCAGATATATCTTTTTTGTCCAATACGTGCTGTAATGCTTTTCTTACTTTTATATCTTTTAAGGCACCTTTAGTAGTATTTACTAACATCATTCTTGTTGATATTGGTTTAGATATTTTTTCTTCAAAATTTTTATTATTTTTAAATTTTTCCATTGTTTCTGAATCAATCATATCTTTTCCAAAAATAATATCTAAATCTCCTTTTTCTAAAGCTAATGCTCTAGTCTGTGCATCTGGTATAACTTTAACTCTTACTGTCTTTATCGACGGTTTTTCTCCCCAATACTTCGTATTTACTTCAAACACTGCTTCTTGATCAGTTGTGTTACTTTTTAATACGTAAGGTCCTGTTCCTATATAATTTCCATTCACTCCATTTTTTGTTGTCCCGTTAGACATAGCTTTTGGAGATATAAATCTAAACGGTCTTATAACTCCTAATTCTATCATTAACGGAAAGTACGCTTCTTTCATTACTATTTTAAAAGTATACTCATCTACAGTTTCTAATTTCTCAAATAACCTTACACTTTCTAGCCATCCGTGTCTTTCTTTATTATCCATAATCGCATCAAAATTTGCCTTTACAGCTTTTGCATTAAAAGGTTCTCCATCAGAGAATACAACCCCTTTTCTTAAATAAAAAGTATATTCTTTTCCATCTTCTGAAATTTCCCATTTTTCTGCTAGAGAAGCTTCAATCTTACCTTCTTCATTTATTTTTACTAAACCTTCATATAACATATTTTGTGCATACATTTCCCCTGAATAATCATGTGGATTTAAGTCTCTAATATCCCTAAAATTAGAAAATACAATTTCATCTTTTTTTATATCCACTTTTTTATTATTTCCACCACATGATACTATAATCATTATTATAGTAAATAATAATGATAAAAATGTAACTTTTCTTATTTTCATTTTTATCCTCCTGTAATTTGATAGTTTATTATATCATATTTACTTTGATAGTCAATATATTTTTCTTATAAAATTATATATAATCAAATATAGTTTTTGAATATATTATATATATGAATACTTGCTCAATCGTATTTTTATTGACTTATTTTTTTTTTTAATGTACAATTTAAAAATGCAAATGATTTGCGTTTCTAAACAGTTATTTATTTTAACGAAAATATTAAGGATGGTTTTTATGAAATTAACAAAAAAACGAAAAGAGATTTTAGAAATTATTCTTAAATCCCAAAAACCAATAACTGCAAAATTTTTAAAATCTGAAGTTTCCTCTGACTTATCTACAATTTATCGGTCTTTAGATTTTCTTTCAAGAAATAGATTGATTTTTTCCTTTGGATATGAAAATGAAAAATATTATTTTAAGGATGAAAATATAAGTATTTTTATTTGCAATTCATGTAAAATAATGGAAAATATATCCGATTTAAATAATAAATCAGAAAATGAACATGAAAAATTGGAGAAAAAGGGATTTTTTTTAACATTTAAAATGTCTATTTCAACAGGACATTGTGTCGATTGCAACAAAAAAGAAATTTTTAGGAGATAACAAATGAAAAAATTACTAATTTTAATAACATTAGGAACACTATTACTATCTTGTGGTAATAATAACAACTTATCAAATTCAAATAATACTAATAATGATGTATCTTCAAGTAACGATATATCTAAAAAAGAAATTTTAATAACAAGTATACCACCTTTAAAATGGTTAGTTCAAAAAATTGCTGGAGATAATTTTGAAGTAATATCTATAATTCAACCTAATATGAATCATGAACTTTTTGATCCTAAACCAAACGACTTGAAAGCTTTAGAAAATTCAAAATTATTTTTCACATACAATATTTTGAGTT
>JAGOWQ010000033.1 GCA_018060185.1 Leptotrichiaceae bacterium | reverse complement strand
ATCTTATTATTCTGTTTTTATTGTCCTTTTGTTATGCAAAATTTATTTCGCATTGACAAAAATTATATTACCACATTATATTACTCTTTGTCAACTACTTTTTTTACTTTTTTTGTTTTTTATTTTTTGTTTTTGTAGAAACCGCATCTAAGTTATAATTGTCTATATTTTCAATTATATTTTCATTCTTTAATTCATAATATGCTGCACATCCTATCATTGCAGCATTATCCGTGCAATATTCCAATTTTGGAAAATTAACTTCTATATTCATATTTTTTTCTAAAGTTTCAAACTTTTTTCTCAATTCTTTATTAGCAGAAACTCCACCTGATACTAATACTGTATTTACTTTCTTATCTTCTATAGCTTTTAATACTTTGTTATATAGGACTTCCGTTATAACTGTTTGTAATGATTTTGATATATCTTCTTTTATAATTTCATTCCCTTTCATTTTTTCATTATTCACATGATTAGTAATATACGTTTTAATTCCACTAAAACTGAAATTATAATTATCAACATTAGGAATTTTTATTTCTAGTGTGTTTTTACCATTTATAGAAAGTCTATCTATTTCTGGACCACCTGGATACGAAAGTCCCAGAACTCTCCCTATTTTATCATATGTTTCTCCAACAGCATCGTCTAGTGTTTCTCCCAAAAGCTCTATACTTATTTTATTATTTTCCTCATTAATATAATATAAATTTGTATGCCCTCCAGAAACAACCAGTGATATCGCTGGTAGACTAATGTCATTTTCTATAAAATTTGAAAAAATATGACCATATATATGATTTATTGGAATTAACGGAATATTATTAGCATAACTTAATGACTTTGCAAACATTAAACCTACTAATAACGAACCTATCAGACCTGGTGTATTAGTGACTGCTATATAATCTATATCCTTTAATTCACAATTTGCTTTTTTTAATGCTTCAACAAAAACGGGAAGAATATTTTCTATATGATGCCTTGAGGCTATCTCAGGTACGACACCTCCATATTCTTTGTGAATGTCAATTTGAGTTGATATTACATTACTTAATACTTTTTTCCCATTTTCTACTACCGCAACAGAAGTTTCATCGCACGAAGTTTCAAAAGCAAGTATTTTCATTATTTTATCTCTCCTTAATTTACTTTATTTATCATTATATTTTCTCATTATTTCATTATAAACTCTTTCTACAGAAATCCCTGTCATACAATCCTCATATTTTTTAGAAAACTTATTATCTCCATACAATGAGTGTGGCTTACAGTTGTCATTATAAAATAGATGTGTATTATTTTCAAAAGAAAACAATTTAGGATCTGTTGGTCCAAAAAATACAAAAGTCTGTGTTTTTAAAGCTCTTGAAATATGAAAAGGTCCTGAGTCGTTTACAACTGCCAATTTGGCGTATTTAAGTATTATTCCACTTTCTTTAAATGATATTTTTCCACATAAATTTGTGATTTTCCCTTTAGAATCTTTTTTTACACTTTCAAAATCTTCCTCTCCACCTACCACAAAAATTTCAATATTATTTTTTAATATTTTTTTAGATAATTCATCGTAGTAAGGCCATTTTTTAGTAAATTTTGAGGCTCCAGGAGCTAGAACTATATATTGTTTTTTGTCTAAATCATATTTTTTGACGAATTTTTCTTCTTCCTTTTTATCTATATAAAATTCAAGTCCATCTCCTAACCCTTTTTCTATATTTTCATTATTAAAAAATATACCTATTTCTTTTAAAGGCGTAAAATAACTTTCAACTATTGTACAATCAGCATGATAAGTAATTAATTTAGCTTTCACCAGTAAAGTTTTCCACCACTTCCTTTTTTTATATCTTAAATATTTTGTTTTTGAAGTGAAAGAAATACTTTTTCCTATTATTCTTGATAAAAATTTAGAATGTAAATCTATTACGTAGTCATATTTTTCTTTTTTTAACTTTTTAATAACTTCTTTTATGTATTCTTTTTCTTTACTTTTTTTCTTATCAAATTGTATTACATTTCTCAATTTTGGATTTAATGTTATCCCTTGAGAAAAATTAGTATAAACTATGAAATCTATCTTTGCTTCAGGATATATTTTTTTAATTTCATTAATTACAGGAGTTGTCAAAACAACATCTCCAAAAGAACTGAATCTTATTAGTAATATTTTCATTTATTTTAAACTTCCTTATTTAATAATTTTTATTTATAATTTATTATTTTATAACATTTTTCTATTTAACTTTTGGCTCTTTGATAATATTTTTTCATAATTATTAATTTTATATTCTAATCTCATTATAGTTTCATCTATAGATTTCTTTTTTTCTAATAACAATTCCATTTGATCTTTTAAAAGATTTTTTCTTTCATTAATTGTTTTATCTCCTTCATGAAATAAAATTATATATTTAGAAAGAGATTCTATTGAAAGTCCTGCATTTCTCATACATTTTATAAATTCTATCCATCTACAATCTTCATTAGAATATATTCTTATCCCATTTTTATTTCTACTAACATTAGGTAAAAGCCCAATTTTTTCGTAGTATCTTAAAGTATCAGAGCTTAATCCAAATTTTTTTGACGCTTCTGATATTGTCACAATATCACCTCTTTATATTAATATTTATCATATTATCTCTTAAAGTTCACTCTAAGCCAAGTGTTTTATTATACAATTAAACTAAACTTTCTTCTGCTTCACCCAGAGATAAAAACCCTTTTTTCAAAACTATATTTTTTATATTTTCTAAAGCAAGATTTTTATTTTTCCTTATGCATTCATTTATATATTCATAATATAAGTTTAATGTTTTCTCTGAGTATGAGTAAAGTTCCCCTCGCAAGTATGTTTCTATAGAAGCTGAATCTGGAGTATCATCTTTTGAATATAACGGTCTAGCGTTAGAAGTTAATTTAGGATATTTCTTTATTACATCTTTTTCCCAATTCAAATATATTTTTACTATTTCATCTACTGTTTCCTTTTTTTTAAAAGATATTTTAGGTAAAAAGTCTTTTATCATTTCATATTCCGAGGGTACGCTATATTCCATCATTCTAGCATATTTTTCTACTACTATATTTTGCCTTTTTTCTTTCGCATTTTTCAAATCTTCCAAATAGCTTTCCAAAATATTCAAAGGAAAAGTTTCCCATTGACTCTTTCTCATAATGATAAATTCTTCCCTATTATCCTGACACTCAGCCCTTCCCCCCTTATTATTTGCCATTTGAAAAAAAATCCACTCTCTTTCTAATATTTCAACTATAATTTCTTCTTTATTCATTTTACCTCCAGCCATTTTAACTTTTATTCTATTATTTCTACCATTGGTGGCCAATTTCTCATATTTTCATCTTTTATACTTTTTTGTATAGGTAACCCATAATCCTGTAAAAAATTACTTTTTATGTCTTCTGAAACTAATTTTTGATTTTTAAGTTCTTTTATTATTTCTTTACATATTTCTTCTATATAAAACTCTTTTCCCTTTGTATCGTATAAATTCTTTTCTATTATTTCATTTAACATTTTTGAAATTATTTCTCCTAAAATAGGAAGATTTTTTAACCCTCTAGGAGCCCATTTATAAAAGATCAAATACTTTTTATTTAAAAGGTAAATCATATGTATAACTTCACTTATAAATTCATTTTCTGCCATTCTTGCAGCTAAAATTTCATTTCTATTCATACATCTAAAAAAATTATACTGTCCACTTTGAGATATTTTCATGCATCTAGTAGCTATTTTATTTTTCCTTATATCTTCAGGATAATATTCTATTAATTTCTCTCTTATTTTAGAAAATTGACCTAAGTTATCTAAAAACACTTCTCCATTAACAGCTATAGATAAATTGGTTTCAGGTATTTTAAGCCAGTCATCTATATTTTCAGGCGCATTTTTTACTCCTAAAAACTTATAATACCAATCTGATATTTTTAAAACTCCTCTTCTATTATTTCCCCACTCACTTTTTTCAAGTGCTTTATATCCCATAAATTCTTTTGGAAGTTCGTCGATAACTTCATTCAATTCCCTCTCATATTTGTTATAATCTTCATCTGATAGCCATATACAACAAGAAGGTCCAAAGTCATGATCAGTAGATATTTCATCATCAAATCCAAAACATTCTGAGCCTTCTCCAGAAAGACCTACTGCGATTCTACTATATAAATCAGGAAATCTTTCCTTTATTTTAGGCATATATACTTTTTCAAAGTATAATTTGGACAAATCCATTCCTTTTATGTTATGTTTAATATTTTGTTCCAAGTTCTTTCTTTTTTCTATTGTTTCTTTTACAAAATTTATATTTGAAAGTAAATTTTTATAATTATTACTATCTTTTCCAAATGATTTTTCGCATATTTTAGCACTTTCTTCAAATAATTCTAATGACTTTTCCATATCTCCTTCATTGTAATAATAAATAGCTAGATTATTTAATGATGCAGAATAAAGATTATGTTCTTTCCCAACTTCTTTTTCTATTAAATAAAGAGATTTTTTCAAATACTCCTCTGATTTTTCCTTATATCCTAGTTTAGAATATGGTATTACCATATTACTTACTGTTGTAGCATACTGAAGATTGTAATTTTCTAATTTTCCTAATATATCAAGACTTTTTTCATGAAGAGATATAGCTTTTTCATATTCTTGAATTTCTTGGTAAAAAAGACCTAAATTATTGCATACACTAGCATATAAGTAATCATTTTGAAGATTATTATTTTCATAAATACTCATTGTTTTGAAATATAAACTTTCAATTTCATCATATTTTTTCATAAACCTATATAATTCTGCTAAATTCAAATTACAAGTTGCATATGATATATTGTTATTTCCATAACGTTTTTCAATAAGATTTCTTGCTTTTACAAGAGCTGACTCTGCTTCTTCAAAAGCATTTACATATTTAAGTGTTCCTCCAAGCTCATTTAATATTTTTATATTTTCATCACTTTCAAAACCATAAACTTCTTCTGTAAGTTTAACCAATTTTCTTAATACTTCTGATTCTTCTAAAGTTTTCCCTTGTTGCATATATTGATTTCTCATAAGTGTTAATTCAGAAATTTCTTTTTTCTTATTTTCAATAATATCCATAGCAACCTTTCCTTTCATATAAATCTTTATATTAAAGTATAACACACTAGTTATTAAGTTAAAAGAAAAAAAGTATATAAATTTAAAGTTTAATTTTTTAATTTATTAACTTTAAATTTGATAATAAAAAAACTGCTCAAAATAAATTTTGAGACAGTTCTTTTTTCATTATTATTTTTTATTACTCTTCTGTCGAATAATCTATAGCTGCTAATCTTTTATAATAATTCCATGTGTCTTTAGCATTTTTTACATTCATTTCAAATAATACTTTAGCTTGCTCAGGGAATTCATTCAACAAAGTAGAATATCTTCTTTCGCTTTTCAAAAACTCTTCATATTTCTCCCAAGCTGGTGATTTTGAATCTAATTGTAAAGGATTTTTCCCTTTTTCTGACAATTGAGGATCAAATCTTAAAATTGGCCAATATCCAACTTCTGTTGCTAATTTTTCTTCTGTTTGAGATTTACCTAATCCTTCTTTTAATCCATGAGCGATACATGGAGAATAAGCTATAACTATTGATGGTCCTGGGTATGCCTCAGCTTCTCTTATTGCTTTCAACGCTTGATTTTGATTTGCTCCCATTGATATTCTTGCTACATAAATATTTCCATAAGTCATAGATATTGCTGCTAAATCTTTCTTTTTAACAAGTTTTCCTGCTGAAGCAAATTTTGCAACTGATCCTGCTGGAGTTGATTTAGAAGCTTGTCCTCCTGTATTTGAATACACTTCTGTATCCATTACTAGTATATTTATGTCATCTCCTGTTGCTAGTACATGATCAAGCCCACCATAACCTATATCATATGCCCAACCGTCTCCTCCGAATATCCAATTGGATTTTTTAACAATATATTGTCTCAAATCAAATAATTCTTTTGCTATTTTTCCATTTTCTTTTTCTAATAACGGTGTAATTTTATCTCTTAGTTCTAAAGTTTTTTCTCCATTATTAAAATTCTCTCTCCATTCTACAAATAAGTCAGCTAATTCAGGAGAAACTTCATTTTCACATTCTTCCATCATCTTAGCCATTCTATGTCTTATTGTATTTACTCCTTGAAACATTCCATATCCAAATTCAGCATTATCTTCAAATAATGAAGATGCCCAAGCAGGTCCTTCTCCACATGAATTTGTTGTATAAGGTGTTGACGGCGCTGATCCACCGTATATAGAAGAACATCCTGTAGCATTTGCTATCATCATTCTTTCACCAAATAATTGAGTAATTAACTTAATATAAGGTGTTTCTCCACATCCAGCACACGCTCCTGAAAATTCAAATAAAGGTTTGGCAAATTGTGATCCTTTAACAGTTCCTCTTCCCATTATTTTATCTTTATAAGTTACATTATTAAACATATAATCTGTATTCTCAACTTCTCCTCTTTCAATTTGAGAATCTATTGGCTTCATAACAATTGCTTTACCTTTTGGTGCAGGACATATATTAACACAAGATCCACATCCTGTACAATCTAAAGGTGAAACTTGAATTTTAAATTGTAATTCTTCAAATCCTTTTCCTATAGCTTTTATAGTTTGCAGTCCTTCTGGTGCTCCAGAAACTTCTTTTTCATCTAATAAAAACGGTCTAATTACTGCATGTGGACAAACGTAAGCACACTGATTACATTGAATACATAAATCAGGTATCCATTCAGGTACATCCACAGCAATTCCTCTTTTTTCATAATTAGTAGTTCCATTTTCAAAAGTACCATCTTCATATCCTATAAAAGCCGAAACTGGTAAATCATTTCCCTTTATGGCGTTTATAGGATCCGCTATTTTTCTAACAAATTCTGGTTTTTCAGCGTCTATAATATCTTGATTAACTTCTAAATCAATCCAAGAAGGATCAACCAAAATTTCTTCAAGACCTTCCGTTCCTTTATCAACTGCTGCCCAGTTTTTTTCAACTATATCTTTTCCTTTAATTCCATAAGTTTTTTCAGCATATTCTTTCATGTACGATTTTGCTTCTTCATAAGGAATTATTTCAGATAAATAAAAGAAAGCTGATTGCATAATTGTATTTGTTCTATTTCCTAATCCAACTTCTCTTGCTAGTTTTGTTGCATTTATTATATAGAATTTGGCTTTTTTTCTAGCTAATTCTCTTTTGATTTCATTTGGAATAGTTTCTATTACTTTTTCTTTTTCCCATATTGTATTTAATAAGAATGTTCCACCTTCAAGTAGTCCTGAAATCATATCATATTTCCCCATGTAAGCAGGCACAGAACAAGCTACAAAACTAGGTTTTGTTACTAAGTAAGTTGATCTTATTGGATCTTTACTAAATCTCAAATGAGATCTTGTTACTCCACCTGATTTTTTAGAATCATAAGCAAAATATGCTTGAGCATATAAATTCGTTTTATCTCCTATTATTTTTATTGAGTTTTTATTGGCTCCAACTGTTCCATCTGAACCTAATCCAAAGAATAGACATCCTTTAACATCCTCATTTCCAGTAAAAACAGACTCTTCTAGTGGTAGTGATGTAAATGTAACGTCATCTACTATTCCTATTGTAAAATTATTTTTTGGTTCAGGTTGAGATAAATTTTTGTAAACTGATATAATTTGCTCAGGAGTCGTATCCTTTGAAGATAATCCATATCTTCCACCAACTATAATAGGAGCATTTTCTTTAGCATAATACAATGATCTTACATCTAAATATAATGGCTCTCCTAAAGCACCTGGTTCTTTAGTTCTATCTAGTACAGCAATTGATTTTACTGTTTTAGGCATTGCTTCAAAGAAATATTTTTCAGAAAATGGTCTGTATAAATGTACAGTCAAAAGTCCTACTTTAGCACCCTTTTTAGCTAAAAAATCTATTGTTTCTTTGATTGTTTCTGTAACAGAACCCATAGCTATTATTACTCTTTCAGCATCTTTCGCTCCATAATAAACAAATGGTGCATAAGTTCTTCCTGTTTCTTTAGTTATTTCTTTCATATAGTCATTTACTATATCAGGTACTACTTCATAAAATTTATTTTGCACTTCTCTTGCTTGGAAATAAACATCATCATTTTGAGCAGTTCCTCTTGTTACAGGATGTTCAGGATTAATTGCTCTTTCTCTGAATTCTTGAACCGCTTTTTTATCAAGTAATCTGTCGTAAACAGAATAATCCATTACTTCTACTTTATTTATCTCATGCGATGTTCTAAATCCATCAAAAAAATGTAATACAGGAACTCTTGATTTTATAGCTGCTAAATGCGCTATTCCTGCTAAATCCATTACTTCTTGTACAGAACTCGTTGCCAACATAGTCCACCCTGTCATTCTCGCAGAATAGATATCTTGATGATCCCCGAATATAGATAACGCTTGTGTAGATAATGCTCTTGCAGACACATGCATAACTCCTGGCAATAACTCACCAGATATTTTATACATGTTTGGTATTTTTAATAATAACCCTTGTGATGCTGTAAATGTTGTTGTCAACGCCCCAGCTTGTAAAGAACCGTGTACTGTTCCTGCTGCTCCTGCTTCTGATTGCATTTCCACTACTTTAACAGGTGTGCCAAATAAATTTGTTTTTCCATAAGCAGCCCACTCATCTGTGTATTCTGCCATATTTGATGATGGTGTGATAGGATATATCCCTGCAACTTCTGTAAAGGCATAAGCTGCATAAGCTGCTGCTTGGTTTCCATCCATCGTTTTCATTACTTTAGCCATTGCTCCTCCTATAAAAATCTATTTTTTTAAAATTAATTAAATCATTTATCTTTTAAAGTACGTTTATAGTACATTTAATTCTAATATAATAATACAACCAAATTGACTTTGAGTCAAGGAAATAATTGCTTCCTAGTATATTTTTATTTAATTTGTTTCTTATATAATTTGAATTACAAAGTATTTTTTCTTATCCTTTTTTATTTATTTTTTCAATTATTTTGTGTATTTTTTATCACTATTTAAAAATTTATTTTGATACATAAAGTATTTTAATAAAATAAACTGAATAAGTTATATATATTTTTATTATGTTTTGTTTTATTTTTGTTAAAAAAATATATAATTATTATTAGTATATTTAATTTTATTTCCATACTTAAAATTTAACCATAAGTACTTTAATCCCAGTATTCATTAGAATGTGATTAGAAATTTGCTTATTTATTTTTTTTATTATATAATAGTAGATAGAAAATTACTTAGAGGTGAATAATAAATGAAAAAAATAGGATTAATTTTATTAACTTTGGCTGTATTCAACATATCTTACGCAGCAAAAGAAAAAGTAGATACTACTTTTACATTCCAAAATTTTGCACCAAATTCAGCTGATGTTGTTTCAACAACTGATAAAAGAGCAAACTTTGATAGTTCAAGCGTTATCTATCCACTGTTCTCAAGTGGGGCAACAATTAAAGAAATGAATAAAAATATGGAGAAATTTGTTTCTATGTTTAAAGGAAATAAAAATGAAACTTATAAAGTTAGTTACAGAGTTACAGGTAATAACGCCTATTTTGTAAGTATACTATTTGATGTAACTAAAACTGATAAAAAGAATAATACTGTAACTAACTATAATGAAGCTGCATCTTTTAATATAAAAAATGGAAAAATATTACAATTAAAAGATCTATTCATAAATGGATATAATGACGCATTAAATGCAGCCGTTAACGGTAAAATAAAGCAATTTGGACTCGAAACTCTTGATGGTAAAAAGAATAAATTTGAAGGAATAGCTAAAAGTAATCAAAAATTCTATATGGAAGATGACGCTATAATTATCTTCTTTAACCAAGGAAAAGCTACAGATTTTGGGAACGGTCAATTATTTATTCCATTTATAACTACTGATTTAATTGGTATTTTAAAATAACAAACTAAACTTAATACTTATATCAAAAATATTTATATTAAAATATTTTTATTTTATTCTTTACTTAAGAATTTATAAAAATATTTTTTTATTTTTAATTTAATCGAATTTTACAACTATCCTTTTTCTTTTATTTTTAAATATAATATGGTAAAATGAGTATAATAACGGAGGAGTTAATTATGCGAAATACTAAATGGAATTTAAAAACATTACACACTAATAAAAATATTAAAATAAGTGACTTATCAATAGATAATGATATTTTAAAAATACTTTACTCTAGAGGAATAAAATCAAAAAAAGAAATAAAAAATTTTTTAAATCCTAAATTGGAAAATATTAGAGATCCGTATACTCTTCACGATATGGACAAAGCTTTAAACATTATATTAAAAGCTATAGGAGAAAAAAAAAGTATATGGATATACGGAGATTATGATGTAGACGGGATAACTTCAACATCCATTTTATACTTATCATTAAAGGAGTTAGGGGCTCATGAAGTAAACTACTACATTCCTATAAGAGATGAAGGATATGGTTTAAATAACGAGGCATTAAAAAAAATAAAAGATTCTGGTGCTGATCTTGTTATAACTGTTGATTGTGGAATTACTTCTTTTGAAGAAATTGAATATGCTAATTCCATTAACTTACCTGTTATTATTACAGATCACCATAATCTCAGTAGAAAAAGCATTCCTAATGCTCTTGCAGTAATAAATCCAAAAAGACCTGATAATGTGTTTCCTTTTGAATCTTTAGCTGGAGTAGGAACTATATTTATGGTTATACTATGCCTTTTTGAATCATTAAATAAAAAGGAAGAAGCTTATAAGTATTTAGATTTAGTATCTATCGGAACTATAGCAGATATTGTCCCTCTTTTAGAAGAAAATCGTATTTTTGCTAAATTTGGATTAGAGCAACTTCCATATACTATAAATAAAGGATTAAAATATCTATTATATAAGCTTTTTGGCGAAAATAATAGTAATAGTAACGGAGCTTTTGAAGCTAAAACAGAGTATTCTACTTATGATGTTGGATTTATAATAGCTCCTGTCTTTAATGCTGCAGGACGTTTAAAAGATGCCAAAATGGTAGTAAAACTTTTAACTTCTGACAATAATAGGGAAATAGAAATAATTGTAAAAGAGTTAATAAATAAAAATTTTGAAAGAAAAGAACTTCAAAGTAAAATCGTTGATATGATTGAAAAAAATATAGAAGAAAACAATGTCGATAAAGACTATGTAATTGTTGAATATTCTCCAGAATATCATCATGGGGTGATAGGAATTGCGGCTTCTAAAATCGTGGATACTTACTATAAGCCAGTTGTTATTATGGAAGTTAAAGAAGACGAAGGTATTGCTGTAGGCTCTTGTCGTAGTATAGAAAATTTTAATATTTTAGAAGCTCTTCAACACATGCCTGAGATTTTTATTAAATTTGGAGGTCATTCTGGAGCAGCAGGATTTACAATTCCTATTAAGAATATTAAACTTTTTAAAAAGAAAATTAATGACTTTGCTAAAAATAAATTAAATGAAAATGATTTTGTAAAAGTTATAAATATTGATAAACAAATACCCATACAAAAAGTTTCTTATGAATTTTTTAAAGTAATGGAATTACTGAAACCTTTTGGGTTTGGAAACCCTAATCCAACCTTTCAAACTAAAAATGTAATGTTAGAAAATATAAAATTTATTGGTGAAAGCAAAAATCATATAATGTTTGATTTTAAACAAAAGGGGTTCACTAATAAAAATGCCGTATGGTTTGGTGCAGGAGAATATTTTAAAGAGTTAAATGAAAATTTATTTTATGATATTGTTTATAAATTAAAAGTTGAAACTTACCAAGATAAATTTTATACTAAAGTATATATAGATGATATGAAGAAGTCTAAATTAAAAGATGATACTCTTTCATACTATCATTCTTTATTTTCTACTTCTTTCCCACAAAAATCTATTTTTTACACAAATTTAGATATAAAAGATGACATACCTTTAACAAGTAAAATTGAATTTGAACAAATTTCTCTTTTTCAAGGGAGAAAATTTGTAGGTAGACTTGATTACAATGTATCAAACTTAATTATTCAATTAAAAAAATACTATAATTGGAATTTTTCAATTAAAATAGAAAATATTAATAAAACTACTAATCATAATATTGTAGATATATTAATAAAAAGAGATTATTCTTTTGAATGTTTTGATTATACTGAAATAGGCATTTTCAAAAAAATAAAAGAATTTTTAATAGGAAATATGGAGTACAATTCCTTCACAAAAAAAATATTATCTTCTTATTTTAAAAATAATAATAATTTAATCATTTTAAATAATAAAAATGTAAAAAATGAAAATATCTCTAAAACAAAAGATAATTTAATGAACTTTATACTAACAATAGGAATCTATTACTTTAAAATTTCAAATAATAAAAGTGTTATCATTACGAAAGATAATAAAAAAAATTACTTTGATAATTCATTTATAAAAAATTACTTTAATATTCTTCATAAATATGAAAAATACGATAATAAAGAAATTCCTTTTACTATATTTATAACAGATAATTTTGATGAACCCTTTAAAAATGTTTTAAAAAATGATTTTCAAGAAGAAAATAGAAGATTTTGTGTTATTTTTACCCCTCCTGAAAATACTAAAACTAATTTTTTTGAAGGAGAAAATATAGACATTGTTGAAAATAACATAGATATACCTAAAAATGTTGTATTATTAAACTCTTTATCAAAAGAAGATGTAAAAGAATACAAAAATATATATGTAGAATATTTACCATTAGAAGAAAAGATTAATTTTAAAAATACTATTGAAAATAATAAAAAAATTTATTCGGACAACACAATATTTGAAATATTATAATTCTATAAATAATATTTCAAAATATAAATTAAATGAAAATGAAGTTTTCAATAAAAAAATATTATTCAAAATAAAAATCGATATCCTATCTATAATAGAAGGTTATCGATTTTTATTCATTATCTTACTATTTCATCTTTAAAATCAAATCCTTGTTCTCTCAATGTTTTTGCAATTCTTGGAAAATAAATTGTTCTGTAATACTTAGAAACATCTTGAGAATACGTCCCCATATCGTGTAGTCCTATTTCATCCCACCATTTTTTTAGTGTTATTTCATATTCATCAACACCTTTTTTAACAGCTAATTCATCATATTTTTCGTAGTGTGCAAAACTTTCTACTGGAACTCTAGGTTTTACTCTCGAACATTTTGATTTATCTTCTACTCCAATCGTTGTTCCAACTATTGGATATGTCTCTTTCGGCAATCCTAATATTTTTATCATTTCTTCAGGATTATTTCTTATTCCACCTATTGCAGTTGTTCCATAACCAAGTGATTCCGAGGCTATTTGCAATGCATTTAACATTATTCCTGCATCAACAGCTCCAACTAATATACCTTCTGCTGAACCTGGTATTACATTTTTAACATTATGTTTACTCATTGCATAAGTTGCTCTAGAAAAATCTACTACTATTGTAATGAATATATCTGCGGATTCAACTTGTGGTTGCCCTCCACAAATCTCCGCTATTTTTTTTATTTTTTCTTTATCTCTGGTTACAACTAATGATATTTGTTCTCCGTTTACAGATGTAGGAGCTTGTTGTGCAGATTTTATTATTTCTAGTAAATCTGAATCTTTAACTGATTCTCCAGTGAATACTCTAACTGATTTTCTATTTTGTAATTGATTAATAATTTGATTCATTATCTCCACTCCTTAAAATTTTATATTACAGATCTGTTTGTACATACAATAACACTGTTTTATAATTTTGTCAATATTTTTTTTAATAAAAATTAAATAATACAAAAAGTCAGTGATGTGGATTCACTGACTTATTTGTTTTTTGGAGAAAAAATCAACTCGTGAAAATTGATTTATTTTAATTATATATAAATATATCTAAAACCATAGTTATATAATCGTCTTTTAATTAAGACTAGTTTAAATTTCTAATATTTTATCCTTAATTTTTAATTATTTATCATTATAAAAAACTTTTGATTGGTATTCTTTTCAAATAAATATTGGTCTATTAATATAATTATTTTTCCAAAACTCATACCATTTTCTACCATTTATATCTCCCTATTTGTTTTTTATATTTATATTTGTATTACTAACAATAATTATTGTATCTAAATTTTATTTATAGAAATCGTTTATAATATTTTATTTAAGTTTATTAGTAAATATTATACTATATTATTTAAAATATAACAAACTCCATTATTGTAAATGTTAAATATTTATTAAAATACTATAATCTATAATACTTATATTTCATTCTAAGATCTCTTATAATCACATAATTATTTCCAAAATAAAAAATGTTACACAAGAAATCGAAGATAAGACTTTGTAAAAGTCATAAAAAACAAGTACTTAAACTTTTTAATTTTCATAATTAGCTTTTGTACTTGATTTTAATTACTTTCTTTTAATAGATGTCTAAGTTTTATAATATGTTATATTTATTTATCCAAAGTATTGAAACTAAAAATATAACTATTGAAATTATATTTATTATACTAACTACTGTATATATATTTTTTCTTGTATTATATTTTTCATATATTGCTTCTTGTATCTGGTACATCGAACCATAACAAACAAATATAAGCATTGTTGCATTATCTGGAAAAAAATCTTTTGTTATTTGTTTATTAAATATAACGATGCTTATGTACACCATATATATGATTGCTACTATATAATAACTTATGTAAGCAACTCTTTTCATTTATATTA
>JAGOWQ010000014.1 GCA_018060185.1 Leptotrichiaceae bacterium | reverse complement strand
CCGTAGACACCTTTATTTTCATTATCTAAATATCCTACTATTTCTTGAAAAGCATTATTTTTAATATAATTTCTTATAAAATTAGTTTCAAAGAAAACTCCTGATTTCAAGTTAACATCTTTAGATTGATCATCAGATATTAACTTTTTAGTTTTATAATCTATAATATTTTCTATTTTCATATATTTTTTGTTTTGTTTTCTTTTTTCCAAAATCTCTTTTTTTACTTTTTCTGAATTAAATTCTGGGATATGTTTTTTTAATAATCCCATCAGATTATCAATATTTTCTAATATAACTAAAGTAGGGTCAAGAGTTATAGAATAACTTTCTCCATCGTAAGCAAGTATTTCCTCATCATTAGTTATTATTTTTCCTCTTTTAGATTTTATAACATGTTCACTTTTATACTGTCTTTCTCCTGTTTCTTTCCATTCATTTCCTTTTACTATTTGTACATAAAATAAATGTCCAATTATATATAAAAAGACTAAAAAAACGAATAATAAAACAAGGAAAACTCTAGCTTTAAAGCCATTAAAAATTTTCATATTGCTCCTATTACATTATAATTTTTATTTAACTAAGTTTTTCTAAGATTATTTTATTTATCATTTGCGGATTTGCTTTCCCTTTAGATAATTTCATCGCCTGCCCTACAAGATATTTTAAAGCATTACTTTTTCCAGCCTTATAATCTTCCACGGATTGAGTATTTTCTAAGATTACTTGTTCAACTATTTTTTCTATTTCGTTATTATCTGTTATTTGAACTAATTTTTTCTCTTTTACTATTTCTTCAGGATCTTTATCCTCATCTAATAATATTTCAAAGATTTCCTTTGCTATTTTTGAGCTTATCACATTAGATTTTATAAGTTTAATTAATTTACCAATATTATTTGGAGAAACATTAAACTCATTTATATCTATATTTTTATCTTTTAGCACTCTTAAAACTTCTGTAAGCATCCAATTAGCTGATAGTTTAGGATCTTTTGTTTCCTTTACTACTTCTTCGTAATATTCTGCCAATTCTTGTTCATTTGATAATGTTATTGACTCTTTTTCGTTTAATTTGTATTCTTCCATAAATCTTTTTGATTTTTCATCAGCAAATTCAGGCATTTCTTTTTTTACACTATTAAGTCTTTCATTTGATATTATAACTGTAGGTAAATCAGGCTCAGGAAAATATCTATAATCCATTGCTTCCTCTTTACTTCTCATAGGTTTTGTGACAGCATTTTCTTCATCCCAAAGCCTTGTTTCCTGAACTATTCTTCCACCATTTTCAAGTATTTCTATCTGTCTATTTGTTTCATGCTCTATTGCTCTTACCACTGCTTTAAAAGAGTTTAAGTTTTTAGTTTCTGTTCTTGTCCCTAACTCCTTATCTCCTATTTTTCTTACAGAGACATTAGCATCACATCTAAGAGAGCCTAACTCCATACTTACATCACTTACTTTTGTGTATTTAAGTCTATCTTTTAAAGTATTTAAATAAGCATATGCTTCTTCTGCATTTTTTATTTCAGGTTTAGAAATAATTTCTATTAATGGTACTGAAGCTCTATTATAATTTAATAAAGTTTCTGACTCTGTATGAATACTTTTTGCAGTATCCTCTTCTATTTGAATTCTTTCTATACCAACAATGGATTTTTTACCACTATTAGTTACTATATGTAATTTTCCATTTTCTGCATAAGGTTTAAAATACTGTGTTATTTGATAATTTTTAGGAGAATCTGGATAAAAATAATTTTTTCTATCAAATTGACTCTCTGAATTTATATCACATTCTAAAGCTAATGCAGCTTTTATAGCATAGTCTAAAACTTTTTCATTCAACTTAGGCAATGCCCCTGGCTGACCTGTACAAATCGGACATGTAGACATATTAGGTTTCTCATGATCATAATCTGAATTACAGGAACACCATACCTTAGTATTTGTTTTTAATTGGCAATGTACTTCTAATCCAATAACTGTTTCATAATTATTCATTTTTTTCCCTTTCCATATGAATTTATTTTAAAATAATAAATATTTTATAATAAATATTTTTCTAAAATTCAGGATAATTTATTTTTCCTCTCTTTTGCTCAAATTTATGAGATATATTAAATAGTAAATCTTCTTTAAAATAGTTTCCTATTAACTGTATACCTACAGGAAGTTTTTCATGAAAACCTGCTGGTGTTGATAATGCTGGAAGTCCTGCCATATTTACAGAAACTGTATAAATATCAGCTAAATACATTTGAACTGGATCTGTGTTTTTCTCTCCTTTATTAAAGGCTACAGTGGGGGATACAGGAGTAAGAAGAACATCAACTTCTTTCAATGCTTTTTCAAAATCATCTCTTATAAGCCTTCTAACTTGAGATGCTTTTTTATAATAAGCATCATAAAACCCTGAACTTAGAACGTAATTCCCTATCATTATTCTTCTTTTTACTTCTTCACCAAATCCTTTTGTTCTTGATTCTACATACATATCTTCAATATTTCCATCACTTTTTCTTATTCCGTACCTTACTCCATCATATCTTGATAAATTTGATGCTGCTTCAGCTGAAGATATTATATAATAAGTAGAAATTGCATATTTTGTATAAGGTAGTGAAACATTTACTATTTCTGCTCCAAGTTCTTTTAAACTTTCAACTGCATCCATTATAACTTTTTTAATATTTTCATCTAATCCTTCAGAAAAGTACTCAGTTGGAAGTCCGATTTTTATTCCCTTTAGATCATTATTTATAACTTTTAAATAATCTGGAACTTCAACATCTGCTGTTGTTGGATCTTTTTCATCATAACCAGCTATTATTTGTAATATTCTTGCTAAATCTTCGGTAGACTTAGCCAAAGCTCCAATTTGATCAAGGGATGAACCAAATGACATCAACCCATATCTTGAAACTCTACCGTATGTAGGTTTAATCCCTACTGTTCCTGTAAGAGAGGCTGGCTGTCTTATACTTCCCCCTGTATCAGACCCTAACGCTATAGTTATCTGCTGAGCTGCTACTGCAGCTGCTGATCCACCACTACTACCTCCTGGTACTTTATTTAGATCCCACGGATTTGATGCTGCTTTTATACTTGAATTTTCATTAGAAGATCCCATAGCAAATTCGTCCATATTAGCTTTCCCTATTATAGGAACACCTGATTTTTTAAGTCTTTCTACTACTGTAGAATCATACACTCCAACATAATTACTCAATATTTTTGAAGCTGCAGTTGTCAAATCCCCTTCGGATAAAATATTATCCTTTAAAGCTATTGGAACTCCAAATAACAAGTCATTTTTATATTTATTTCTATTTTCATTATTATCTAAATCATATTTTCTTGCTTCTTCCAATACTTTCTCTTTGAAAACATTGGAAAATGCTCCTATTTTTTTTTCTGTTTTTTCAATTCTTTCTAAAAACTGTTTCGTTACTTCTTCTGAAGTAATTTCATTATTTTTTATCATTTCAGCTAACTCACTAGCTGTTTTTAAATATAAACTCATCTTTTTCCCTTCCTCTAAAAGCTACTTAATTGTCAACATTTTCTCCTCCAATTACTTTCGGAACGATAATAAAGTTTTCATCTTTATTAGGTGCGTTATCTAATATATTTTTTTTGATTTCACTATTTATAACTTTATCTTTTCTAAGCTTATCTTTTAAATCCAAAACATTAAATAATGGTTCAACTTGAGAAGTATCTAATTTATTCAACTCTTCCATATAATCAAATATCTTATTTAAATCTTCTTTAAATTTTTCTATTTCACTTTCATTAAACTTAAGTTTGGATAGTTTAGCTATCTTCAAAACATCTTCTTTTGTCAACATTATTTTTCTACCTCATTTTCTCTTATAATACTCTAGTACATCATTAAAACTATCAAATTCTTTATATTTTATATCATTTTCTTCACAAAAATTAATTGCTCTTGTGTCTTTTCTTATAAATGAAAAATCTGCTACTTCTATAGCTCTGTAGTCCGAAGGGCCATCTCCAACAAAAAACACTTTGTATCCTTGCCTTTGAAAGTTTTCTACAGCTTCCTTCTTGTCTACGCCATAATATTCCTCTTTATCTAAAAAAGGATTAGTAACAGTTATTTTATTACCTTCAAACTCAATATCATTAGAGATAATATCATCATTTGTCAAGTTTATGTCATAATTAGAAAGAACTCCCGTTATATTAAGTTTAGTTCCCGCACTCACTATTTTAAACGTAACTCCACTATTAACAAAATCTACAAATGTCTCATCAATTTTAACTTTTTTTAAAGTTTCTAAAAATTCTTTTTTCGTAATACTTAGTGATTCTAATCCATTTTTTAAGTACTCCCTCATTGTTATCTCTTTACTTCTATATTTTCTTCTTATTTCTTCCTTTAATTTAGGATTATACTCGTTTAGTAAAGTATCTGTAGAGTCTTTTTTACTTATTGTTATATCAAAATCAATTAAAAAAATCACTTTATCTTTATTCATAGCCACCTTCTTTTATATAATTCTAAATTTTATAAACTCTTTAAATAATTTATTTCTTCTTCTGTCAGCACTCTGTAATCTCCAGTTTTCAAATGCCCTAAAGAAAGTTCTCCCACTTTAACTCTTTTCAATGTTTCTACAGTATATCCTAGTATTTCTACCATTTTTCTTATTTGTCTATTTCTTCCTTCATAAATAGCAATTCTTATTTCTTTTTTATCTATTCTTTTTACTTTAGCAGGAGCTGTTCTTTTTCCGTCAATAACAACTCCGTATTTTAATGCTTCCATATCCTTTTCTTCAATTTCTCTATCAAGTTTAGCTATATAGCTTTTATAAAGTTTTTTTCTAGGATGCATTACATGATTATAAACTTCTCCATCATTACTAATTATGATTAATCCTTCTGTCATATAATCAAGTCTACCATAAGTATACAAACGCTTTTTCGATTTAATAAAATCAATAGCTAATTTTCTTCCAAACTTATCATCATTGGAACATATAACTCTCTTTGGCTTATTTAACATGTAATATTCGTAATTAGTATTTACTTTTATCTTTTCTCCGTCAACTCTCACAATATCATTGGATGTTATTTCCATTCCTATTATGGCTTCTTTTTTATTTACAGTAACTCTTCCTTCTTTTATCATTTCATCTGCTTTTCTTCTTGAACAAATTCCAGCATCTGCTATAAATTTATTTAATCTCATTTTTTACCTCTAGCTTTTCTTCTAATTTTTCTTCTATAGATTTTAATTTTCCTAAACTTTCGTCATTTTCTTCTTCAACTATCTTGTACAGCAATTCTATTTTTTGAAATTGTTCATATCCAGGTAACTCATCTTTCCCAGATACGCTTAAATAACTATAAAAATCTTCTGTTACTTGATATAAATTAGGGGTCCCTATACTTTTTCTTTTTCCTGAAATAAATATCAAATTCTTTTCGAGAAGATTGGATATCGTTTTTTCTACTCCAACTCCCCTTATGCTTTCTATTTCTCCTTTTGTTATAGGCCCTTTATATGCAATTATAGCTAATGTTTCCATTGCAGATTTAGTTAATTTTTTTATTTTCATTTCGGGATTAAAGAATTTTTTTACGTCTTCTCCATATAAAGGATTTGAAACTAATGTAACAATATCATTATCTATCTTTATGTTTATGCCACTTACTTTCCTATTTTCTTTTAACCTAAGAATGTGTTCCATCATTTTTTCTTTGTCTATTTCATAAAATTTTGATAGTTCTTCTACACTCAATTCTTCTTTTGATAAAAATATTAAAGTTTCAATCTTTTCTTCTATATTTTGAATAATACTCATAATTACATTTTGCCTCTTTCAAAATTAATATTCTACATTTGGAGATATTATTATATTTTTATAAGAATCAAAATCATCTAATACAACTCCAATTCCTCTAACAACAGCATGTATAGGTTCGTCACTTATTGTAACTTTCAATTTTAATTCTTCTTCTATTTTTTCTTTAAGTATTCTTATTCCTGCTCCACCACCTGATAAGTAAATTCCTGTTTCATATATATCAGATGCAACCTCAGGTTCTATTTGCTCCATAACTAATTTAATTTCATCAATAATTGCTTCTATATTTTTATAAATTGCTTCATCAATTTCTGATGCAACTACTTCTATACTTTTTGGTAATCCTACTCCTAATTCTCTTCCTTTTATCTCAACTTTTGAGTTTGGGTCTTCAGAACTTATTGTTTTTACTTTTAATATTTCAGCTGTTCGTTCGCCAATTAATAGATTATGTTTATCTTTTATATATTCTATAATATCATCATTTAAATGATCTCCTGCTATTTTAATAGATTTTGAAGTAGCAGCTCCTCCAGAAACTATAAATGCTATTTCAGTCGTTCCTCCACCTATATCAACAATTAAGTGCCCTTTAGGTTCAAATAAATCTATTCCTGCCCCTATAGCTGCTGCAACAGGTTCTTCTATTAAATAAACCTCTTTTGCTCCTGCTTCTTTTACAACTTCTACAACCGCTCTTCTTTCTACTTGAGTAATTCCACTAGGTACACATATTATAACTCTTGAACTCTGAAATTTATCTTTCTTAATTCTTTTTAAAAATTCTTCAAGCATTTTTTCAGTTACTTCATAATCTGAAATGACTCCGTTTTTAAGAGGTCTAATAATTTGTGTATGTTTTGCAGTTCTACCAACTATTTCTTTAGCTTTTTCCCCTATAAAATCTACTTCTTCTGTTTTTACATTTATCGCTACATAAGTAGGTTCATCTATTAATATTCCTTCACCTTTAACATATACTACTGTATTTGCTGTACCTAAATCTATTGCTATATCCCTAGTTGCCCTCGAAGTTACTCCAAATCCTTTAAAAAAATCAAATATTCTCATCTTATTTATTCTCCTTTACGTTATTTTCTATTTTAATTTTTTTATTCCTGCTAAAACACTTTTTCATTTTTTATTCAAAATCATCTACTAAAAGTTGATTGTCTTCACTTATAATTCCATTTTCTTTTAATTGTTCATATATTCTAGAAGCTCTATTAAATCCTACATTCAATTTTCTTTGTAATAGAGATATAGAAACTTTTCCTTCTTGCCTAATTACATTAACTGCATTATCAAATAGAGGATCAGTATTTTTATTATTTTCTGCTGTATCTATTAATATTTCTTCCATATACTGAACTTTTTTACTTGATTTTAGTGCTGTAGTTAATTTGATTACTTCATCGTCTGATATAAATGCTCCTTGTATTCTTTCAAGTTTAGACGATCCATTTTCTAATAATAACATATCCCCTTGCCCAAGAAGTTTTTCTGCCCCTGGAGTATCAAGAATAGTTCTTGAATCTATTTGAGATCTTAAGGCAAAAGATATTCTACTAGGAAGATTTGCTTTTATCATTCCTGTTATTACATCTGTAGAAGGTCTTTGTGTTGCTACAACTAGGTGTATTCCAATTGCTCTAGCTTTTTGTGCTATTCTTGCTATGGATTCTTCCACACTTCCTGAAGCAACCATCATAAGATCTGCTAACTCATCTATAATTATTACTATATATGGCATTTTTTCTACATAACTTAGTGAATTATAACTAGAAATATTTCTTACTCCATTTTCCATGAGCTGTCTGTATCTATTGTCCATTTCATTAACTGCCCATTTTAAAGCTATAGCTGCCTGTTGTGGATCTATTATTACAGGAACTAGTAAATGGGGTATTCCATTATAAGGCATAAGTTCAACCATTTTAGGATCGACCATTATAAATCTAACTTCTTTTTCAGATTTTTTAGAAATTAATGTTGATATTATCGTATTTACAACTACTGATTTTCCTGATCCTGTTTGTCCAGCTATTAATAAATGTGGCATTTTAGTTATATCTATTATTTTATCTTGACCTACTATATTTTTACCTAATATTATATTTAATCCTCCTTTTTCCAATTCTTTATTTCTTATAATATTGGAAAAATGAACAGGTTCTTTTATTTTATTAGGTGTTTCTATTCCTATAGTATTTTTACCAGGTATAGGAGCCTCTATCCTTATACTTTCAGCAGATAAATTCATAGCTATATCATCTGAAAGAGAAGTTACTTTATTTACTTTTATCCCCTTAGGTATTGTTATTTCATATCTCGTAATTGTAGGTCCGTATTCATAGTTAACTACTTTTGCTTCAATTCCAAATTCTTTTAACACTGATTCTAAATGATTTACGTTTTCTACTATACTTTTTTCAATTTCTTTTTTCTTTGTGGGATCCATCGACTTAGATTTAAATATTTCATTTATAGATTTTTCAAGTAATTCCTTATATTCTCCAACATCTTCAGTATTTAGCTCTAGTTCATTATCTTCATTTTTATCTCTATTTATATTATCATTTCCATATGAATTTGTTTTTGAATTTTCTTCTGATTCTATTTTTTCTAATTTTTCTATATTTTTTTCTAAGTTTTCTTGGGTTTCAACTTCTTTTATATCTTCAACTTCTTTTATATCTTTTGAAATTATTTTTTCTATATCTGACTCTATTTCAGATTCTATTTCAGATTTAGTTTCAATTTCAAAATTATTTTCTTCCATTTTATGTTTATCATATTTTTTAGATTTCTTTTCTTCAAGAAATTTTAGCCATTCTTTTTCTTTATCTATAAGTTCTGATTCAGAATATATTTCTGTTTTTTTCAAAACAGAATCTTTAGGTTTTTTTGAAATTTCAAAACTTAATTTTTGTTTTCTTGATTCTATCAATCTTTCTCTTATATTCTCTCTTCTTTGTTTCTGTGATTCTGTATAACCTTTCTTTTCTGCTAATTTTTTTGCTTTAAGTATTTTTATTTTTTCCTTATATTCATCACTCGTATAATATCCTAAAAAACCTAACAATATATGATATAAAAGTTTTAAAACTTCCTGAAAAATTATAAGAATACATATAATTATAATTACTGATATTATATTATCTATTATTTTCAAATGTATTATTTTAAATAAAGGCATAGAAGAAAGAGCTCCTATAAATCCTCCACTTTCTTTGTTAAAACCTATTTCTAATAATTTTCTTCCTGCCTCAATAAAAGATGATGACAAGGGTGTTTTTATAAATTCTTTTATATATAATATTGACAATGATATAAAAAGTACAACTAATGAAATTAATTTAGATTTATGAAATTTTAGTTTCACTTCTCCAAAGAAAAAATCAAATAAACCTATTCCCATAATTAATATACTTACATAAAATGACATTTTACCAAAAATAAATAATGTAAAATGTAGTAAAATCGTCAATATTGATGTTTTTGAATTTTGAATATTTACTCTGTCTAATAAAAGATATATTAGGAATATTCCAAATAATATAAAAATTATCCCTCTAACCTTTTTATTCACTATATTTACATCACTAATATTTTTAGGTTTTTTCTTTTTACTATTTTTAGTCTCTTTTTTCATTTCACTCATTTCCAAAATTTTAAAGTCATTCATATCATTATACATTATTTTTTTTAATTTGTCATTGTTTATAGTGAATTTTTATAGTTTTTTTTTATTTTTTACAATAACAATTCTAATTTTTAATTTTATATACTCATATATAATGTATTACATATCTTTATAAACTTTATTCTAACATATAAATATCTAGTTTTTCATTTAAATTATCCAAGAAAATGATATTTTCTAAATATAAAAAATAAAATATTATTCATTAATTTTTTATTTAATATACTTTTTTCTCAATCTAACCGAAATTATTTCTAGAATTAATGCAACTATAAGTATTAAATACGTAAAAAAACCTACTTCTTTTATATCAGCATACATTGTTCCAGCCATAAACATTTCGTACCCTATTCCCCCTGCACCTGAAGCTGCTCCCACTACTACTGCATTGGTGAAATTTATTTCAAATCTTACAAAAGTCCATGATAATATTGATGATATTGAAGACGGAATTATCCCTTGAAATATTATTTGCCACCATGAAGAGCCTGTTGCTTTTAACGACTCTATTACGCCTTTATCTATTTCTTCCATAATCTCAGAATAAGCTTTTACAAGATATGCTACACTGTGAAAAACCATACCTAAAATAGAAGCTTCTACTCCTATACTTGCGACAACAGAAAAAATCATGACCCATAAAATTGTAGGTACTGCTCTTATAAAGGACATACAAATTTTTATGACTTTTGATGTTTTTTCATTCGATAAATTAGTCGCTGCAAAAAATGATAAAAATAATGCGAAAAAAGAACCTATCATAGTAGTTAACGCAGCTAAAGATATAGTAACAAATAAGCTATTAAGTATTTCAGAAAAAGTATATTTTTCTGAAAGTCTTGCTTCAAAGAACATTAATTTTATATTCTTAAAAAAATCTTTAAAAGAATCTGAAATATTTATTTCTCCTACATTTATCGTAATAATCTTGTATAAAGAAATAATTATTAAAAATAAAAAAACTACCCAAAAATACGCTTTTTCTTTAGTAATTTTTCTTATTTTTATTTTTCCTTTTTTATTTTTTTCAATATATCCAGTTTTTACATCCAAAATTATTCTCTCTCTTTCTACATTAATTTTTTTCTTATTTTATTTGACAATAATTCTATCCCTATAACAAGCAGCACAACAACTAATATTACGAGACCAGCTGTATCATATCTAAAACTTCTATAATATATATTAAATATGAATCCTATTCCAGTTCCTGTTAATACACCTATTAAAGTAACTTCTCTCACACTATTTTCTATATAATATAATACCCACGAAATTAATTGAGATGAAATAGTTGGAATAACCCCTTGAAATATTATTTGAAAGTAACCTGCTCCTGTAGCACTAAGGGCTTCTATAATATTTCCTGAAACTTCATCTATTATTTCCATAAACGTTCTTGTCAAATATCCAAAAGTAACAAAAATAAGCGCTATAAGACCTGTTAGCTCACTTTGTTTAAATGAAAAAATTAAAATTATAGACCATGCAACAATAGGCATATTTCTAAAAAATGAAGCAATTATTTTTACAACTATTTTTGTCGCACTATTTATTCCTATTGTTTCAGAACCTAAAACTGCTATAACAAGAGAAAATGCCGCAGAAATAACCGTCGCGGTTATAGCCATAAGAGTTGTATTTATTGCTGTTTTTAAAATTATAGGTAAATATTTTATAGAATTAGATGTAGGAATAAAATTTTTAAATAACCATAAAATTCCACTTGGTATAGATAAAAAAGACGTTCCACTTTCAAAACCTGAAATAAAAGAAGAAATAGAATAAAGTAATATAAAAAAAATAATAAATATTATTTTTGATTTTCTTCTCCTCTTAAAAATATCTTTTTCTATTTTTCTCATTTTTTCTTTCCTTTCATAATTTTTAAATCATTCATCACTTTCTATTTCTCCAGAATAAATATTTTTTATAACCTCTTCATTTAAGTACTCAACTTTATTATCAAATATTTTTTTCCCTTCACTTAAAGCTATTATTCTATCTGAGTATTTTCTTGCAATATCAACTTGATGTAAATTTACAATACAAGTAATTGACATATCTGTTACTATTTTTCTTAAATAATCCATCACTCTTTCTGATGTTTTTGGATCAAGGGAAGCTATTGGTTCATCACACAATAATAAGATTGGATTTTGCATTAATGCTCTTGCTATACCTACTCTTTGTTTCTGTCCACCTGAAAGTTCACTACATTTTTTATAGGCGTATTTCCCCATATCAACTTTTTCTAACAAATCAAAAGCTTCTTTCTTCTCTTCTTCAGTGTATATTCCTAAAACTCCAGATATTGTAGATTTATATCCTAATTTACCATGAAGTACATTTTCAATAACTGTTAATTTTTCAACTAAATTATAACTTTGAAAAATCATTCCTATTTTCCTTCTAAATTTATTTATTTCTTTTCTCTTCAATTTTTCAATATGAGTACCTTCAAATAAAATCTCCCCTGATGTTATATCAATCATTCTATTTATACTTCTTAATAAAGTAGATTTACCAGATCCTGAAGAACCAATTATAGATACAAACTCTCCTTTTTCTACCGAAAAAGAAACGTTTTCTAGTACTTTTACACCTATTTCATATTCTTTTGAAACATCTTTTAATTCTAATAGCATAAAAAGATCCTTTCTTTATATTATGTTTATATATTTAATATTTACCCTTTAATAATATCAGTTTACAAAATTTTTATCAATAGAAAAAAAGAACTATCTATTAAAATTTCAGATAGTTCTTTTTTTATTTTTTTTATTTAGCGTCTTTTATTTGTTCGTACCATTTGTTATCTACTTCAACAAATCCCACTTCTTTATTTTGTTTTGCAAATAATCCTCTTATTTTACTTTCTTTTTCTCCAAATATTAGTGGATTATCTGTTGTTTCTTTTGATAAAAGTTTTTCTTTTATTTTATCTTGATCTTTTTTAGATAATGTCTTTATATTAAAAGTTATTGCACCATTCAATACAGGAATTGATTTTATTACTGTAAAAGATTTTCCTACATGATCACTAAAAGGAGCTACAGCTTCTACTTTTACTTTATAAGTTGAACCAGCTTTATTTTCTTCTCCTGACACTAATTCATATATTGAAAAAGATTTCGGTATAGCAAAAGTGGCCACTTCAGCATCTTTTCTAAATAAGTTTACTTGTGTCCCTGGATGTGAATTTCCAAAAATTATTTTTGAAAACAACTTACCTTCTTCTAATACTTCATCTGTGTCTTTTAATCCAAATTCCTTTACTATTGATCTAGCAGGAATTATAAATCCTGAAGTTGATGTATTTGTAACAAAAGCTATTGACTTCCCTTTAATTTTTTTCAAATCAAATTCTCCATTTGTTTTATATTGTTCTGCATCTTCTGATCTAACTGCTAAAAAGCTATAATATAACGCATCTTCTCTAGTCCCACTTTCTCCAGCATTAGTTAATACAGCTTGCACATTGGCATTTCTTTCTGATGCGCTTAAAACAGCTTCTGCTCCAATATATGCAATCTGAGCTTTCCCTGAAATTATATTTTCTATGGCTATATTATAATCTGTTGTTGTTATTATCTCAACCTTTTTATTTGTTGCTCCCTCTATTATTTTAGCCAATTCATCTCTTGAATTTTTCAATGATTCATTTGATTCATTGGGTAAAAATACAACTTTTATAGTGTCTTCTTTTTTTCCACATGCTATAGAAATAACAAATATAATAAAAATTAACAAAATTTTTAAAAAATTTTTTTTCATTTTTTTGACGTACCTCCTAAAATATTTTAATATATCGCATTGCCGTAATATTATATCATCATTTTGTATTTTTTCCTATATATTAAAACTTGATTTTATTTATTTTTTTATAACTTTACCCTTTATTATTTTTAGTTGCATATTTTCATAAATACTATTATAATAATATTGTATATAAAATATGTTAAAATGATTAAAAGGAGTCCTTATGAGAATTATTACAATAAGCCGTGAGTTTGGTAGTGGTGGTCGTGAAATGGGAAGACACCTTGCAAAAGCATTAGATTACGACTATTACGATCGTGAAATTATAACAGCCCTTTCTAATGAGACCAGTCTAAACGAAGAATTTATTGAAAAAACACTAGATACTGGTATTTTCCCTACATTTACTTTAACCTTTGGTAAAACTTTTACTACTATGGGAAACACTACCGTTAAAGGAATTGGTGCAACTAAGCTTTTAGTCAGAGAAACTCAAATTATTAAAGAAATTGCTAAAAAAAATAGAAATTGTGTCATAGTAGGAAGAAATGCCGATATATTACTAAAAAAATATAATCTTGTTAATCTTTTTGTTTATGCTTGTATGGAGTCAAAACTAAAACGTTGTTTAAATCACAAAGGAGACGAAAGCTTATCTTTAAAACAACTTGAAAAAAAAATAAAGCAAATTGATAAAAATAGAGCCAGTCATAGACAATTACTGTCTAATAAAAAATGGGGAGATAAAGAAAATTTTGATTTATGTATAAATACTACTGGACTTGTTATTAAGGATCTCATCCCTTTTATTATACAATATACAGATTTTTTATTTGAAAAAAAAAGATGAAATTATAATATTAATAAAAAAGATGTCTCTAATCTTAAATATAAATTTAAATTAGAAACATCTTTTTTATTAACAATATTCAAAATCTAATATATCTTTTCTTATGTCATTAATTAAAAACGATATTGTCTCATCTACATCAGTTTGAATCAATAAAAATAATCTAGAAATTACTTTTCCTGCAAAAACTTTTTTTATAATTTCAATATCTTTTAATGTGTATTTTTTCATAAAAGAAAGTATATCTTCTGTTTTTTCCAAAATATCATTTTTAGATATATTTTTAAACCTTAAATCACTTATAAATCTTTCATAAAGAGTCATCCCTTTATCTAATCTTACTCCCATTCCTTTTTCTTCAGAAGTTACCTTTGAAAACTGATCATATATTTCTGCATAAAGCATATCATTAGGTCCTTCAAAAATAGTAAACGGTCTAAAATCTATTGCTATATTACTCATAGGATGCCCCATTTCAAAGCCTTTTGCTCCAAGAAGTTTTTGAGCTATTTGAGCTGACTTATAAGTATATTCTGTGGCAAGACTTTTTATAATATTTGCTTCCATTAATTTATTTGAAACTGTTTTATCAGGAGAAACATTATCGCATACATAGTCGTACATTATTTTAGAAATACCATATTGCTTTTCTATTTCTTTTAGTTCATATTCAACATACTTTATTTCTTGTCTCGCATATTTTTTTATATTTTTTATTATATATTCCATTATACCATGAGTCATTCCTATTAACTGTAGTCTACTTCTTATGAATATATTTTGAAACTCTCTTAAAGAATTTACTTTTGATTCAGATAACTGCATAACATTATTTGAAGGTATATTTGCATCAATCTTATTTATAGCGTATCTAACCGCTTTTAACCCTTCAGATTTTAAAACATCATAAGTTATATATTTTTTAGGAACAAAAACAAGGCTTATTGTTTTAGAAAGTTTTCCATCTTTTCTCTCTTTAGCTGCTACAAGTAAAAAATCACTTTGGGAGTTTCCTTGCCAATATTTTTTTGCATTTAAATGAATTGTATTTTCGTCTACATATTCATAATATGACTCCATCTCCCTTGCTATGGCTGATCCCGAAGTTTCAGGTTCTGTTATAGCAAGTCCGCCTCCTTCTCCATTAAATATTAACTCAAGTCCTTTTTCTATTTGTTCAGCTGTTCCAAATTCAGTTAAAGGTTGCAATACTAATGCTCCTTCTATTCCTGTCCTAAGTGTAACAGGTACCCCGTAATTCCCAGCTATCCTTAATACTTCTTGAATTTCTTTCTGACTACTTTTTCTTCCACCTAGCTTTTCAGATAAAAAAGGTAGCAATAATCCACTTTTTTTTATAGATAACCACTTATCTTCAGGTAAATAGTTCATTAAATTTATCTTATCAATATTTGCAGAAGAAAATAAATCATTAAACACTTTATTTATATTAGATAAAAATTCATTTGTATTCATTTTTATTAATGCTTCATCAATTAATTGTTTCATTAACAACACCTCCTAATTTTATATGACACTATTCACATTTTATCATAAATAAACTTTTATAACAATATTATTTATAATATTTAATCTTAATGTAAATAAAAAGAAACTCTTTTGAGAGCTTCTTTTAATATATTTAATTATTCTAAATTTTCAGTTTTGGTGGAAATGACGGGAATCGAACCCGTGTCCAAAATAGAAAGTCCTCACTACAATCTACAAGTTTAGTCCATTTAACTTTTTAACTTTCAGATATTAAATAGACAAAAGTCTGAAAGCGAGATTATAAAGTGTCCTCAAATGATATAATCATACATTTAAGTAAGCCATTAGTATGATGTCTTCCAAAAGAAAAATGGCGATTCCTTATGGAGACAAGCTGCGTACTAGGCAGCTAATGCGTAATTATCGTTTCCGATTATATTTAATTGGATTTAAAGAATCCCTCCTACTTGCCAATAACGAGCTTTTTATCTTGTCGAAACCAAAACATTCCCATGTTTGATTAATTATAACATATTTAATATATTTTTGCAAAAATATATGCCATGATTTCATTTTCAATTTAATTATTTTATAATTACATTCTTGTGAAATTTTTCTGAGCTTTTTTCATATCTTTTTCTTGGTCTTTTATTTTCAAACTTTCTCTTTTATCATAAAGTTTTTTCCCTTTTGCAAGACCTATTTCTACCTTTACAAGTCTTTGTTTTGTATAAATAGAAAGTGGAACTACTGTATAACCTTGTTCTTTTATTTTAGAAGATATCTTATCGATTTCTTTTCTATTTAAAAGAAGCTTCCTTACTCTTGTTTCAAGCTCATTATGTATATTCCCAAATTCATATGGAGTTACATGCATGTTCATTATAAAAACTTCATTTTTTATAATTCTAACAAAACTCTCTTTTATGCTTACTTTTCCTGCTTTTATTGACTTTACCTCTGTTCCTACAAGTTCAATTCCTGCTTCAAATTTATCTTCAATAAAATAATCATGAAAAGCTTTTTTATTTCTTGATAGTACGGTCATATTTCCCTCTCCTTATTTTATTACTATTCCGTCTATTATTTAAATTTACTATATAATTTCTTTTTCATTTATTATTTCTTCTATATATGGAATTACTTCTATTTCCATTTTTGAATATGAAGCTCCTGTAACGATTACCTTCATAGTACTTCCCATTGTATACGATAAATTGTTTCTTTTATTTATTATTTTAAAATTTTCTTCATCGTATATAAAATCATCTCTACTTGTAACTACATTATATACTACTTCTATATGGCTCTCTAATTCCATAAATATTTTATTTTTATTCATTCCGCTAAGCCTTGCAATAAAAACATTACCTATTTTATCTTGCATATATTCAATTAATTTTATTTTTACACTTTCTTCTTCTAATTTATCAGCAACTCTTTCTGTTCTTGATATAGCACTAGATATAACCTCAAGATTTGCTCCATACTTTTCCTTTTCTTTACTAGACATAAATTTTTCTATTGATTTTCCAAGCATTCTATGCACAATTAAATCAGAATATCTTCTTATAGGAGACGTAAAATGTAAATAAAATTTTGAAGAAAGACCAAAATGCCCAAGATTTTTGTTGAAATATCTTGCTCTTTGCATTGATCTTAATATTAATTTATGAATCAAATAACCTTCTGGAAGTCCTGTTGTCTTATCAATAATAGTTTGAAATTTTCCAGGATGCATTTCCTCAATATTTTTTAAAGAATAACCAAATTTGACTAAAGTTTCATTTAAAGCCTGTATTTTAGCCTTGTCTGGATCTTCATGAACTCTATATATAGAAGGTATTTCTTCCCAATGAAGTTTTTCTGCTACCACTTCATTTGCTGAAACCATAAAATCTTCTATAAGTCTTTCTGCTTCCCCTCGAGAACGTAATTCTATATCTTTTACAAGTTTATCTTCATCTAAAATTACTTTTATTTCAGGCAATTCAAAGTCTATACTACCACGACGTTTTTTAACACCTCTTATAATATGAGATAACTCTAGCATATTTTTTAACATAGAAACTATAGATTTATATTCTTTTATAAGATTTTCATCTTCTTCAAGTATTTTATTTACATTAGTATAGGTCATTCTATATTTTGATTTTATTATAGATTTATAAAAATCATTTTTTATCACTTTTCCTTTAGAATCAAAGTCTATTTCTACTGTAAATGTTAATTTATCTTCATTTGGGTTTAGGGAACATAAATTATTTGATAATTTTCTTGGAAGCATAGGAATTACTCTATCTACTAAATATATAGAATTACCTCTTTTAAATGCTTCATTATCAAGTGCTGTGTCTTCTTCTACATAGTATGATACATCTGCTATACTTACATATAATTTATATCCTATATCTGTTTTTTCAACATATACAGCATCATCTAAATCTTTCGCATCTTCTCCATCTATTGTTATTATATCTAGATGTCTCAAATCTTTTCTATTGTAAATTTCTTTTTGAATATTTTCGTCAATTTTATCAACTTCTTTTAATACCTCATTAGAAAATTTTTCTTCTATTCCATGATTTATTAAAAGTGAAGAAATCAAAGCCTCTGTGTCTTGAGGATCTCCTAAAACACTTATAATTTCTCCTTCTGGTTTTCTTTTTTCGTCACCCCAAAAATTGATTTTAACCGCAACTAAATTTCCAGTTTTCGCTCCCTTTATTCCCTTTTTGGATATATATATATCTTTAGAAGAATTTCTCAAAGTAACAAATCCAAAACTTAAATTATTTTCAAAAATTCCAACAACTACTTCTTTAGCTCTTTTTATTACTTTATACACTTCTCCTTCTCTTTTTTTCCCTAATTTTGAAGTATTTTCCTTTAGCACTCTAACTAATACTGTATCTCCATCCATTGCCGTATTTAAATAAGGTCCGGGAATAAAAACACTATCTTCCCCGACCACGTCTAAAAATCCAAAATTTCCAGTTAATATTGAAATTTCTCCCCTTATAAATCCTACTTTTTCTGGCAGAGTATACTTACCATTTTTTTTCAAATAAATTTCTCCTAATTCTTCCCAAGAAACAACTATTTGCTTGTATAATTTCTTTTTTTTCCGACTCCATTCAAGAAGTTGCATTATTTCTTGAAAATTAAATTCATGTTCAGAAAGTATTTGTTTTAAATAACTTAAATCATCCATTTTATTTCTCATTTATTACCTCACAAAATTTTTTCTATTTTCTTTCTGAAATTAAAGCATTTCTGAATAAAATGATATTAGGATGTATAATAGTATCTTTTGATATTAAATATATCAATTTTGTATCTATTTCATACTTCAACGCCCCGTCTAAATCTATCTTAGAAAGTTCTCTCGCCATTTCTACACCACCCCAAGTTCTTCCTTCTTCTATGGCATCAGCAAGATAAACTATTTTTGCTAATTTACTCATATTTTTCGAACCTATAGTATGGTACTTTACTCCATCTAATATTTCTTCATCATCTATTTCAAATAATTCATAGTTTTTTCTTATAAATTCTGCTCCTGCAAAACCATGTAAAATTGCTGTAGAATTTTCATCTTTTACTTCAGGATATTTTCCTTTTATTAATTCTTGCATTGTAGATAATTCAAAAAACTTTGCAACATCATGCAACAATGCCGAAGCTTTTGTTTTCTCTATGTCAACACTATATATTTGTGCCAATTCTTCTGCACACTTTACTACTCTTTTTACATGCTCGTATCTTTTTTCATCAAGATATTTTTTTACATTTGCCTCTATTTTTTCAATATTTATTCCCATAAAATCTCTCCAAATCAAAAATTTTATAATTTATTTTCTAATATAATTTATCCCCATCAATTTGAATTTCTACATCTTGTATAGTTGAATCTTGACGCTTCAAAGTTTCTGAAACAGCTTTAGAAAAACCATTATACAATTCTTGATTTCCTTTTATTCCCATAAATTCTGAATTTAATATAACTTTCAATACTTTTTTCCCATCTTCATCTAAAGAATAGGCACTTTGAAATTTTAAATTTTTATTGCTAAAATCTGAATTTTGTATAATTTGAGTCACAAAGTCTCCTTCTATTATATTAACTTGATAGTCTAGGTTAACCTCTTTTTCTTCTATAGCTTTGGTTATAGGATTATAAATATATATTGAAACTTTTTGTTCAGATTCTTTATTTCCTTCAAGTGTTGTGGCTAAATTAAGATCTACAACAGTATTTATAGTCTGATTGTTTTTCCTGTCATACTGATTAATCAGTATGACAGCTAAAGTAATCGTAACTAATCCGAATAATGCTTTATTTTTTTTTAAAAAATTCATACTTTTTGAAACTTTTTTGTCATTTTTCAGATTTTTAGTTTTTTCATTTATACTATTGTTTTCCATAAACCTTGACTCCTTTTAATCGAAATGTTTTCTTATTGCACTTGATATTCCACTTGCTGCTCTTTCTTGTCCTGAGTTTGTTATAAACTGTGAAACATCTCCATAATTAGACATAAATCCTAATTCTACTAATATAGATGGTGAATTACTACCTCTTAAAACAGCAAAATTGGCCCCAAATACCCCTCTTCTTCTCAAACTAAAGTTATTCACTAAACTATTTAGTACATCTGATGATACTGCTGCACTTTTTTGCTGATTTATTCTATAAAATATATCATTTATTATGAATTCTGAAAATGGTATATCTACATTACCACTATCAAAACTATTTTCAAATTTTGCTATCTCTGCTGCATAAGCCGATTCTTTTTTAGAATAATAGAACACTTCTGCTCCATTTCCTGAACTACTATTTGATGAATTTAAATGAATACTCACAAACAAATCTGCTTTTGCTCTATTTCCAATAGATGCTCTTTCTTGTAATGGAACGAACACATCTGTTGTCCTTGTCATTACTACATTATAATCTTTTCTTAAATTATCAGCTAATTTTTTTGCTACACTTAAAGCTATATCTTTTTCTCTATAACCATTTCCCACTGCTCCCGAATCATGTCCACCATGTCCTGCATCAACAACAATTGTGTATCTTGTTTTTCTTACTGAAGCATTAGAAACAACTGATGCTACATTTTTTTTGCTAAATTGAACTTGAATTTGTTTATTTTGACTTAATATTTTATAATCTACTCCATCTTTCAAATAAAATGAAATAGACGTAATACCGGCTACTTCTGTTATATTAACTCTTTCAACAAATTGATCTCTTACATTTAGTGATTTTGGTATGTTATTTTTGATTTTTAAATTTTGAAAATCTAATGCTAATATAGATTGTCCTTTATCAAATGTAGCGTTCGTATTTATTCTCCTATTCTCCCTAAATATTGCTGTATAAACTCCATTTCTATATGTCACGTTTTCTAATGTTTCTGAAAATACAACTGTACTCATTAGTATCAACAGTAGTAGTAGTATTTTTTTCATTGTTCCTCCTATTTTTTTGCGTTTACGTTTTATTTTTTAAAACACACGATTTTTACTTTAAAAAATAAATTTCTACTTTGAAACGCTTGAAATAGCGCTTTTTATTATGGTAATTCTGGCATTTTTATCTATTTTCAATTCAACTGAATCTGTTAAAATTACCGCTACTTCACCTTTTATCCCTCCTATTGTTACTACTTTGTCTCCAACTTTTAAATTATCCATCATATTTTGTTTTTCTTTTCTTCTTTTTTTATTAGATAAATATGTTGGTAAAAATGACACTACCATTATCATAACAGTAAATAAAATTAATTGCGTTGTCTGATTCATCTTTTCTCCTTAAAATCTATATTTTTTATTTTGTATTATAACATAATTACATACACTTTTCAATCTTAAAAAACTCTTTTAAATCTTATAAAAGTCTTTATTTCGAACTTATTTATTGTTATTGAACCGTTTCTAATATAACTTTAAAAGTTTTTTTCTAATATTTTAATCTCTTTTCTAAATATAATATTTTTATTTTCATAACCTAATAGCATAGGGTATATTTCCACTCCTTTTTCCATCACTTCATAAAATTTTCTTGAAAATAAAGGGTCTATATTATACTCTGGTTTAAAATATTCTGATTTTCTAAATATTAATATTAAAACTGCCGTCCTAAATCCTTTATCTTTCAATTCCATCAATTCATTCAAATGTTTTACAGCTCTTGATGATGGTGCTCCAGGAAATTTAGCAACTCCTTCTTCAACTAGTGTACAACCTTTTGTTTCAATATATATTTTTTCTGTTTTTGTTTCAATATAAAAATCTATTCTACTATTTTTATATTTTATTTCAGGTTTAAATGTTATTATTTCACCAAAAGGAGACAAATTTTCATCTTTTAAAATTTGTTCAGCTATATATCTATGATAAGCAGAATTTATAAGAATTACTTCTTTATCAATCTTAACAGCTACAATATCCCAATTTGTCTTCCTCTCTTTTTTATCTATATATTTTATCAATAATTCATGTCCTTCTATTAGAAGCTCTTCCAATCTTCCAGAATCATGTAAGTGTGCAAAATTTCCATTTACATGATTCTTTGTTTGACTACTATTTTTAAACTTAAATTCTACTGTAAATCGTGTAATTCTTTTTTTAAAAATCACAATCTCGTCATACTCTATTTCATATAATTTTTTAATATTTTTCTTAATCATTCTTTTTATTAATCCTCTCAAATAAAAATTAAACAAATATAAATTTCATACTTAGAGTTTTTTTTAGAAATATTTTTTATTATGAAGTTTATTGTCTTTTTCCACTTTCCCACATAGTTTTCAACATTTTCCAAATATTAATAACAGTAGTTTTCCACAATTTATCCACAAAACTATAAATATTTACACTTTACATATACTATTTCACATTTTCCACGTTTTTCATGTTTTTACCATTTTTATCTCTTTACAATGCACAACATTTACTATTAAATAAGGACTGAATTAAAAATAAAAAATCTATAAAATGTACAAAAATAATTTTATGAATCCACTTTAAATTTATTTTTTTATTTTTAATTCAGTCCCTATTAGAAAGTTTATTAGTATACTATATATCTAAAAAATTAAAAAACAGAAAAATTCTTTTCATATTCTTTTTTAAATTCCTTCTTTTTTATTATTCTTTGATTACTACTTCCTCTAAATTCTAAGTTAGGAGTAAAAAGTTGTTTTATAAATGGTCCATCAACTAATACATCTATATATTTCAAACATTCCTTTTTATCCTCATCTTCCATTATTTTTTCTAATGTATAACCAGTATAAAGCCAAATATTTTTACCTGTTTTCTCCTTTAAAAATTTAAGTACTTTTTTCATATCTTTTGGATTGAAAAGAGGGTCTCCTCCACTCACAGTTATTCCATCAAGAAATGTATTTTCATTTATTTCATTGGCTATATTTTCTAACATTTCATAAGTAATCAAATCTCCATTTTCAGAATTCCAAGAATATTCATTATGACATCCTTTACATTTATGAGTACAACCAGAAAAATATAAGGAATATCTTAATCCCACACCATCAACTATTGTTTCTTTAAAAGTTTTTAATAGCCTCAATGTAAATTTATCTTTCATTTTATTTTCCTCCTAAATACCGTGTTTTACTCTATCTTTTTCCTCAGATTTTTTAGCATTATTCCAACTATCTAAATCACCAGTTAAATATCCTGTAATTCTTCTTATTTTAGAAATATTATGACTACCACAAATAGGACATTCATCATTTATTATCATTTCTGTTCCACAATCTTTACATTTATCCACAGGATGATTTATAGAACCGTATCCTATTTGATTATCTTTCATTGCTTTTACTATTTTTAGAATGACACTAACATTTTTTTTAGCTTCTCCATCTAATTCTACATACGTTATGTGCCCTCCTCTAGTTAATGCATGAAATTGAGCTTCTTTTTTTATTTTATCAAATATTCCAATTTTTTCTTTTACATCTATATGAAAAGAATTAATATAATAATCTCTATCTGTTACATTAGGTATTAATCCAAATTCTTTTCTATCAATTTTGCAAAATCTTCCTGCTAAGCTCTCTGCTGGAGTAGCCAATACCGAAAAGTTTAAATTATATTCTTTTTTTAAATTTTCTACAGCTTCTTCCATCATCTTAATAGTTCTATATAGTGTATTATAGGCTACTTCACTATTTCCATGATCTTCATTAAATAGTGCGTACATCGCATTACTGCCTCCTACAAACCCAATACCTAATGTCCCTGTATTCAGAACGTCTTTTATTTCGTCATTTCCATCTATTTTGCCCATACCTTTCCACAGATCATTGCATCTCATAAAAGGAAACTGCTTTCCTAAAGCTGTCTTTTGGAAGTTAAATCTTTCAATTAATTGCTTTCCAACTAAGTAAGTAGTCTCTATCACTTTTTTTTGGAATTTTCTTTCTAATAATTCGTTTTTTTTATCTTTTTTTTCTGTTTCATTTAAAAACTTTTTATTTTTCATTTCTTCTTCTACAGATTTTCTAACTTGAATGGCTATTCTAGGAAAGTTTATACTTGTAAAAGAGAGATTACCACGTCCAAGACTACTTTTTTCTCCATGAAGGTTTTCAAAAACTCTTGTACGACAACCCATTGTTGCTACTTCGTACTTATATTTTAATGGATCATCTGCTCTCCATTTTTCATGTTTATTGAATTCTGTATCTAAAAACACATAATTTGGGAATAATCTTCTACTTGTTACATCACAAGAAAGTAAAAATAAATCAAAGTTAGGAACATTAAATTTTATTTTTTGCTCTCCTTTAGATTTTTCAATTCCATTTAAAGCATACTCCATAGCTTCATCAAAATTATTAATAGAAAAAGTATAATCTTCATCCGAATAATTGACTCCTTCTTTTACTTTGAAAATCTGAATAGGAAATATTGGTGTCTCCTTTTTTCCTAATCCTTCTTCTGTTGCTCTAAGAAGTTCTCTTATGACCATTCTTCCTTCTTCTGAAGTATCTGTTCCGTAATTTATAGATGAAAATACTACCTGATTTCCACCACGAGAGTGCATTGTATTTAAATTATGTAAAAATCCTTCCATTGCTTGATGTGTCTCAAGTTTAGTATCATCGTAAGCTATTTCAAGTAGTCTTTCTATCTGCTCTTTTCTTATATTAAGATATTCTGATAGTTTATCTATAGATTTTTTATCTGGCCTTATTGTTGTTATTACCTCATTTATAAATTTTTTTACCTTTTTATTCGTTTCATCTACATAATCTAAAGATAAAAAACTTAATATTCTATATCTAAAATGCCTTCTAAATGATTTCAATACTCCTTTAGCCATATAAAAATCAAAAGCTGGTATCGATTGTCCTCCATGCTGCTCATTTTGGCTTGTTTGGAATATTATTGTGGCTAATGTCGCATATGTAGTTATACTTTTTGCTTCTCTAATAAAGCCATGTTTTGTTTGAAATCCTTCTTCAAACATAGGACCTAAATCATGTTGTAAACAAGTTGTTGTCTTACTAGCATAATAATCTAGATCATGAATGTGAATTTCGCCATTTTCATGTGCTTCTTTAAATTTCGGGGAAATTAGATTTTCCAAAGTATACATTTTTGAAATCTCACTAGCAAATCTCATCATTTGACCTGCGGGCGTTGCCGAAGACATATTGGCATTTTCATTATTTATGTCATTTTTTTCCACATTAATTATACCGGATATTATTCTATTCAAATTTTCAGTTAAACTTTGTTGCATTTCTAATCCTCCAAACTTTATATTTAAAATAATTTATAAATTAAATAAATCATAATGATTTAAGATTTAAAAATTAAGCTTGCTTATTGTTAAGCAACACTATATATTGCTACTTTATAAGTATTATAACACAACATTTAGTGTTTATCAAGTTGTATTAAATATATATTTTTTTTATACTTAATTCTATGAATAAATATGTCTGCCTCTATATTGATTTATAGAAGAAAATATTATATAATTTTACAATATAATAAATAAACAAAAACTATAGATAGAGGTGAAATTGTGAAAGAAAAAATTATTATTATCGACTTTGGGTCTCAATATACTCAGTTAATTGCTAGAAGAATAAGAGAGATGGAAGTTTACTGTGAAATAGTACCACTGATCGACATCGAAAAAATAAAAAGTGGAGAAGAACCTGTAAAAGGTATTATTTTATCAGGAGGCCCTTCTTCTGTTTACGAAAAAGGGGCACCAACTATAGAACATTCTGTTTTTAATTTAGATATACCTATTTTGGGTATTTGCTACGGTATGCAACTAATCACTCATTTAAATGGAGGTGTTGTTGAAAAAGCACAATCAAGAGAATTTGGAAAAGCAGTATTAGAAGTAACTAGCACAAATAATCCATTATTTGAAAATGTAAAAGAAAAATCAAATATTTGGATGAGTCATAATGATCATATTACACAATTACCTAAAGATTTTGAAATAATTGCAAAAACTGACTCGTCAATAGCTGCAATTACTAATAACAAAGGAATTTATGCGTTACAATTCCATCCAGAAGTTGTTCACTCTGAGTGCGGAATGGAAATTATTTCAAATTTTATATTTAATATTTGTAAATGCGAAAAAAATTGGAAAATTTTGAATTTCATTGAAGAAAAAACTAAAATGATAAAAGAAACTGTAGGAGATGAACACGTATTACTCGCATTATCTGGAGGAGTCGATTCTTCTGTTGCTGCTGTATTAATTAATAATGCTATTGGAAAACAATTAACTTGTATGTTTGTTGATACAGGACTTCTTAGGAAAGATGAAGGAAAAAAAGTATTAGAGTATTATAAAGAACATTTTGATTTAAATGTAGTTTTTGTGGATGCTAAAGAAAGATTTTTAAATAAGCTAAAATCTGTTGATGAACCTGAAGCAAAAAGAAAAATTATTGGAAATGAATTTATAGAAGTATTCAATGAAGAAATTAGAAAATTAAAAGGTCAAGAAGGGGCTAAATTTCTAGCTCAAGGAACAATTTATCCTGATATCATAGAATCACAATCTATAAAAGGACCTTCACATACTATTAAATCTCATCATAATGTCGGTGGACTACCTGAAGACTTACAATTTGAACTACTAGAGCCTTTAAAAGAATTATTTAAAGACGAAGTAAGAAGAGTCGGAAAAAAAATGGGATTACCTGATTTAATTATTAATAGACATCCTTTCCCAGGACCTGGATTAGGAATTAGAGTTATAGGTGAAGTTACTGCTGAAAAAGTAAGAATTTTACAAGAAGCAGATGATATATTTATTACTGAATTAATAGAGCAAGGTCTTTATGATAAAGTTGACCAGGCATTTGTAACCCTTCTACCTGTAAAAACTGTAGGTGTAATGGGAGACCAAAGAACATATGAGTATGTTGCTGCTATAAGATCAGTTAATACCATTGATTTCATGACTGCTACTTGGTCAAAATTACCATATGAATTTTTAGGTGATGTAGCAAATAAAATTATAAATAAAGTAAATGGAATTAATAGAATTGTATACGATATTTCTTCTAAACCTGCCGCTACAATTGAGTGGGAGTAAGTAGTAGAAGCTATAAATAGACATTTTTTAATGTTTGTGATTGAAAAATACTTGAAAATTTTATAAATAAGTCACCTGAATATAATCTTTGGGTGATTTTTTTAGTATTTAAAAATGCTACAATAAATTGTTTTCTTTTATATATTCTATTCACTTTTTTTTAATTTCGTCTGTACTCATATTTCACTCTCATGAACTTGTTATTAATTATTACGTATAATAAAAATAAAATTGAAGTAAGAGAGAAAAATTTAAACATAGTAATAGTATAATAAGAATATGGCTGAGTGTATCTATATTAATATGGTCTATTTTTATGATGCAATTAGAGTTGTATTTTTGTTTATAAAGTATAGAAAAAATAGTCAAAATATGATATAATGTCCACTGAAAATATAAAAATGTGGCAAGGAGGAACAATGATGAAGAGTCTTACTGTTGCTGATGTAATAAAAGAACTAAATATTTCTAAGTCATATTTATATAAGTTAATACATGAAGAGAATATTTCAGTTCCACGAAGTAGAACAGGAAGATACTTTTGGAATAAAAATACTATTACAACTATAAAAAAAATTTTTAATACAGATAATTCGAAAAATGTAAATGATACTAATCTTCTTATATCTAAATTGGGATTAAAGCAATCTTTTATAAATAACAGAAGATATTTAGGAAATAAATATTCCCTTTCAGACTTTATAAGAAAAACAGTTGATGAAAATTGTAAAGGTGTAAATATTGTTATTGACATATTTAGCGGAACCGGTACAGTTGCGAATACTTTTAAGGATAAAATACTTATCACAAATGATTTGCTGTATAGTAATTATATTTCCAATTATGCATGGTTTGGATATGAAAAATATTCAAGCAAAAAGATAATTGAGTTTATACACGACTATAATCAAGTTAAAACAAAAGAAAATAATTATATGCGAGAAAATTTCGCAGATACTTTTTTTTCTGCTGATGATTGTAGCAAGATAGGATATATAAGAGAAGATATAGAAGTAAAGTATAAAAACACAGAAATAAATTTTAAGGAATATGCAATATTGATTACATCGCTTCTATATGCAATGGATAAGATTGCAAATACGGTTGGACACTACGATGCATATAGAAAAAATGTCGACTTTGAAAAAACTTTAATATTGAATGTTTTGCTACCTGAAGAAACGATAAATTCTAATAATACTTGTTATAACCTTGATTCAAATGAGCTGATAAAAAGTATTAAGGGTGATTTGTTGTACTTGGATCCTCCATATAATTCAAGGCAGTATTGCGATGCATATCATTTACTTGAAAATGTTGCAAGATGGGAAAAACCTGAAGTTTATGGGGTTGCAAGAAAGATGGATAGAACTCCACTTAAGAGTCATTATTGTATGATTACAGCTACAAAAGCATTTCAAGAGTTAATTGAAAAAGCTGATACAAAATATATCATGCTTTCTTATAATAACATGTCTAATAAGGGGAACGGCAGGTCAAATGCTAAAATATCTGATGGAGATATTTTGAGAATCCTTAGCAAAAAAGGAAAAGTTACTATATTTGAATCCGACTATAAGATCTTCTCTACGGGTAAATCAGATATCAAAAATAATAAAGAAAGATTATTTTTGTGTGAGGTTTACAGTGAAGAAAAAAAAAAGATGAATATACCTTGTCCATTTAACTATATTGGAGGGAAGTTCAAGTTGTTAGAACAAATACAACCTTATTTTGATGATAAAGAAGTATTTTTAGACTTATTTGCTGGAGGAGGAAATGTTGGAATAAATTCCTCTTCTTCAAAGGTGATTTTTAATGATTCAAATGAAAAATTGATTGATTTAATTGAATTCATAAAAGTCACTGATACTGATGTTTTATTAAAACAAATAGACAATATTATTGATGAATATAGTTTATCCAATACATCATTATATGGGTATTCGTATTATGATTGTAACAGCAGTAGAGGATTGGCTGATTACAATAAAGAAAAGTTTTTGAGGTTAAGAGATGATTTTAACACTAAAATAATTAATGGAGAAATAGATTATTCAATGCTATACGCATTAATGGTTTTCTCTTTTAATAATCAGATTCGTTTTAATCGAAAAGGGTTGTTTAATCTTCCTGTTGGTAAGAGAGATTTTAATTCCAAGATGAGAAGTAAGTTGGTTTTATTTTCTGAAGAATTAAAAAGCAAAGATTCTCAGTTTATGAAAAAAGATTTTAGAGATATTTCATTGGACGAACTGTCTCCAGATATTTTTATCTATTGTGATCCTCCTTATTTGATTACAAATGCAACCTATAATGAAAATGGAATGTGGACTGATTTAGATGAAAAAGATTTACTTGGATTTTTAGATGAAGCTAATGAAAAGGGCTTTAGTTTTGCTTTATCTAATGTTTTGGAAAGTAAAAATAAAAGGAATAACATTTTATATGATTGGTTTGAAAGTAAGGGATACTACTGTAATTATCTAAATAAAAGTTATTCAAACAGTAATTATCACAGAAAAAATAGAAATAGTATATCTGAAGAAGTTTTAATTACTAATTATCCTGTGGATTGGAGGAAGCAGTAAATGACTAACAAAAGTATTCCATATCAAAGTTTTTGCTGGGTTATAGGAACTACAAGTTTTAGAACGGCAAAACTAAATTTAAAAATCGAGGCACAATTATTGCTTCTTGATGAGTTTTATAATGAAGTCATAAAGAAATCTAACTGGAATTGGAATAATGAATTACAAGAAAAATATTATGATTTCATGAAAAACAAAGCCTTCTTAACAGGTGATGCGAAAAGGAAGGATAAAGATGCCAGAGAAAAAACATCGGGTTTAGTTGATATTGGTCTAATTACAGAAGATAGATTGATTACAGACGCAGGAAGAAATCTTCTTAAAATAACAAGCAGTGGGGATTTTGAACCCAATAATGTGTTTAATATTAACAGAGATAGCTTTATCTATCTAAAACAGCTTCTTAAAACAAGTATAGATGTAAGTGGTAGTATCGTTAGACCGTTTATTGCGGTCATAAAGTGTCTGACTGAACTTGAGTTTTTAAGCTATGATGAATTTACTTATTTTGTTCCGTTAATTATAGATTACGAAAGTGCGAAGCAAATTATATCGGATATCAAATTATATAGAGAAGGTAAAATTTCGCCAGAAGAAATAATTTATAAGAGGCTTATGCAAATGGATAACTATAAACTTGCTAGGGAAGAATTTATAGCCTCTGATGTTGATGAAAATTTAATATGTTTAGTCGGAATGAATCGTAAAAGCAGAAGCTATGACAAGCCGTACTATAAATTATATGAGAATTTAAAGAAGGTATTTCTTGATGGCATAAGCGATTATGAATCACTATTAAATTCTGCAAAGAATATAAATCAAAAACCTGGAACATTGTGGAGAAGTTTAATATTCAAGACAACAAATATTGGTGTTGTAAGAAAAAATGGGAAATCTTCAATTCACAAACAATGCCCATTTATAAACTGTAAAAATGAGACGGAACTAAAAAAAGTATTTTTCAAATATTTGCATGTTTTTAAAGCAATGGCAACTTTATCTGATTATTTTGATTTGAATAGAAGATATTTTAATATTACTGATACTCTAATTTTTGAAGATTGTATGATTAAGTTGGACATGATTCCAAAGTATTATTTTAAAGAAATTATTGATGTTCTGTACACGGAGACTTTTAGTAGAGATGATAAGCTAAGAGCTGATGCCCCACTTGATAATATATCAGAAGCATTCAAGTTAGATATTAGTAAAGTATATGCAGCTTTAAGTAAAGATTTAGGAATCACAATTAAGAGTCCAGAGCAAGCTGCAACTTATGTAAATGATGAACGATACAGAAGATTTAACACTTTGATTGATAAGAAATTTAACGATTCTGTGCTTGTGGAGTTGTTAAATTGTTTTGAAAAACGTGATGATAAGAGAATTGAAGAACTTGTTACAGATGAGGCTGCAATACCAACTATCTTTGAATATATTTTGGGAATTATATGGTATAAAGTGAGCGAAAGACAGGGAAATATTTTGGATTTCATGAAATTATCATTAGAAGCTAATTTATTGCCTAAGACACACGCAGCTGGAGGTTATGCAGACATTATATATGAGTATGAGGCATGCACTTCTTATCCGAAACATTCATTATTGCTTGAAGCAACCCTTGCAGATGGAAATAATCAAAGAAGAATGGAAATGGAGCCTGTTTCAAGACATTTAGGCGATTATAGGATTAGATTTAATAATCCGTTTGATTACAGCCTATTCGTCAGCACATACTTAGATAAAAATGTGATCTCAGATTTTAGGTATAGAAAGATAATTCCATATACTAGAAATGAAGAAACCATCACAGGAATGAAGATTATTTCAATGGATACAGATTCTCTTAAGAAGATAATTGAAAATAAAGTTAAATATAAGTATTTGTATGAAGTCTTTGACAAATACCATGAAATGCCATTAGAGACGATAGATTGGCATGATGGGATGATAAAAGAGGCTACTGGGGATTATAAGGCATAGCTATTATATGGAGGGAATAGAGTGGTAGAGCATAAGAATAAAAATTCATTGATTGTGCCAATATATATTAATGAAAAGATAGTTATAGATATGTTAGCTATTATAGATGATGGGTTTTCAAAGGTTAGTCAGATTAGTTCTGTAGAAAATATTGATAACAATGAGAAAAACACAGTAGGAGTTGGTGTTTCTACAAGCTCAATCATTAGTAAATTTTTAAAGATTGATTTTAGAGGAGATATTGCAAATCAGAAAATTACTCAGCATAATAATAGTATGTCTAAGGAAAAGGTTCATACCAATGTTTCATTGCTATCTAAATTTCGTAGTTATATTTTGGAAAATGAAATATTAAAAATTAATTTTGATATCGGAAAATTGAAGATAGGTGATTTTGTTGAACTTGAAGGAGAATTACAAAAAAATCCTTTAATTGAATTTTTGGATGCTTTTATTGATATTTATAAACTAGTAGATATCTTTTCTGAAGAAAGTCATTTAGGCAATAAAAATAAAGCAAAGGCTCAAGAAAAGAAAAACCAAAAGCTTATTAAACAGATAAAGTCATTTTCTGATGAGTTAAAACATAGTGGAACTATAGACTTTATTTTATCTAGTGAAGAAGGAGAGATTGTATTATCGACACAGGAACAATACTTATCAAATGATAATATTTCAGAAATATTGGGTGGTACTTTTAAGGTTTTAGGCAAGGTAATTGCTATATGTGAGGATGATTCAAATAGCATTAATCTATTACGGAAAACCACATTATCTTTGTTGTCTGAGGAAATGCTGGAAGAAGTCTTCGTAGGATTTAAGTCAGGAGAAGTGGAACAATTTAACCTTCCAGAATTTAAAACAAAAATAAAAGGTCCAGCAATGATTGTAATACCAATTGCGATATATTCTTAGTCTATTTGATTATATTAATGGATATATAGAAGGTTTTAAACTAATTATTAAATGAAGTAATTGAGTTTGCTTGACCATTACAATTTTTAGAAAAGAGCACTTTATTTCTTATGGTTTAAAGACTCAAAGGAGGTTATTGTCCATCTTGTTTAGTGTTCTATGCTTTGTTCTAAATATTAATATTTTTTATGCTTTTGGGTATATCAAAAACTATTTTCTGTTTCAGAACATTTTGACGATAAAAATATCGATTTAAAGCGTGATAAAACTTGGACTAAGATTAGGTTAGGAATAATTATGAAAATTGGCAGAAACAATCCTTGTCCATGTGGAAGTGCGAAAAAATATAAAAAATATTGTTTGAAAAAAGAGAAAATTTTTCTTATTGTAGAAGATATATTTTACAACTTCAAATGGCTTTAGAAGATAAGAGCTTATTTAGTTTTACAAAAGAAAACTGTATACTGCATTATTTTTATAAATCACGTGAACGTGAAGAAGTTATAGTGGAACATAAGGATTTACCCTTAAAAAAATATTATACTTCTGTTGTTATTGCAATAAGCCATGATTTCCTTATGCATAAGGAAGAGTAATCTTATCGAAGCGCACATTTGATTACTTATTAGATGAGCTCAATAAACAAATTATAGCTTATATGACTAGTACAATTCAGAATAAACAAAGAAATGCTTTTTCCTATAGTACTTATGAATATAGTAAATCTGGAGGAAAGAAAAAGTGACCTAAACTTATTTATAATCCATATGAATGCGCCATATAAAAAAGAAAGTATAAAACATGAGAATATCTATGATTGGCTAAGACTTTATAATATCTATAATGAACAATCAAATCCTTTGATACATTCAGAATCTTACGTATTAAAAGCTAATAGAAAATTACGAGAGGTCTATTATGATGAAGCAATTATAAGCATTCAAACTAATATAGAAATTTTAATTAGGATAATATATAGAGAAGTGCTACTTGATTCGGATATTAATGAAGTTGATTTAGAAAATAAGCTTGAAGATGAAAGTTTTATGAGCATTGTAAAAAGAGAATTACAAAAATATATTGGTGGAACATGGGATGTAACCAGAGAAGAAACTCCTATTTGGAATTGGTACTATAAGACTTATAAAACAAGAAATAAAATCGTACATGCTGGATATTATCCAACTTTTGAGGAGGCTTGTTCAGCTATAGATTCGGCAAAGGAATTAAGAAAAAATAAAATCAAATATTTACGATTGAATAATTATTTCATGTTAATTAAATAGATTGATTTAAAATCCGTGCTTGCAATATGCTTGCAAAAAATCAGATAAACAGAAATAAAACGGATAATAAGACTAAATTTGATAACAAAAACATTGATTTTATGACATTTATACAAAATGATATCAATGAACATATCAAGTGGGAGTAAAACGTATTAAAAATCATATAAAATTGTTTAAAATCTTTAAAAAGAATAACATCAATAATAGATTACTTTTATTTGTTATTTTCAAGAATTCCTTAAATATTTAAAATAGTTAAGGATGTTTTAGTAAATTATATAAAATCTAAAAAAATAAATTATTTTACATTTGAACAAAATTATTTATAATTAAGGAGAAGAAATGGCAACTACAATCGAAGTTAATAAAAGTAGTGTTCGAGAACTTTTATTGACAGGAACTAAAGAGAAAATTTTGATACCAGAATATCAAAGATCATATGCTTGGACAGAAGATCAAGTTATAACTTTGTTTGATGATTTAGTAGAATACACTAATAATCAAAATGAGTCATCATACTTTTTGGGATGTATTGTTTCTTTTACAAATGAAAATAAAGAACAAGAAATTATTGATGGTCAGCAAAGAATAACTACTTTGTTTTTATTGCTAAGAGCAATACATAAGAAGCTACTCAAAATGAGTGATAGTAAAGAAAGAGATAATTTCATTAGACAAATTGAACCAGCTATTTGGATTATAAATGAATTAACGGGTGAAGCAGACTATTCAACTGTTCTTATTGAATCTAAAGTTTTGGAATCGGGATACAATCAGATATTAGAAAATATTTTAAAAACTGGAGAAACAAGAAAAGATTACTCAGATAGATATTCAATTAACTACAATTTAATTATGAAATTATTAGATGACTATGCGAGCAACGAACCATTAAATTTTTACAGATTTATACATAATATTTTAAATAAAACTATAGTATTCCCTATAAAAGCTGATACTCAAGAAACAGCATTAACTATTTTTTCTACACTTAATGATAGAGGGCTGCCTCTATCAGATGCAGATATTTTTAAAGCAAAAATATATAACAAACTTGATGAAAAATCCAAAAAAACTTTTATTGACAAATGGAAAAGTATCAGCTTGAGAGCAGAAATGGCAAATGAAAGTATCCAAAAATTATTTTATTACTATATGTTTTATCTTAGAGCTACAGAAAATGATAAAACAACAACAACTCCAGGTCTTAGAAAATATTATTCGTCAAATAGTTTTGAAAAATTATTTGATGATAATTTGATGAATAACTTGGATAATATTCTTGAATTTTGGGAAGTTGTAAATTGTAGAGAAGATAAGAACGATAGTTGGACAAGAAATATTAAAATATTAAGTGTATTAGACATGCTAACTTCATATCCAAATGAATTTTGGAAGTATCCAGTGATTATATATTATCTAAAGAATAAAAATAATAATGACTTTGAAAGAAACTTTTTATCATTCTTAAGAAAACTATTTGTAAACTTATTTAGAATCTACACTGTATTTCCTACCATTAACGTCGTTAAGGCCAGTATACTAAATTTAAATTCATCCATTATTCATGATGATTATGTGAAATTTGATTTTAAAAAGATAACTGATGATGAATTAAAGGCTGGACTGAAAATATTACACAGAAATGCCATTAGAATGGTCTTAAAATTACTTGCTTATAACAATAAAAATCAAGATGAATTACTTCCTAATAACTGGGAAATAGAACATATACTTCCTGTTAAATGGCAGCCAAACTACTTCAACTCAAATGAGGATGAGGTTAATGAGTTAATTGAAACTATAGGAAATAAGATTCCTTTTGAAAAGAAATTAAATATTGTCGCAAGTAATGGATATTTTTCAAAAAAGCAAGAACATTATAAGAAATCTAAGATAGCTATAACTAAAGAAATGAGCAATACAACAATAAAAGATTGGAAATTAGAAGAAATTAAAAAAAATAATTCGAAAATAATAGACGAAATAATTAACACATTTAAACTTTGGAATTAATAGAATAATTAAAAATAAAATAGTCCTCTATCAAAAGACTAAATTTGAAAACTAAAATTTATTAAAATTAAGATTCTAAATACTGTAAATAATTTTTTACACATTCTTAAATTATAAAAAACATCACTTAGGTATTATCTTAAGTGATGTTTTTGTTTATTACTAATTTTCTTATTTCTTACTTCTTCAATTTTCTACAAAACTATTTTAACTATCCTTTTGTATTATATTTATTCATTAATTTTACAATGTCTGTATCTTCTTTTATATCATCTATTATATTAAAAATCTTATTTCTACTTTCTTTTAGCACTTCTTTTTCTTCTGGTGAGATTTTACCTAAAACGTGACCTACTACTTCTGATTTTTCTTTTCTTTTTCCTATCCCATATTTTATCCTTACAAACTCTTCTCCTACATGCTGGATAATGGATTTTATACCGTTATGTCCTCCTGAACTTCCATTTTTTCTAATTTTAATTTTCCCGAAATTCATGTCCATATCATCATATATTACAAAAAGTTCTGTTTTAGGATCTATTTTAAAAAATCTTACTGCCTCTCCTATTGCTTCTCCACTGAGATTCATAAAAGTAAGAGGCTTTTGAAAGAAAACTTTATCTCCTTTGTAATTAATCTGAACAAACTCAGACTTAAATTTTTTTCTTACATCTGTTATATTATTTTCTTTTAAATATTCATCTATAAATATGAATCCTGTATTATGCCTTGTTAGCTTATATTCTTCTCCTGGATTCCCTAATCCAACAATTAACTTCATTTTATATTTCCTTTCTCTCATTTCTTTTTGATTGTGTAACAAGTAACCCTAGTACACAAGTAATAATTACAATATTTACTATAAAAGGTAAATACATATTTGCTTCTAATATGTATCCAGATAAAAGAGAACCCATGGCATTTCCTAAAAAACTAACTGAGGAAGCTACACCTAAAATTTTACCTTGTTTTCCTTTACTTTTTTGAGCAATTATACTATTTCCAAGAGTTCTCACTATTTCATAAGTCATTGCGTATATAGCCATTAAAATATACGATACCCTTCCTAGTCTCAATCTAAATAGTATTGTAATCATTAATATGATTCCTATAAAAAGCATTGCTATATATATTTTTCTTTCTTTAAATTTTTTCAATAAAAAACTTAATAAAAAACTTGTTCCTAAAAAAGCTATAAGAGAAGTAAACATTACATAGGTTCCTATTGTATTAGAATTAACTTTTATATAAAATTTCAAAAAATAATTTACTGCACTGGCATAAGAATAAATTCCTATTCCAGATAAAAATATTATAAAACAGAAAAACTTTGAATTTCTATCCAATTCATATATATATTTAAATGTTGAAAGAGGATTTAAATTTTTCTTTTCTTTATCTTCCTCGTTTTTATCTTTTTTAACTATTTCATTCATGAAAATAAATATTAATAGCGAAACAAGTATTCCAAAAATTAACTGCATACCAAAAGGATATCTTGTATCTACAAGACCTATAAGTCCTCCTACTTTTTGTCCTATTGCACCACCAACTATGGCTATTGAGCTTATTTTTGCTATATTTTTAGATTTTTCTTCTTTTTTTGATATTTGGCTTACATACCCTAAAACTACTGCATAAGTTCCTCCTGAAGCAAACCCAGCCATTATTCTTGCTAGCATCATAACTAATAATGAATTAGAAAATCCAAAAAATACTTGGGCTAATCCATACATTATAGGCATAAAAATAAATATTTTTTTCATTCCAATACTGTCTGCTAAAGCTCCTAAATATGGAGAAGATAAAAACATAGAACTACTCATTATAGCTAAAAATACTCCAGATATGCTTTTATTTAAATGTCTAAGTTCAATTAGATCAGGAGTTGCTGGATGGCCAAGATTATATAAAAATATGCAAAAAAACATTAATAAAATCATTCTATTTATGTCATTTTTAAATATTTCTGTTAAACTAAATTTATTTTTTACTTTTTCTATTTTTAACACACTCACTCCTTAATTATTTTTTCTGAAATACATTATATCATAATTATAAAAAAAATAAAATCGGACAAAAGTCCGATTTTTTAGTAGTAATGTAGATACTATTTATTCAGCCGAAGCTACTTCTTTTTCATAAGTTTCTAAAACAACTCTTGTTAACTCCGATCTTAACTCAAGAGTTATCGGATGAGCTATATCTTTAAACTCACCGTTAGGCATTCTTCTTGAAGGCATTGCAACAAAAAGGCCGTTTTGCCCTTCTATGATTTTCAATCCGTGAACAACAAATTCCTTCTCAAAAGTAATATCTACATAGGCTTTTAATTTTCCACCTTCCTCAGTACCTTTTCCTAGTCTGAGCCTAACATCTGTAATTTTCATATCTGTCTCCTAACAATAAAGTCTTATGTCCTTACTGTAAGTGTACCTCGTTTTTTTCAAAAATCAAGTTATTTTTTATTTTTTTTAATAGCACATGATTTATTTACTCTACGATTTCAATATAATCTTCAATATAATCTTTTTTTAAATTTTCAGGTGGAAGTTCTTTTATTTTTACTTTTATATTTTTATTAAAATATTTTATTTCTAAAACATCACCTTTTTTAACACTATACGAAGATTTTTTTTCATCACCAAGTACAGAAATATTTCCATTATCTGCTAGTTCTTTAGCTATTGTTCTTCTTTTTATTATTCTTGTTATTTTTAGAAATTTATCAAGTCTCATTATTTTTCCTTTTATATTATTTAGTTAAATTTATCTAAACATATCTTGTATTTGTTTTTTCGGGTTTTGTTGATTATTTTGCTGTTGATTATTTTGACCTTCAGTTGCTTGATTATTATTTATTTCATCAGAATTAAAAACCTCAGTTGAAATTTTTGCTACTTCTCCTAATTCTATAAACTTATTTAAAACTAACAAATCTTTTTGTATTTTATCTAATTTTTCCTTTTGTTTATATATTTTTTCTATTAACTCATCAATTTTTGATGTTTGGATTGAATATTGATTCATTATTTCATTGTAATAAGTAGATTCTATTGTTTCTGTTTTTTCTGTTAATAATTTCTTATCTTCTTCTGAAAATATAGTTTTATTTATGTTTTGAAAATTATTATTTTCATAAACTAAATCTGATATTAAATTGATTATTTTACCTTCTAAAATATCTTTTTTCCCATAAGTTAGTGTAGCATTTATCTTTTTATCTTTTTCTAAGACTGCTTTAATGCTTAAATCATTCATTATAGAGTCTAAATTATATCCTGTTTCGCTACCTTTTACATTTACTTTAACATTATTATCTAATAATATTTCTCCTGTTATATCAGATTTTTTTTCATTTAATTTTGATATAATTACCCTATTTTTATTTATTTCAATATCTGAAATTTCTATAGAAAGATTTTTAATTTCATCTATTAATGTAATTATTTTCAATGCATTATTTAAAGATCTGGCAATTTCTTCTTCTTTATCTAAAAATATATATGAATTAATATTTTGAACACCATTTAATGAAAGCTTATTTTCTAACTTTTTTAATTCTGAAGACATATTTGTCAATATTATATTTTTATTAACTTCTATATCTGATACAGCATATTCTAACTTTTCTTTTTCATCACTTATTGATTTAATTAAAGGGCTTGCTTCTTTATTTAATTCTGATAAATTTTCTACCTTACTCTTCAAATTTGTCGAAGCCTTATAGTCTTCTTTTATTTTATTCGTTTTTTCAATATTAGTTTTTATTTTATCATTTATGAAATTTTCTATTTCTAAATTTAGATTTTCTATATCTTTTGTTGATTCTAGTAAATATTCTTCTGTCGTTTTCAACACCTTTTCTTCCCTTATAGGTGAAGTGATTTTAACCATAAATCCATCTATTAGTGCATTTGGTGCTGTATAAACTGAATTCAAATCTAAGTTTTCTAGTTTCATTTTTTTAAGTTTTATTTTTGGAATTAACCCAAATGCTCCACTTTTTTCTAAATTAACTGTTACTCTACCTTTACCAAGATTTTTACCATTCACAATAAAACCATCAAATAGTATTTCATTTGTTTTTATAGAATATTTTGCATTTATAAATGAAGATTTTTCAGTTTTTGTCATATGAGATATTATATTATTTTGAAAAAAAACTATCCCAAGTCCACCAAAAATTAATAATAAAAGTACAACCAATAAAAGTTTTAAGACCTTCATATAACTCCTCCTCTAACTATTTTAATTGATTTAATAATCTTCCTGCAGCTAAATAATAAGAATTCATATTATTATCTCTAATAATTTGATATGTTCTAGCCAAAAATTCTCTTTTTGTCATTCTAATATTTTTTTCTTTTAAAAGTTTATTTAATCCATCTATAGTTACCTGCCTTATTTGAGCTGCATCTTCATGTACTTTCTCATCTATAAACGCAACTATTTTTTGATCTGTAGCATCAAA
>JAGOWQ010000072.1 GCA_018060185.1 Leptotrichiaceae bacterium | reverse complement strand
TCATTTCTAATCTCATACTTACATTATGATTTACTTCTTTTGTTAATCTTTCCAATATATTTCTTGACGTTACAAATTTACCATCTTTTCCAGCAAAAGGGGAATCATTTACAATAAATGTCATAGCAAGTGTAGGCTCATCTATATCAATTAAAGGAAGAGCTTTAGGATTTAATTTATCTGCAACTGTTTCACCTATATCTATTTTATCTATCCCAGCAATTGTTACTATATCTCCAGCAACAGCTTCCTCTAATTCTACTTTTCTAAGTCCACTATATCCATAAATTCTAGTTATTTTTCTATTAACTATTTCACCGTCTCTTTTTATAAGAGTTATTTCTTGATTTTTATTTATTTTACCATTATATATTCTTCCAGTTCCTAGTTTACCTACATATTCATCATATTCAGTATTAGTAATTAGCATTTGAAAAGGTTCGTTAATATCTCCTTCGGGATCATCAACGTGACTCAAAATCAGATTATAAAGTGGTTTCATGTCCACATTTTCATCTTCTAATTCCAATTTTGCAAAACCATTTTTTGCTGAAGCATATACTACAGGAAAATCAAGTTGAATGTCATTTGCTCCTAAATCAACAAAAAGATCAAATACCGAATCTACTACAGCATCAGGATCTGAATTTGGTCTATCTATTTTATTTACAACAACTATTGGTCTTAATCCATGTTCTAATGCCTGTTTTAATACATATTTTGTTTGGGGCATAACTCCTTCAAAAGCATCTACCAATAATAGCACTGAATCTACCATCTTTAATATTCTTTGAACTTCTCCACCAAAATCCGCATGTCCTGGAGTATCTACTATGTTTATCTTATATCCTTCATAATTTATAGAAGCATTTTTTGAAAATATTGTTATTCCTCTCTCTTTTTCCAAATCATTACTATCCATAATTCTTTCATCAACTTTTTCATGTTCTCCAAAAGTCCCCGATTGTTTTAAAAGTGCATCTACTAGGGTTGTTTTACCATGGTCTACATGGGCAATTATTGCTACATTTTTTATTTTATTACTCATTTTATTTTGGGATTTATCCCAGTCCTCCTTAAATTTCCATTTTTTAAATACAGAGTACATTATAACATATTTTTCATGAAATAAGAACTTTTCTTTCTAATTATAACTTTAGAATTTTAGTAAAACTTTTTACTATTTAGAATTATACTAAATCAAACATCAAATTAGTGTTTTAAATGTTCGAAATTATACGTGTATTAATTATTAATACAATAATTTAAGAGTAATTTAAGAATAATTTGCGACATTATATATGAAATTTATAAAAAGCTACCAAAAATTATAGGTAGCTTTTAATTATTTTATTTTTTAAAATTAAATATGTTTCTTATATTCATTACATTTGACACATTGAATAAAATTATTTTTTAATTTTTTACTTTACTGTTTCTATAAAATTTACTTTTTTCATCATATCATCTGACAATCTTATTCCTAATAATTCCATATTTTCTTTGTTTACATCTATTCTTAGATTTTTTACAGTTTCTATTGGTATATCACTTGGTTTTTTACCATTTTTTAATATTTCTACAGCTATTTCTCCTGCTCTATATCCAATTCCGTAATCTGTAGTTCCTTGAGATACAAATCCACCTGCCCTTGAATACACATCATTTGTTCCAAATACAGGTATTTTAGCTTTATTCAAAACATCCAATATTGTTTTAAAATAAGAAGCTACTGTATTATCCTGTATTGCATAATATATATCAGACTCTTTTGATATTAAATTTATAGCCGCTAGTAATTCTGTTCCATTAGTTACTGATTTTTCAACAATTTCAAACCCCTTTGTTGCTGCTAACTTTTTCAAATTATTTACTTCAGATACTGAATTTGCTTCAGATGAATTATAAATTATACCTATTTTCTTTTTCTCTGGAAATAATTCTCTCATAAGTTCTAAGTTTTCATTTATAGGAGCTGCTCCGCTTGTACCAGTAATATTTTCTATTCCAGTTAATCCTGCACCTTTTGGATCAGTAACTGATGCTATAACTATTGGAATATTAGTAATTTGATTTTTTGCTGCTTGAGCTGTTGGGGTAGTTATTGCATAAACTAAATCTTTTTTGTCATTAGCAAACTGTTGCATAATTAAATTTTGTGTTGCTATTTCATTATTTGCAATCTTATCATCATACTCAACTTTTATTCCTGATTTTTTTAAAGCATCTTTAAATCCTTGTTTAGCATCATTTAATGCAGGATGATCTACTATTTGAGATAACCCTATTCTAAAAACTTTTTCCTCTGATTGAGATTTTTGTTTTTCTCCTCCTGTTTTACTTCCTTCGCTATTATTTCCACATGACATTAACATGCCTCCTAACATACCGAATAAAAGTACTCCTCTCATAATTTTTTTCATCTTAATTCCTCCTAGATATAAATAATTTGAAAACTGTGTTTTCTATTTGTATTCTATCATACTTTCTAAAAAATACAAATATCTATTTACTATTTTACTTTAAAAAATTTTAACCTTAAGGCATTCAATAAAACTGAAATTGAACTAAATGACATTGCAAAAGCTGCAATCATTGGATCTAATTTAGGTCCATTAAATAAAGCATAAATCAACCCAGATGCTACAGGTATACCTATTGTATTGTAAAAAAATGCCCAAAATAGATTTTCTTTAATATTAGTAATAGTAGCTTTACTTAATTTTATACCTCCTACAACATCATTTAAATCATCTCTTATTAACACTATATCTGCAGATTCTATTGCTACATCAGTTCCACTTCCTATTGCAATTCCCACATTTGCTTGAGCTAATGCTGGAGAGTCATTTATCCCATCTCCAACCATAGCAATAAACTCGCCATTTTCCTGTAATTTTTTTATTTCATCTGATTTTTGATATGGTAATATTTCTGATATTACTTTATCTATTCCAACCTGTTTTGCTATATAATTGGCAGTTTTTTCATTATCTCCTGTAAGCATTATTGTTTTTATTCCTAATTTATGCAATTTTTCTATTGCTTCTTTACTTGTTTCTTTTATTACATCTGCAACCGTTATTAAACCAACAAGAATTCCATTTAAAGATATATACATAGGTGTTTTCCCTTCATTAGATAATCTATCATAGTCATCATCAGAAAAATCTATTTTTACTTTTCCTATTTCCATTAATTTTTTATTTCCTATTTCTATACTATTTTCATTTATCATAGCTTTTATTCCGTATCCTGGCATTGATCTAAATTTTTCAGTAGAAATCAATTCTATTCCTTTTTCTTTTGCGCTATTTACTATCGCTTCTGCTAGTGGATGTTCAGAGTTATTTTCTACACTAGCAGCCATTTGGAAAATTTCATTTTCGTTATTATTTCCATATACAATAAAATCTGTTAATACAGGTTTTCCTTTAGTTATTGTTCCTGTTTTATCAAATACAACTGTTTTTATTTTATGAGTTGTCTCAAGTGCTTCTCCACTTTTTATTAATATACCATTTTCAGCACCTTTTCCTGTTCCTACCATTATAGAAGTTGGTGTTGCAAGTCCTAATGCACAAGGACATGCTATTATAAGAACTGATATAAAAAATGATAAAGACACTAGTAAACTAGAACCACTAAAATACCATACTAATCCAGTAATAATAGCAATTACTATTACTATAGGAACAAAAAATCCTGATACTTTATCTGCCATTCTTGATATAGGAGCTTTTGATTCTTGAGCTTCTTCTACTAGTTTTATAATTTGAGATAATACTGTATTTCTTCCAACTTCTGTTGTTTTAAATTTTATATTTCCATTTTTATTTATACTTCCACCTATTACCCTATCTCCTATATTTTTATTAACTGGAATACTTTCTCCTGTTAACATAGATTCATCTATAGAAGTTATTCCTGATTCTATTATTCCATCTACTGGTATTTTTTCACCAGGCCTTACAACGACTATATCTCCAATTTTTACATCTTCTATTAATATTTCTTCTTCAATACCATCTTTTATAATTTTTGCTTTTTTTGGTTGAAGACCAATTAATTTTTTTATCGCTGAGGAAGTCTGTCCTTTAGTTCTCGATTCTAAAAACTTTCCTAGTAATATCAATGTAACTATTACTCCTGCTGATTCAAAATGTAAATCCATAGCATGTTTATGTGCATTTGTAGTATCTTGCATTATTTTAAAAATTTCAAATAAACTATATAAAATTGCCGAAGTTGACCCTATAGCAATTAATGAATCCATATTCGGTGCTTTTCTTATTAAATTCTTAAATCCATGAGTAAAAAAATCTCTTCCAGAATATATTATAGGTAGGGTAAATATTAGCTGAGCTAATGCAAAATTTAATGCATTTTCATAAGGATTTAAAAATGTAGGAAGTGGAGCTCCCAACATATGACCCATTGAAAGATACAATAAAGGTATTGAAAAAATCAATGATATTATAAATTTATTTTTCAATGATTTTAATTTATCTTCATAAATTCTTATTTTATCTTCTTCAGTCATTAATTCAATTAATCCATATCCACTATTTTCTACTATTTTTTGAATTTTTTTAAAATCATATTTTGAATCATCAAATTCTAAATGCACTTTTTCAGTAGCTATATTTACTCTTGCCTCTATCCCTTCATTTCGATTTAATGCTTTTTCTACTGAGCTAG
>JAGOWQ010000032.1 GCA_018060185.1 Leptotrichiaceae bacterium | reverse complement strand
CTATAAGTTGCAAAAATATTTTTTTGGAAAGTTAATAAAAAAGCATTAGATAACTTTCCTTAAAAGTTATTTATATACTTCTGTGAGGTGAAATGCAAATTACCGGGAGTGATGAAATGAAAAATACCAAAAAAGAAACTGATGAACTAAATTTGATTTATGAAATAATTGGAAAAAAATGGAATCTTTTAATTATCGGAACTTTATTAGAAAAACGAAGGAGATTTACAGAGATTAGAAATGAAATTCCAAAGTTAAGTGATAGGGTGCTGACAGAAAGATTGAGAGAACTTGAAATTTATAATATTGTAAGAAGAATTGTCTATGCTAGAATTCCTGTTAAAGTGGATTATGAATTAACTGAAAAAGGAAAGGATACTGCGAAAATATTTTTTGAAATAAAAGAATGGAGTAAAAGAAATTTATAAGATAATTTCTGGAATGAAAATAGGGAATGTAACAAGTTATTGAGATTAAAGATATTTTTTATATGTGTAGTGAGGTTAAAAGAAATGATTGTATATTCAAGTAAATATGATTGTTTTTAAAAGTACAATATTGTTATTTAATTATTATAACTATTAATAGAGAGCTTTAATATATTGTTATTTGTAGGTTAGAGGGTAGTTTTATATTTTCAAGTAACATACGAAATGTGTTCAAGTAACATACAAGTTATTTTCAAATAACATACAAGTTAAGCTCAAGTAACATACGAAATGTGTTCAAGTAACATACAAAAGCTTATGTACATATACTATCTAGACGTTATTTTAACTGATATTTTAATTAAATGAAAGAAAAAATTTGACATGGATGTCGGAATAAAATATACTTATAATATAACTGTGTTATAGCGACATACGGAAAGGAGAAATTTAAGTGTGGAGAATAATAAAGAATTAATTCTTACTAGTGATATAAAAATAGATGAAGAAGTTTATGATATTACCGAAATATTAAAAGAAGAGACACACAAAAATATAATTCGTATGGAAATGAACTCAATTGAGTATCCTCTTTTTACTAAAAATAAAAAAATAAAAGAAAATGTTGGAATGAAATATGTGTTTAATACAGAAAAAGAGCAGTATTTAGAGATAAAGCCAGTAATTAATGAAAGAATTCCCAGTGAATTTGATGAAAGATTATATATAGGTATGCTAAATATTTTAAGAGAACAAGGCTATAAGAGAAAAATATATTTTAATTATAAAAAATTAATGGATATGTCTAAAATAGCTTATAATGGAAGATCTTTATCGTTGGTCAAGAGAGCTCTTGAAAGATTGGGAACAACATCATTTATATTCAATAATTGTTTTTATTCTAATCCGCAAATGGGAATTTTAAAAAATAAAGTTGTTACTAAAATTTTGAGTTATAGAGAAATTAATCTTGATAAAGCTATAAAAATTGATGATAACCTACAGAGTTTTTTTTCAAATGGAAGAATTAAAGATATAATAGAAGTGACTTTTGATGATAATTTTTTTGATAATATTATATCAAAAGGATACCTGTATTTTAATGCTGATGATCTACAAAAATTAGAATATGATATTTCAAGGTCACTATACACTATGATGACCAAATGGAGAAACAAAAACATGTATTTAAAAAGATACAGCAAATTTTTGGCTTCAAGAATTCCATTATCCTGGAAAAAAGAAAATATAGCTACAAGTATAAAAGCTATAAAAAGAGCTATGGAAGAATTAAAAGAAAAAGGCTTAATTGATGGTTATAGATTTGATAAAAATACAACAAACGAAAAATCATATTTTGAAATTTTTTTCAATAAAAAACATAATATAAATTTATATAATACTCATTTAACAGGTCAAGAAAATTTAGTTATTGGAGAAAGTGAAGAAAGTTTAATTAATAATATGGATCCAAAAATAATTGAAGAAAAACGAGAAAAAATACAAACAACAAATGAAAACTTTAAAAAAATAATTTCTTTTAGATGGCAATGGGCTAAAAAAGGATATGAAAGTATTGAGGCATATGAAAGAGATTTACTAGAGACAGAATTTAAAATTATAGAGGAGGAAAAAAATGAGGAAAATAGCGATAGCAAATAATAAAGGGGGAGTTTCTAAGACGACTTCTGCTTATAACTTAGGATCGTATTTTGCTAGGCAAGGATTTAAAGTATTGATGGTAGATTGCGACCCACAGGGAAATCTTAGTGATGCTTTGGGAATAGATTCAATTGGAGTGGATAAAACATTGTTTGATGTTTTAAAAACTGGTCATTCAAAGGATTCATTAATTAATTTATCGCAATATGAAAATTTTTCTCTCATTGTGTCTAATTTAGAAACAGAAGAAGCAAATATGGCATTGTCAGGAAAACAGGCAAGAGAGTTTTTACTGTTAAATGCATTAGAAGAATTAGAAAATAGTTTTGATATATGCATTATTGATACTTCACCAACACTTTCTTTACTTACTTTAAACGCTTTAGTAGCTAGCGATAGTATTTATATTCCATTGATAGCTGGTTTTTTTGAATTAAAAGGATTAGGAGTATTGACAAATGCTATTGATGCCATAAGAAGAAATTTAAAAATAATAGATATAAAAGGAATCTTTTTAACTCAAGTTGAAAAAAGACAAAATTTTACTAAAGAAAGTTCAGATTTATTGGCTGAGCAATTTGAAAGCAAGTTTTTGAATACTTGGATAAGAAAGAACGCCGATTTAAAAAAAGCGGCGGCAGAGGGAGAAGACATATTTACCTATAATTTGAATTCTAATGGGGCTAAAGATTATGCAGCTTTAGGTCTTGAAATTTTAGAAAGAGAGGGATTAAATGCCAAAAAATAAAAAAGGAAGCTTGCGTTCAAGAATGGATCCGATTCACTCTGGAACCACTGGAGACACTTCTTTTCTGATAGGAAAAGTGGAGGATAAAGAAAAAGAACATTTTTCTTTAGACCAAATAGAATCTCATATTGATTATTTAAGTCTAGGTATATTAGACAAAAAAGAAGAGGAAGAACTAATAAATTTAGAGAGTAAAATAAAATTTCATGGAAAGAAAACATTAGAACACATGTTATATTCTTCAGAAGCAATATACAAAGGAAATTTAATATTTTCAAACAATAGAAATGGAAATTTTGGAAAATGGTTAGAAGAACTGGGAATTTCAAGAGAAACAGGTAATACTGCAATTAGAAGATATAAATTATATATGGAAATATCAAATAAAAAAGTGTTAGGGTTACCTGGAAGAGTAATTAAGGAACTAACTGGGAAAAATAGAGAAAGTTATGATAATGATGAAGTTGATTTGATTATAGAATCAGAAAAGCCAACTTTCGCATTAAATGTATTAAAAACAAAAAAAACTGAAGAAAAATTGTTAAATGAAGATGAAAGAAAAGATTATCTTTATAAATTGATAATAGCTAAAAAAGCGAGTATAAAAAAAATAGAAAACGAAGTATTGAAATTGGAAGAGGAGTATAAGTTGCTTCTTAAAGAAAATTAGAAATGTTATTGTCAAGCTGCTTGACAATAACATTTCTAATATATAAATTTTTAAATTTCTATCAGGCAGATTATAATGGGAAAAACTATATATTTCACCGAGCCAATAGCTTGATGATTGAAGAAATATCGGTGGCTACCTTATTAGTTATGTATTAAAGTATTTCTTATGTTCAAGATATAATTTATATATAAAAGTGAATTTTTTATTTATCGTTGATATTGATATACTTAAAATTGACTAATATAAAAATTCGTGTTAATATTTAATAAATATAAAGATATGGAGGTTATTATGGAAATTAAAAAAAGAAGTTTTAAATTTAAAATTTTAGATCAGGATGATTTAGTCAAAAAGAATTATAGTGATGGTTGTTCAGGTTCAAGAAGTGATTGTTGTACAAGAGTATGCACAAATGATGGAAAAGTAGCAACTCCAGAACAATGGGGAGAGTACTTGGAATTAAATGCTGGTGTTGTTCAATATTAAAAAGAAACATGGAACTTTTTATAAAAGGACCATGTTTTTTATTCATAGGAGTAATCAATGAAAAATACGTATTTTAAAACTGGTGATGGCGTAGATATTTATAAAATTGGTGATGATATTTTATGTTTTTATAAAATAAATTCTCGTCATAGAATAGAAATAGAGGTAACTGAAGAGATTATAAATTTAATTTCAGAATTAGATGGTCAAAAAACAATAATGGAGATACTAAAAAAATTGGAATTAGAATTTGACAAAGATCTAGAAACACTTTTGGATTTTCTTTTAAAAAATAAGTTAATATATGATATAAAATTAGAAGAAATACAGAAATTTTTTTTAGATTGCTCAGAAATAGAAAGATATCAAAGACAAATTCTATTTTTTGAGGAATTCTTTTTAGATAATAAATATAGTTTACAAAATAAATTAAAAAAACAAACAATATTGATTTTTGGCATAGGAGCTATAGGTTCAGGAATTTGCATTCAATTAGCAATGATGGGATGTGAAAAATTCATTTTTGTAGATAATAAAAGATTAAAAAAGAATAGTATAACCCGTCATTATTATTATAATAAAATAGAGGAAGGAAATCTAAAGGTTGATTCATTATCTGAATATTTAAAAAAGATAAATCCAAATATAAAAATCAAAAAATTTGCTGAAAAACTTGACTATGATTCTGACTTAAAAAGATATTTTAATAATAATCCTACTTTCGTTATTAATACAATGGATGAACCTTATATAGGATTAACTAGTTTAAAAATTGGAAGAGAGTGTTACAGTCATAATATAGGATTATTTGTAGGTGGTGGTTTTGATGCGCATCTTATGAGTACTGGAGAATTAATTATTCCAAATCAAACACCTTGCGTTGATTGTTACATTGATTATTTTAAGAAAAAATTAAAAAATTGGAACCCAATATATAATATTGATGCAATAGATTACGAAAATACAAAAGAACAAATATTTGAATTAGGTGGTTTGCCATCTATGAGTCTTTTTTCTATTAGTTATGGTACAACTGAAATAGTAAAGTATCTATTAGGTTATTATGATAAAGAACAACCTAATATTAGAGGAGAATTATTGTTTGATAAAATTAAAATTGATTATTTAGAAGTAACTAAAAATAAAAAATGTATAGTGTGTGGTGACAAAAGTGATATATAAATTAAGACCTTCTATTGCAATAGTTGAAATGGAAAAGAAAGTGGAGTTTTTCTTAAGTAACATAAGAAAAACTATAGTTATTGAATTTGAAGAGGATATAAAAGAAATATTATTTAAGTTTGATGGAAAAAAAAGTGTTACTGAAATAATGGAAGATCTAAATTTAAATACTGAAGATGTAAGGGTAGAATTTTTAAATTTAGTAGAGTATTTAAATACTAATCATATTTTATTGAAAAGAGATAGTGAATATATAAAAGAGCAAAAAACTTTTCCTAGAATTTTTGGATTTTTAGAGGACTATAGTTTATCAATAAAAGAAATAAATAATAAATTTTTAGAATTTCAAAAAAAGCAAGTTATGGTAGTAGGTTTAGGGTCAGTAGGAACATGGGTAGTACATAACTTAATAATGAGTGGAATAAAAAAAATTATAATTGTAGATTATGATGATATTGAATTAAGCAATTTACATAGGCAAGTAGGTTTTTTTACAGAAGATGTTGGAAAGAAAAAAATTGATATAATCGAAAAAAGATTAAAAGAGATTCAGCCTGATACAGAAGTTATAAAAATCAATGATATAGTGGATGATAAATTTTTTAATAGATATGAATTTAAAAATATAGATTTAATTGTAAACTGTGCAGATTATCCTACTGTTGACGCAACATCTAAGATAATTGGTGAATATTGTATGAGAAATAAAATTCCTCACATCATAGGTGGTGGTTATAATCTCCATTTGACTTTGATAGGACAAGTCATAATTCCAGGTGAAACAGCATGTATTTCTTGTTTTGAAAAGTCTCTTATTGAATTAAATGAAATTGATATGAAAAACATAAAAAAAATGAATACAATTACACGAAAGATAGGAAGTTTTCCCCCTTTAACAGCTCTTTCTGCATCTATTACATCTAATGAATGTATAAAGGTTTTATTTAAACTGAATAATCTAACTATGACTAACAACCGAAGTGAATTTTTATTAGAAAGTATGAATTTTCAAAATATAAATTTTAATAGAAGAATAGATTGTGAGTGGTGTGGTGAAAATGGGAAGTTTTATAAACTATAAAGGAATAAAAACAAATAATATAAGAAATATTAATTTAAAGCTAGAAAAACAAAAAATAATTGGAATATCGGGACCAAGTGGATCAGGAAAAACTTCTTTAGCATATGACACAATATATCAAATATCAAAATATGAATTTGATAAAATTGATAATAAAGCTCATAGTATAAAAAAATTTTTAATAGAAGAATATAATGGAATAATTCCTGCACTTACTTTGCTTCAAAACAATAAAAATAATAATCCAAGATCAACTTTAGCAACATATTTAACACTAGATGATGAATTTAAAATTATATTTGCAATAATGAATTTCAGAGATCCTAGCGAATTTTCATTTAATAATTATAAAAATGCTTGCTTGGAGTGTGAAGGAACAGGAATAGGATTTGAGTTGGACCAAGAGAAAATAATAGATAAAAACAAAAAAATAAAAGATGGCGCTTTTATACCTTGGACAAAATTTACAAGTAATCATTATGAAAAACTATTAGTATTACATTCCAGTGAAATAGGAATTTCCATAGATAAAAAATACGATGACTTAGATGATACAGAAAAAAGAGAACTCTTATATGGTATTTCTGATAAAAAGTATACAATTTCATATAAACAAAATGGGAAAAGTAGAAGAAAAGAATTTAAATACATTGGCTTGATGTTAGAATTAGAAAAATATTTGAAAGATATAAAGAAGCCATCAAATAAAATAAAAATAAATAATTATTCAAAAGAAACAGTTTGTCCTGTATGCAGTGGAATGAGATTTAATGCTGAGGTACTAAAATATAAAGTTTTTTTAAAAAATTTAGGTGAACTTTATATGATGGAAATTACAGAATTATTAGATTTCTTAAAAAATATTCCAAAATGTGAAATTATTGAAAATGGAATAAATCCATTTGTAGATAGAATAATAGAGATTTTAGAGTACATTGACGAAAGTAATTTAGGATATTTAAACTTAAATAGGAGTATTCCAACATTGTCTGGAGGAGAATTACAGAGAATAAGAATTACAAATATTATCCAATCAAAATTATCAGACATATTATATGTAATAGATGAACCTTCTGCAAAATTACATGTTAGTGAGTACAATTCGATTCAAAATTCTTTACAAATCATAAAAAATCGTGGAAATACCATTATAATGGTGGAACATAATCGTAATTTTTTGAAGTTATGTGATGAAATTATATTTTTAGGACCAGGAGCTGGAAAAGACGGTGGATTTATTGTAAAAAAAGATGAAAATATTGATAATATTATATTTCCTAAACTTAATATTTTTGGATACTACAATGAAAAAAAATTGAATAAAAATAATTTAAAAAATATTGATATTCAATTTCCTAAAAATGCATTGACTGGGATATATGGACCTTCAGGTTCAGGGAAAACTTCGTTGGTAAAAGAATTAGTGAATCGTATAAGTAGATCTGAATATGTAACTCAAAAACCTATTTCTGGTAATATTAATTCGACAATAGCTTCATATATAGGTATTTATGATGAAATAAGAGAATTGTTTTCTAAAATAAATAAAGTTGATAAAAATATTTTTAGTTTTATGTCAGATACAGGAAAATGTCCAGATTGTGATGGGAAAGGACTAATTAGATATAAATTAGGTTTTAGTGAAGAAATTGAAGAAATAATATGTGATAAATGTAATGGAAAAAGATATAACGACATTGCTTTAAAGTATAAATATAATGAATTGAATATATATGAAATATTATCTTTAACGGTCAATGAGTTGATTGAAGGAAAACTTTTTAAAAATATTAGTATTAATAACAAACTAAACATATTGGAACAAATAGGGTTAGGATATTTATCATTATTTAGAACCACAGATACCTTATCAGGAGGAGAAGCTCAAAGAATAAGATTAACTAAATATATAGGAAAAAATTTAAATGATAAAATATTATTTTTAGATGAACCATTAAGTGGGTTATCTGAAAGGGATTCTAATAGATTACTATTATTACTAAAGAATTTGATTTTAAATAATAATGCTACGATTCTTTTTATAGAACATAATCTCATAGGGTTAAAAGCTATTGATTATGTTATTGAAATTGGACCTGGAAAAGGACTTAATGGCGGAGAAGTTATATTTTTTGGAGAAATAAAGGACTTCTACGATTCTAAAAATTTTAAAAAATATAAAAAATATATATAATTCAAAAGATCATTGGTAGAAAATGGATTGTGGAATTCCCCAAAAAAGTTTGCACAGAATTAAGAGAAGGGGTACCGCCAACATTCCGGAAATTTTGTACGCTAGCTATATTTTCATCTAAAAAAGCCAAATCCTTAACGTCCAGGTTTTGACTTTTTTGTTAATTATTTAATGGGGTACCAACAGGAATTTGACGAAAATATACGCTAAGGAATAAAAAAAGGACAATAAAAGATCCGTCCTTTTCTTTTATCCCCTTATAATCCTAAGTTTTTCAAGAGAATACTCTTCTTCTAAATCAAATAAATAGTCTCCAAAAAAATTAATGTGCTCCCAATGAATTGGTGAAATAAAGGGAATTAAATTGGGACGATTTTTTCCTGTTTTTTCTAATTCTTCAATGGCGGCTTCCATATAGGGGTCTCGCCCCCGCTAAGGATTTTTACTAATTAAAATAGTTCCAAAAAGGACCGTTATTAGTACTCGCAGAAATATGAAGTTTTCTTATAAAAAATCTCGTGTTTCTGGCACTAAAACTATTACTTTAAACAAAGGACTTAAATTGACTTGTGCTAACCGTTTTTGATACTATTTCCAATTCATAATAATCCTTAGCGGGGGTTTTGTCGGAACGGGGGGCGAGACCCCTATTTATAAATCTCTCTTTTTATATATTTGTCCTCTGCTTCCGATATTAATTACTATGATGATAAGTATTTCATTTTCTATAGTAAAAAGAGCTCTATAATCCCCTATTCTTAATCTAAAAAAGTTTGCTTTTCCGCTCATTTTTTTAATATCATAAATCTTAAATCCCTCATGTATATCTTTTGAAATTTCTGAAAAAGCTTTATGAAATTTAATGGAGTAAGGATTTTTTAACATCCACTTATCTGCTTTTTTTTGATAAATTACTTTGTAAGATTTCATCTAATGTAATTTCCCTCCCTTTATCGTTAGGGTCGTAATCTTTTAACATTTCAAGCAGTTCTTTTTCTTCTTCAGGAGAAACAGACTCACAATGAGTATTTAAATATTCGCTTAAGTTCATATTTTCTTGCTCTTCTATATAGTTTTTTGTTGCTTTTCTAATTAATTCAGAGAAAGAGATTCTTTCTTTCTGAGCAAAATTACTCATTTTTTCAAAATCATTGTCTGGAATTGTGATTAATTTTCTTAAAGTAGCCATTTTTTTCATCTCCTTTTTTATATATAGTATATATCAGATATACTAAAGTGTCAATAATTTATTTTTGGGTACTGCCCACATTTCAGAAATTTTGTACGCTAAGCTCAAATCATATCTAAAAAAGCCAAAAACCTGTACGTTAAGGAATTTGGCTTTTTAAATTAACTTATAAAAAATGATCATTTTAGGAACTATTTTAATTAGTAAAATCCTTAACAAGGGTTTTGTCGGAAATGAGACGAAACCCCAAAAAGCATTATTTTTAAAATATATACTTAAAATACCCTGTGTAAAAACATGTTTCGAGAAAAATATAATTACCCCTTGTGATGTGTTGCTTTATGTTCAGCTAGTACTTGACCGGCTTTACTTTTAGATGATTTACTACTTCCTTTGCTCGCTAAAGTTTTAGCAGCTTTTCCTACTTTACCACCATGGTGTTTTGCCATTGTTATTACCTCCTTTATAATTTTTTCTATTGTTTATTACACAACTTATTTTTTGTCCAGTTTAGTATGCCCTATCCAACTTAATGACATTGCCCATTCCACTTATTTACTTTTTATTCAAATTCAATATCTTCATTTATTTTTTCATTAATTTCAATTCTAGTTTGAATATCAAGTCTGTTCACTAGCCAACCATTCAAAGTACAATTTTTTATAAATTCATCAATTCTATTTACACCATTAATTTCTTTCAATGTAACTATAACTCCAAAACGTACGCCCATTCCATCTTTAGGATCCAATCTATTATTTGTTTTTATTTCCATTCCCCAATTTTTATTATTATAGGTTTTTCTGGCTTTCATACCCTCTTTAGGAGTTTCAGCAATATATTTTACATTATCCCATTTTCTAAATCTGTCTCGTGCTTCACCTTCAAGAAGATAATTTTTCTCAGCATTCAATGTTTCTTCTTGATTCTGCTTATCGCCTTTAATATCCTTTATCTTTCCATTGTCTTCTATTCTACCAAAATGAAGATTAAGTTCAGTATTAGTGTAATCAACACCTTGTGTTCTTTCACACATGGGAAAATAACACATAGTTGCTCTTGCAATATAAGGATACTTATCATCTTTAATCGGAATTGGGAAAAAATAATTATAAGTATTATATTTTTCACTAACATCAGATACTAAAAACTTTATTTCATCTTCAGCAGTTTGAATTATATCATTTATTTTAATGGGAACAACACCATGTCCATAAAGAGCAACCTCTTCTGGTGTTGGTTTTTCATTCCAACCTCTTGCAGCATCAATTATCATTGCTTTAGCAACTTCTCTGTTCAAACCTAAAATATCAATTAAATAGGATAACTTACGGGCAATCCAAGGAGCAGCATATGAAGTTCCTGCGGCTTCTCCTCCACCTAATGGTCTACAAACTTTAATATATTGTTCCTCACTACCACCATAGTAACTAACATCAGGTTTGGCAAAAAACGATAATGCAAGCCCTTTTCTCGAATATTTTGTTGACAGGCCTTTTTTAGTCACCGCATTCACTACCATACTATTTATTGAATCGGCAGGGGAACCTATTTTTACAATATCATCATGAGGTTTATTTGTCCCAGCTACAACAAAAATAATATTATTTTCATATTGAATTTTATCTAATATCGAAGCTTCTGCTGATACGAAATTATCATTTATTTCTTGATTACTTCCAAGTGAAATATTCCAAACCTTTATATCTTTATTATTAGCAACAATTTCTTTTATTTTTTTAGTAATTGTAAAAGAAGAGAATGTTGAACCAGCTGCAACACCAAAGTGACGTACTTTGAACCTTCCACATCCATCATCTAACCATGGATTTAATCTAGGTCCATCTACAATAATTGAAGAAACAGCTGTACCATGATGGTAATCATCAGAGTTTTTTGGAATATTATCATCAACCATGTCATAATATTCTACCCATTCACCAAAATAAACACTTTTATCAAACAAGGTATCAATGACTCCAATAGTCGGTTCAATACTCGGTGCAGGTACGTGTAAAATGCCTTCCTGATATTCTTCAATAAAATCTCCTGGAGTTAATTTTGACAAATCTTCCGTTGCCATTGAAACAAGATAAGGAGCTTTTTCAAATAAAACCTTCAATTGATTTTCATCCAAAAATACTGTATGATTATCTAATATTCTACTTGATAAAATATCAATACCTATTCTTTTAAATAACTCTTTTGTATCTGTATGAGTATCATACAATGTAATAATACTTTGTTTTAATTGTTCTGTTGCCTTTTCTACCTCAAAATCTTCAATATATGAAACATCCGCTATCACTTGTTTAAATGCAGTTTTACTAGTTGAAAACTGTTTAAACGGAATTTTATTAATTTTTTTCTCATCTTTGAAAGTAGATTCATTAATACTATTTTCAAAATATGAACTTAATACATTTCTTGTTTTAAAAAGTAAGTCAATACTTCTATCTAAATCCTTAATCTCAAGAAAATAAGTAATAATATGCTTACTCTTTTCTTTATTGAATTTAGCTCCAACAATAGAAAAATTAGATTGCTTTCCTTTAAATAATCCTGAAATCCGATTACTTTTCGCAGCAATTTTATTATAATATACACTAATTAAAATTCCTTCGAAAGGTTTGTTCTCTTTTATCCAAAACTCTTTAATTTGAGATATTTTAGATTGCAATTTAGCTAACTGGTCACTGGTCACTTTCCCTTTACCATTCATAACAGCACGTGGGGGATTATTCGTATTCTTTGATTCTTGAGTAAATTTTCCTTTTAATTCTAACACATTATTCATCATTTTCCTCCTTATTCAGCTTTCTAGATACCGTACTTTTAGACTCATCTTTAAGTTTTTCTATTTCTCTCACTGTAAATCCTTGTATATGAAGTTGAGTAATATCAGTTTGTTCCAGATTACCTACTAAGTTATTATAAAGTCTTCTTAAATAATCATGCTCTATACTCGTATCACTAAATGCTAAGGAAGTTTTTATAATATTTTTTAGTTCTCCAGGATAAGGTAAATCATTAGCCTTCTTCAATATCTTTTTAAATAATCTTGTATCTTTTGAGATTCCTTTAAAATTTTTAATAAAAGATGTAAAATAATACTCTGCCACTTCAATCAAATCTTCTTTACTGTATCTGTTAAAATTAATTACTGCATCAAAACGTCTTGTTAATGCTTTGTCAAAGTTTGAATATAAATTTGTTGTTGCTATAATTACTATTTCCTTATTTAGATCAGTTAATCTATCAAATTCTCTCAAAATAGCTGAGGTAACTCTTCCCATTTCTCGCACATCATTTCTATTAACTCTATCTAATGCAATTACATCTATTTCATCAAACAAAATAACAACTTTATTTGGATGTGGAATCATATTTATTTCAGAAAATACACTTGAAATATTTTTATTTGTTTGACCCAGCTTACTGTCGATCAAGTTATCAAAATCAACATAATACAATGCTCTATCAAGTAACCGAGCCACATTTTTAGCAGCCTCTGTTTTACCACTACCGGGTAATCCTTCAAACAAAAATTTATTTATACCTATGTTATGATTAACGGCATTAATGATGCCTTTTATATCATGGGATATTTCTGTAGGTAAATATAACGGTTCTATTCCTCTAATATCAAATTGTTTTAATAACTCACTTATAAAATCACTAGCTTGTGGGGAATATAAATTTGATTCCGCAATTAAACCCATAATATATTCTGCTAACTGATAGTCACCAATCGAATCAAAGTATCTTGCTATACTTATGGATTCATTTCTAAAAGCATTTTCATTTCTTTCAACATGATATTTTATTAGATTTAAAATATTCTGCTTTTTCACAAAAATGCACCTCCAATCTTATTATAAATCATTATATCACATCTTGGGACAAAATGTTATACTTTTAGGACAAAATATTGTTTTTAATCTAATATAAGTTTGTATATTAAGTAAATATCTTCCAAGATTAATATTTCCAATGCCAGTATCACATATCCGTCTCTTAAATATTCCTGATCATCCACAATGGATTAATCGACCATGTCCATCAAGTTATAAAAAATGTATTAGAAAAAGACCATAAAAATAATTTTTAAGGTTTTATGACCTAGTAAAACAGGGTATACCTTAGCATAGAGTACTCAAAATATAAATAGCTTTTTTTTTCTTATACCAGTGGGATTTTTGTCCGTTTTTCGGAGTAGTACCAACATCTGTGTAACCAGGGGTAAACTGGAAAAAATACGTTTGTATTTATAGTATTCTACTTATATTTTATATAATATCTTCCAGCATATTCTGAAATTGCTTTTTATTGAGTGATGTATAAATTCTTGTAGTTTCTAAACTTGAATGTCCAAGTATATCAGCAAGAGCAGCAATATTATTGTTGTTTTTCTTTAAAAACTGGACAGCAAATAAATGCCTGAAGGCATGAGCGTGAACTTTACTTTTTTTGAGACCACCCCTGGCATTGGCAGCTGACTGCTTTAAAGAGTTATGGATATAAATTCTGCTGACATTAATAATGCTTCCTGTCTTTATATTATTTTCCTTACAATATTTTTTAAGTACCAGGATTAAATTTTTTGATAATATAATGTTTCTTATCTTTCCTTTATTTTCTATTTCGACTATTCCACTTTTTAAATTCTCAACTGATATAAATTTTAATTCTGAAATCCTGATTCCGGTATTTGCTAAAATTATCATGATGATTTCCATCTTTTTGTTGATGGCAAACTTTAGTAATCTGTTATACTCTTTTTCGGTCAAAAAATCGTCCTTAATTTGCCCATTATGAACTTTTTCAGACTTAAGCCTGGCATCTATATCAAAAATTTTAAAAAATTCATTTAAAGCGGAAATTTTTCTGTTTACGGTACTTACTTTATAGTTCTCCTTCAAATGTACTTTATAATTCAAAATTTCTCCTGGTATCAGCTGTAAATTTTCTTCCGGAAGAAATTCCAGAAACTTTTTTACATCTGAAATGTAAGCATCAACTGTAGATTTTGAGAAAAAATTTCCCTGAAGAGTTTTTTTATACTTTTCTAAAATTTCCGTCATAAATTTTCCTCCATTTTTTATTTTAAATTTTTATTCCGAAAGTAAGAGTTAAGTTTTTTAATTTTAGATCTTCAGGAATAATTTTTTTGGTGATAGATTTATTAAAAATTTTAAGCTGAAAAGTATGTTTTATATAGTATGTAAAAAAAGTATTTCAAAGCTTTAATTTTAAAGTAGTTGAGTATGATTTTAGGGGGATAAATGACATATATTAAAAAAAAGTATTACTCAATTATTTGTATCATATAAGTACTATTTTATATAGTATAACATAAATAATTTAAAAAGTTAACATAATAATA